>CAMAZH010000073.1 GCA_945863035.1 Chitinophaga pinensis | reverse complement strand
GATGCTTTCGGCTGTGAAAACTCGGATGAAATTGTGGTTGAGGTGAGAGAAAAACCCATTGCTTTTGCTGGACCCGATCAGGTTTTGAACTATCTTTTTGAGACAAGTCTCAAAGCCGACAATCCCATTATTTATGAAACCGGATTCTGGTCAGTGCTATCAGGTTCCGGCATGGTCGATAACCCTTCATTGTCGGAAACCTCAGTGAGTAAGCTCTCGGTGGGGGAAAACAGGTTTCTCTGGACTCTTGCAAATGATGTTTGCCCTTCCGATTCCGACACAGTCAACATTATTGTAATGGATCTGTTAATTCCCACCCTGATTACGCCAAACGACGATGGCGAAAACGACAATTTCGTTATTAAAGGCATTGCGGGACTTGGAAAAACAGAGCTTATTGTCTTTGACAGGAGAGGACTGGAGGTTTACAGGAACAATAATTACAACAACGAGTGGAATGGGGCTGATTTCAAAGGAATTCCACTTCCCGATGACACATACTTCTTTATAGTAAGACCTGAAAACGGGACTCCCGTAAGTAATTACCTGGTAATCCGGAGGCAGAGATAATCTCGTTTTTCCATACCCGATTTGGGAATTCGGAAGCCATTTTGAGCTGAAACCCTTTATATAATGAAAAAACACATGACGCATAAAATATACATAGTTCTCATATGCATCATGACTCCCCTGTCATCAATCGGACAGCTGGCACCCCTGTCTGACCAATACATGCTGAATCCGGTAACAATTAACCCTGCTTATGCCGGGAATAGGGGCGTTTTTAACATTTCCGCATTTTACCGGCAGCAATGGGTAGGAATTACGGGTGCTCCCGAGACAGCCACGCTTGCAGGGGATGTGGCGCTTCTGAACTCGAAGGTCGGACTTGGGTTAATTGTGTCAAATGACAAGATAGGTGTTACCAAAAAGACATCGGTAAATTCCAACTACTCTTTCCGTATCAATTTAGGAGGCGGCATCCTGTCCTTTGGACTCGGTGCAGGCCTAATAACAACCAATACAGCCTGGTCTGAGCTGATTATCGTTGATCCCGGGGATGATTACCTTCTGGTTGATTCAAAAGTCTTCGTGGTTCCTGACTTCAGCTTTGGACTATACTGCACGCATAAGAAATATTTTGCCGGTTTATCAATCCCGAGATTGCTTTCATACAGTTTCAGTCCCGAAAAAAACAAATACGCTTTAAAGTCTGATCCAGGACAATACTACTATCTTTTGAATACCGGGGGTGGGTTTGATTTAACACCAAAAACAAAATTCCTTCCATCAACCCTAATTTCTTTTTCACCGGGGGAGAAAATACTGTACGATATTAATACTCATTTCAGTTTTGCAGATCGGCTGTGGCTGGGAGCATCCTATGGAAACAACAGATCGGTCAAAGGACTCGTACAGTTTCAAGCCAATGAACAGTTACGGGTTGCGTATACCTACAATTACGGTTTTGGAAAACTACGGACTTTCATAAACGGATCCCATGAAGTAATGTTCCGTTACGAGTTTCGCTACAAAGCGGATGCAATTAATCCTCTGATTTTTTAGCAAGCAGAATGAGAGAAAAATTGTTGGTTTGCATTTTAATCATTTCTTCGCTCCTGTCGTTTGCTTATGCCCAGGCTGAAACCTATACGATAAAAAGAGCTCTTTTCTGCTCAGAGTTATTCAATGAATTCTCACCAAGCTACTACCAGGATGGAGTTGTGTTCTGCTCAAATCGCATCAGCAATTTCTCAAGATATTCATCCTCCGGAGGAGAAGGACATTACAAAATTTATTTTGCTGATACCAGCAATGAAACTTCTGGAAAAAAGGTCAGATTGTTTTCCAGAGATCTGACTTCGAAGTTAAACGACGGACCTGTTACTTTCAATCGATTGTGTGATACGGTATACTTCTCAAGAAACTTACATGTTAACCAGAGCATGAAAAACCTGTGCGGCAGCCGAAATAAATTAGGGCTCTATTATGCAGTAAAGTCGGGAAAAAAATGGACAAACCTCCGAGAAATCCGGTTTAATAACGAGTGGTACAATCTTACAACACCTTGTCTTTCCCCCGACGGCTCAAAACTGTTTTTCGCCTCAGACAAGCCTGATGGATTCGGCGGGTCCGACCTATACTTCGCCCAATGGAAAAATGATTATTGGGAGAGTCCTGTAAACCTCGGTCCTGCAATAAATACAAGCGGGAATGAAGCCTTCCCCTTTGTTAACGAGTCGGGAGAACTGTTTTTCTCATCCGACGGACACCCGGGTTTGGGAGGAAAAGACATTTTCTTTTCGAAATATGTTGATTCAACCTGGTTGCAACCGATTAATCTTGATTCCCCAATTAATTCAAAACACGATGACTTCGGCATTATTATCAACCCATCGATGAATGAGGGATATTTTTCGTCGAACAGAGGCATTTCCTATGACATCTTTCAATTCAAGATAAATTTCAACGAGATTTATTATACCCACCCACAGAAAGAAAACCAATATTGTTTCAGGTTCAAAGACGATGATGCGATAGAAATTGAAAATTCGGTTCTCCAGCACAAATGGAGTTTTGACAATGAAAATCCTGCGCTCGGTGCCGAAGTCACCCATTGTTTTCCTGATCCCGGCAAATACGATGTCCGGCTAGAAATCATCGATAAAGGAACAGGAAAGATCTATTTAGCAAAACTGCTTTATACAGTTGACCTGAGGTTTTTTGAACAGCCCTATATTAATTCCGTCAACATGGCAATTAAGGGAGACACAATAATTTTTGATGGTTTAAAAACTTATCTGCCAAGCTGTAAGGTCTTATCATATTCATGGGATTTTGGCGACGGAAGCCGCTCGTTTGGTGAAATTGTTAAGCATTCTTTTACAGAAAAAGGAGAATATATTGTAAAACTCGGTGTTAAATTCAGAACTGAGTCCACAGGCAAGGTTCAAAACGTAGGCGTTTCAAGAAGGATATCGGTTTTTAACGACAAAAGGGAATTCGAAGCGTTCCTTGCGAAAATGGTAAAGATTCCTGCGGATATAAGTGATATAAAGAATTATGAAAACGCACTGATAAAAACGCACTACTCAGCAGAAACCGAATATCGGAAAAACGGAGTATTCACCTTAGAGCTATTAACCTCCAAGATAGAAATCCCGACTAACAGCGCTGTTTTTAAGAAACTCCCCAAAAAATACGCCTTAAAAATAACCTACATTCCCGCAGAAGGCTTATACAGTTACAGCGTTGATCAGCAACATAATATAATGTCTCTGTACCCGGCTTTTGTCGAGTTGCACCAACTAGGCTTCAAAAGTGCCAGACTCAGGCTTACGACCTTAACCGACCCAGCTGAAATCGAGCTCTATAATCTTGTAAAAGTGTATGGGGCTTCAACCGACGTTTATTTTGACAAATCGGAAAGGCTGACTCCCGAAGCATATATCATGCTTGATCAAATAGTTAAGTTATTGAATAAATATCCAGCTTTAAAACTTGAGGTGGCAGTCCATTCCGATAACATCGGCTCGTCGCAAAGCAATTTGGCCTCCACACAAAGAAAATCGAAAATATTGACCAGTTACATGATAAACAGAGGTGTAAGCAACGCCAGGCTAAAAGCTGTTGGATACGGTTCTGAAAAACCAATCGCCCCCAATCTCCAGGAAAACGGCAGGAGATTGAACAGGCGAATGGATTTTATCATAACGGGTCAATAATTTCGAACTTCATTCTATCGGTTAATCATCAGCTTATGGGTTTTGAGAATTTTACCTTGGGACTCGAGCGTCACGATATACAAACCGGTCTTAAGGTCTACCGGAATATTTGTATTTGTTATGCTTTGTTCCAGTAAATCCCTTACCACAATTTTCCCCGAAATGTCACTTACAATCACATTTATAGTTGATTCAGCGGGCTCCTCAATTGAAACGGTAAAGAAATCCACTGCGGGATTCGGGAATATTCTCAGCTCATTTTCCCGTGAATCCTCCAATCCGGTGACTTGCTCCCCATTATCATTACTGGTTAGCGAGTTAGCGTTTACAACATTGTTTTTAACCAACTGTGTACTTAAAGATAAAGCATGCACACCTGCAGATGTTTGCAAAGGACTAGTTGCGGGTTTGGTATAGGATACGGTTACCGTATTTCCATAAACTATTGGAGTGAGAAGCGTAATCTGCACCCTGGTTCCCGAAACAGCAACAGAACTGATATTCCTGGTGGTCCCATTTACCTGAACTTTAAATGCGGCAGACGCAGGAGTTATGCTGGAAAGTGACTGATTGTAGGTCAAATCAAGCTTTGTCGGAGCCGAGTTTTCCACAACCAAGCTAACAAGAGCAGGTTCCACACCGGCAACATTGTTCGCAACCGGCTGGGTGGAGAGAGATGCAAGCTGTACTCCAGAAGTTGTTTGCAGAGGATTACTTGCTGGCTTGGAGTAGGCTACTGTTACATTGTTACCATAAACAATTGCCGTGAGAAGGTTTATCTGCACCTTGGTTCCCAAAACCGCCACCGAACTGATATTACGGGTGACCCCGTTAACCTGCACCTTAAATGCTGATTTGTCGGGCACAAGGTTTGCCAAAGTCTGATTATAATTTATATCGAGTAGCGTTGGTGCCGTGTTCTCCACTACCGAGTTCACAAATGCAGGTACCACACCGGCAACGTTGTTCGCAACCGGCTGTGTGGAGAGAGATGCAAGCTGGACGCCTGAAGTTGTTTGTAAAGGATTACTTGCAGGCTTGGTATAGGCTACCGTCACAACATTGCCATAAACAATTGCCGTGAGAAGGTTAATCTGCACCTTGGATCCGGAAACCGCCACAGAACTGATGCTCTGGGTGACCCCGTTAACCTGAACACTAAAAGCTGATTTGTCGGGTACAAGGTTTGCCAAAGTCTGATTATAGTTTATATCGAGTAGCGTTGGTGCCGTGTTCTCCACTACCGAGTTCACAAATGCAGGTACCACACCGGCAACGTTGTTCGCAACCGGTTGTGTGGAGAGAGAGGCAAGTTGGACACCCGAAGTTGTTTGTAAAGGATTACTTACTGGCTTGGAATATGCGACCGTTACATCGTTACCATGAACAATTGCCGTGAGAAGGGTAATCTGCACCTTGGTTCCCGAAACCGCAACCGAACTGATGTTACGGGTGGTTCCGTTAACCTGTACCTTAAATGCTGACTTATCGGGCACAAGGTTTGCCAAGGCCTGGTCATAATTCATGTCGAGAAGCTTAGGTGCCGAGTTTTCCACAACCGAGTTAACAAATAGAGGCGCCACCCCGGCAACGTTATTTGTCACAGTTCTTGCGGTGAATGAAGCAGCCTGAGCACCGGCAGCTGTTTGCAACGGATTCGACGCAGGTTTGGTATAGGATAAAGTTACAGCATTTCCGCTGGCTACCGGAGTTTCCAAGGTAATCCGCACACGGGTTTCGGAAACACCAACCGAACTTATATTTCTGGATGTCCCGTTAACCATAACTGAAAATGCGGATGAGGCGGGAACGACACTGGCAAGACTCAGATCATACAAAACATCCAATGTGTTTGCAGAGGCATTTTCAACAGTTGAGCTCAGAAAAACCGGTAATACAGGCTCAGGGGTGCTCGAATTGTATTCATACACTCCGATACTTGGAGGGTTTTTTGATGCACTCCCCTCAAAGTCGGTTGTAATACTTGCAATACTCAAGCCAGCACCGATGGCGGGAGACCCGCTTTGCAAATGAAAATCCGAAGCGGAAACAAAAAGAGGGTTAGCGATAATGTTATTTTGGGTCGTGTTGTTGGAAGGTGTTATCCCAGTGTATAATGGCAAATTTCTGTTACCATTCTGGTAGAAAATATTATTCTCCAACGACAAATTACTAATTGTCTCGACACCGGCATGAGCACGCGCATATACAGGAGCGGAATCAAAATCCTTTACAATATTATTCCTGATGCTGATATTTGTGGCCTTGCCAATATTCGGCAATTTAATGCCCCACATATTTGTTCTGGCGCCTACATGACCCGTAATAACATTATTCCAGATATTAATATTATCCACTATATGATTATGGTAAGATTCTTCGGTCCAGTTTATTCCCCAACCCTTGCTATCTGAACCACCATCAGCAACCCCGATGTTTTCAATAATGTTGTTATACAAATAGACATTATAAACGGTTCGGGATGAACCTACCTGACTGAAAAATATTCCATTGGTAACATTTTTAATCCGGTTGTTGCTTACAATCACATCAGCAATATCACCTTCGAGGATTACCCCCTTTACCCCCTCATAAATGCTGAGTGAATTTGGACCAATAACATTATCGTGTATATAAACAGCATAAGGATAAGTTTCTTTACGGGTATGATACCCGCCAATGTCTACCGTGCCAGTGATAACGTTGTCGTAAATCTCGACACCCCCTCTGCAATCCCAAAGTTCAATTGCAAAGCCATAGGTACCAGGATAGTAAGGAGCGAGTGTAAGGGTGTTGTTGTATATTTTCATGGCTTTATTATAGCCTTCAACACCTTTTATCAAATAACCGTTGTTTCCGGCACTTCTAGAGGTCTGATCCAATTTATTACCATAAATTAATAATCCGTCCTGACCATCAACACCAACTGCAAATTTTCCTTCACCAAAAAATCCGGAACAATTTGTAACTGTATTGTTATAGAATTTATTTCCTTTTGCATGAACGGTCGGGGGTTCGGCCCCGGCAAGGAAATGCACCCCATAGTACTTGAAATCCTCAAACACACAATCATAGATGCTCACATTGCTTCTTCGCAAAACTTTGATAGCTCCAAACGCTACCAACCCATTTCCATCCATCTTAATTTTCGAAATGTGCTGATTGCCGTTTGTGCCTTCGGATGTAGAAGAAAGCAGGATTGTAAAAGTATTTGTTGCTGAAACGTTCGAAAGAATTACAGAACTGCTGCCTTCGCCCTCAATGCTTACACCTACTGCCAGTAAACTTTGGGTCGTTTCAACATATACACCTGAATTAACGTGAATTATATCACCAGAATTTCTTGCCATTGTGCAAGCGTAAGAGAGAGTTTTCCAGGGAGAGGCTTGGGATCCATTGTTACTGTTATTACCTGACTGATCAATGTAATAAGTTGCCGCCGATAGCACGACATTTTTTAGAGCAAATAAAGCAATTAAGAGCACATTCTTCATAAATTTTCCATTTTGACGGATTAAAGATTTAAGTATATAAACACAGATTAAAAAACGACGATTTAGCGAATTTGTTACACAAACAAAAATCCGGTAATCGAATTTCGCCCAAAAAACACGTAAAAATACGCAGTGTCATCCTTTGGAAATCCTCTCTGTTCTTAGGAGAGATAAATTTATCCCCGATATGAAAAAAAAATATTTTTTTTTCAACAACCGACAAAAAAAATGATTGCCAACTGACATGACATCTCAGCATTGGTCCTTAGCAAGCACAAATATTTATATTAGAATATCTCTCAAGCACTTATCACCACTTGAATACAGAAGAATTATCGCATTCCGGATTCCTTTACGACGCAATTTCGACCGTAAAAGATAACTGAAACAAAAATTGCAGCAACCGAAAAGCCTGCGCTTTACCCGATTGCCAACTAGCAATTATCACGCGGTTAATGTATTTTAAAATGACCCAAACCGAAAACATACAGAGAATAACCAAAAACACACTCCTATTGTATTTCCGTATGATCCTGACGATGGGTGTGTCGCTCTACACATCAAGGATTGTGCTTCTGACGCTGGGAATAGATGACTATGGCATTTTCAATATTGTTGGGGGAATTGTTGCCTTGTTTTCCTTTTTGAACAATGCGATGTCGACAGCAACGCAGCGGTTTTTGAATTTTGAATTAGGAGGAGGAGACGATCGTGAAGTAAAAAGAGTGTTCAGTATGAGCATGACAGCTCATATAAGCATTGCCCTGTTGGTAATTATTTTGGGTGAGACAGTTGGTCTTTGGTTTCTTAATAATCATTTGAATATCCCGGCCGAGCGGGTCGCCGCTGCTAATTGGGTCTACCACTTTTCAATTCTCACATTCTGCATCCAAATTATCCGCGTGCCTTATAACGCAAGTATTATTGCCTATGAGAGAATGTCGTTCTATGCCTATATCAGCATAGCTGAAGTACTCTTAAAACTGCTGAGTGTGTTTTTACTGGTATACTTTGGATGGGATAAGCTTAAGCTATACTCCGTGCTTACCTTTATTGTAATTCTAATAACGCTGGCTCTATATAAGTTGTATTGTAACAAAGTATTCACAACCTGTCGGTATAATTTTTTCTGGGAAGCCTCACTTTATAAGAAGCTTATGAGTTTTTCGGGTTGGAGCCTATTTGGAAGCATTGCGAATGTTGGGGCACAGCAAGGCTTAAACATCATGCTGAATATCTTTTGGGGAGTTACCGTTAATGCAGCCATGGGCATCGCAACCCAGGTAAGCACTGCTGTGTATAGTTTTGTCTCAAACTTTCAAACTGCTTTTAATCCTCAAATTACAAAGTCCTACGCTTCAAATGACCGCAGCTATTTTATGAGTTTGATTTTCCAGTCATCAAAATTCTCCTATTTTCTTTTGTTTTTTTTAGCCTTGCCGATTTTAATCTGCACCGAATTTGTTCTCAAAGCCTGGTTACAGATTGTTCCGGAATACGCTGCTTCCTTTTGCAGGCTTATCATTGTGTTTCTGCTTATCGATGCTATTTCCGCACCCCTGTGGATGTCGGTTCAGGCAACAGGTAAAATCAAGAAATACCAGATGTTAATGGGTTCTCTGATTTTCCTGAACCTTCCCTTGGCCTATCTGATCCTTAAGCTAGGCTTCGAACCTTCTGGTGTATTAGTTGTAAGGGTATTGATTAACCTGATAACATTCTTTATAAGAATTCTCTACTTGCGACCAAAAATAGGTTTGCCTGCAAAAAGATATATCACCGATGTCATTGTGCCAATAACTCTGGTTACTCTTACAGCAATGCCTTTACCAATTCTTGTAAACGAATATTTTTCGAATTGGAGCGGGTTTATCGGAACCGCAATTACGGCAGTTATTTCAACCCTGACATGCGTTTTCTTAATTGGATTGAAAAAATACGAAAAGGAGTTTTTCAATCAACTTGTCTTAAACAAATTAAGACATTTTAGAAGATAGGGAAATAACCATGTGTGCAAATTCATTAATATTTATGCCAATATGATTATAAAAACAATTACCTGCCATGAGGTATATAACTATGGCGCATCGTTACAGGCGTTTGCATTAATGAAATACCTGCAAGGGCTCGGGCATGACGTCGAGATCATTGATTACAAGCCCGATTACCTGACCAGACGATACAATCTATGGATTATAAACCCGAAATGGAACCGGAACTTCCTGCTGAAACTTATTTACTATACCTTTAAAATCCCAGGTAGATTCTTTAGGAACAGGCCCAGAAAAATAGCTTTTGACAGATTCACAAAAAAAAATCTTCACCTGACCGAAAAGACTTACCGAAACAACGAAGAATTAAAGGCAGATACTCCTTCAGCGGACATTTACCTCGCCGGAAGCGATCAAATCTGGAACTCTATGTACCCAAACGGGAAAGACCCGGCTTTTTACCTTGATTTTACTCCTGAGAATTCTATCAAGGCCTCGTATGCTGCAAGTTTCTCCATAAATTACATTGAAAAAGGTTATGAAGACCGGGTTAAATCATGGCTAAAAAAATTGGATTACATTTCCGTCAGAGAGGAAACCGGACTATTAATTTTGAAATCTATCGGAATAAAGGGAGTTCAGGTGCTCGATCCTGTTTTTTTGCTATCGGCAGATGAATGGGATAGAATGTCAAATGGACCCATGATAAAAGAGAAATACATACTGATTTACGATTTCGACAACAATCCCACCATTGAGTGTCTGGCAAAATTTATCTCCCAGAAAAAAGCTTACTCAATCGTTTCCATTAAGGATTTCCTGCAACAAAATTATGCGGACAAAATAATTAGAAACGCATCCCCTGTCGACTTCCTTGGGCTTATTAAAAACAGCGAGGTGTTTATTTCGAACTCGTTTCATGGGGCAGCCTTCTCAATAATCTTCAATAAGGAATTCTACACATTTAACAGAGCTTATCAAAAAGTCAATTCCAGAATGGTCGATTTGCTTACTTCACTAGGGCTTAAAAGCCGCCTTATTTCGGACACTTCATACATCGACACTTCAAACCGGATTGATTACAGCAAGGTCAATTCCCTGTTGAAAGACAAAATAGATTTCTCCAAGAAATTCCTGAACCAGGTCTGCAACGGGAAGTGAAAAACAAGCGGTTCGTTCAAAAACCAATCACGGTAATTATGCAAAGGCACACTCTAATTTCTTTCGCGCATGTATAATTTTCACTTCAGGTACCCCTACCAAAAAGCATAAAATAAAAAGATTACTCATCATGGTTAAAAAAATATTGGTAATTACAGCCTTTCTTTTTGCCGTATTGTATCACTTTATCTTTTATTTCCAATTGTATGGCCCATTAGCTGTAGAAATGTCGTATTGGAATTCCACTGTTGCCCTAGTTTCCTCCTTCATTTTGGTCTTTTTATATTTTTCCACGAATTGGAGAGCCGATTTAAAGAACGAAAATATTAGAATTCTTTTCGATCTCCTGATGTTTTGGGTATTTATAAATTACTTCAGAAGCTTATGGAATATTAAAGGCTTGTCTGATTTAAAAGAGTTACTTTTAGGTTGTAACACGGGGTTAACACTTTTCCCCCTTCTTTTTTTCCTCGTAGGCGTAACTCCAAAATATTTCCCAATCGTTAACCGCATCCTGTTTCTTTATTGCATGCTGATATGGGTATTCTCGCTTTTTTTTATCAGCCACCTTGAACTTCAGCTTTTTCTTCTTATTCCAATTTTTTACATAATTATTACTTTCCCCCTGCAAACAGAAGCAAACAGAGCCCTTACATTTATGATTTCGGTCACGGTTGTGCTGTTTTCACTGTCCAACCGTGCTGGTATTCTTCGTATTTTAATAAGCTACTTCATAGTTGCCGTATATTATCTGATCCATAAACTACACGTAAGCAAGAGATTTTTTAATATTATGATTTTCTGCATTTTAACGCTTCCGTTTTATTTTTTATATCAGGGGATTAATGGCAAAAACATTTTTCGGAGAACAATGGAAAACAGAACACTAACATACGGACAACACAATCTCGTTGACGACACGAGAACATTCCTGTATTATGAAGTTCTCCATGATCTTAAAATGAACAAATCATTTTTGCTTGGCAAAGGGGTCGATGCTGGATATTCGTCAAAATCGTTTCAAAACTTGCATAGGACTGCGGTTGAAGTAGGATTCCTGCAGTTATTGCTTAAGACGGGAATTATAGGATTCCTGCTGTATCTCACTTTAATAATTACTGCGATTTTTAGTGCTCTTGGCAAGTCGAGAAACCTGTTCATGAAGTACCTGGGACTCCTGCTTACGGGTTATCTGCTAATGCTTTTTGTTGAGAATATCCTTTCTTTCAATTTGTTCAACATTACCATATGGCTTATTGTGGGGATGTGTCATTCAGAGGGATTAAGAAACCTGAATGACCAGGAGATTTTAAAACTGTTCAGGTCACCTGTCTTTTCCTGATTGCAATCTCAATGACATCTGCAAAAAGCAATCCCTTTTAGTGGCTACACACCCTTATCTTATCAAATGAAAATTCTTTACCTTTTAAACTCGCGTCAGGAGTCATTTACATTATTCAGCAAAAACCCTGTCACTAATTTTCCATGGGTTGATTCGTTGATTGATGAACTACAAAAATCCAATCTGTTGTCATTGGCAATTGCAGTACCCATTAACAGCAAAGATTTTCAGACTGCAAAGAAAAATGGGATAACCCTCTACGGGCTGCCCGCAAGAAATAAAACCGGCATTTTTAAAAAAGCCCTCCGAAGGTTCCGGAAATCTTCCGATAACTCAGAAGTCAACCGACATGCTCTCCAGGCAATTTCGGAATTCAGGCCTGACGTTATTCACATTTTTGGCACAGAGAGCTCATTGGGCTTGATTATTTCGAAGCAAAATGTCCCGGTGGTTATTCATTTTCAAGGCAGCTTACAGGTAATACTGAAAAAATGGTTTTCGGGTATTTCAAAATGGGAACAATTCCGGTATGCCTCCCTAAAAGACATTCTCCTTTCTCATGGGAGTTTTCATGAATTTCAAGCTTTTAAAAAAAGAGCCGAAAGGGAGGCCTTGATTATGAACAACTGCAAATACTATGTGGGGCGGACAGATTTTGACAGACGGTTGGTTTCATTGGTTTCCCCAAACGCCAAGTATTTTCACTGCGAGGAGTTCATCAGAAAGGTGTTTTTCGAAAAGAGTTGGGATTATCCGCTCTCCGATGACATTTCATGCGTTTCGATTCTTAAGGGAACCACCTATAAAGGAATCGACCTGCTTGTTGAAACAGCATTGATTCTAGGCCTGCATTCCCCTCTCAATTTTAACTTCAAGATTATTGGGTTGGATGAAAAAGATGAAGTTTTGCAACTAGTTAAAAGGAAATACAGGCATGAATTCAAATACCTAAATATTTCTTATTTAGGGCGAATGGACGCTGATAAACTGGCATTGAATTTATGCAACTCCAATTTTTATATCCATCCCTCGTATATCGAGAATAGTCCAAACAGTGTGTGTGAGGCAATGGCTCTGGGCATTCCTATTATCTCAACAAATGTTGGAGGAATAAGCTCACTGATTTCAGACAAAAAGGAAGGAATCCTGGTTCAGGAGGGGGAACCTTTTGCAATGGCGGCGGCCATTCTGGAATTATCCCGAAATTATCAATACGCGAGACTACTTGGGAAAAATGCCAGAAAAAGGTCCGTTCAACGCCATGCTCCAAGTGAAATAACTAAACAATTACTAAACACATACAAATCAATTTTGCAGGAAAATGAATGAAAACGATTATCCAAGGATTTTAATATTTGGCCAGCCGTTTAACCTTTATTCGGGCGGCGGCATTACCCTTACCAATCTTTTTAAGGGATGGCCTCAAGATAAAATTGCTGTTACTGCAATAGGACATGTTCTTCAAAAAACGACAACAGATGTCTGCCGCATTTATTATCAGCTGGGCAAAGGCGAGCAGCGATGGATATTTCCCTTTAACCTGATCCAAAGGTCGTTCCCTTCAGGACTTATCTCGTTTGAAGATCAGGGAAGCAATCTCCAGCCTCCTTCAAGATCCCAACCGCGGCAGATTGCAGTTGAAAGATTGTTTTTCCCCTTTGTGCATTGGATAGGACTTTTCCATTGCCTTTCGAGGATTTCATTATCCCCCCAATTTAAGGCATGGCTGGAAGAATATCGTCCTGAAGTTTTATACATCCAGGTATCAACCCGCGAAGAAATTCTATTTTCAATAAAACTTCTTGATTATTTGAAGCTGCCAGCTATAATACACATGATGGACGACTGGCCATCCACAATCAGTAAAAAAGGTTTGCTCAGAAAATACTGGCGAAAAAAAATCGATCGGGAATTCCGGCAACTTTTGGATCGGGTGGATCACTATCTGAGTATAAGCAATGCCATGTCGTCAGAATACCTGAACCGATACAACAAGGCATTTGAAGCTTTTCATAATCCGATCGACATCTCAAAATACAACCACACCAAGATAAAAAAAATAAATAGCCATGAGACCTTCCGAGTTCTTTATATCGGGCGAATTGGCTTGGCAAATAAGAATTCCATTAGCTTATTCTCTCAGGCCATATCAAATTATTCATTTGGACAGTATAGTGTTACACTAGATATTTTTTCCAATAACCATGAATCCCGAGAGTCGAGAAAAATTGCCGGATTTAGCAATGTCCGCATCTGCCCACCCGTAAAACACGAGGAAATTCCGGCCCTGCTAAGGCAATACGACTTGCTCCTCCTACCTTTGGACTTTACAGAGACCGGTCTGAAATTCGCCAAATATTCAATTCCTACCAAGGCTTCCGAATACATGATTTCCGGGATACCCATTCTGGTTTTCGCGCCGGAAGAGACTGCCATTTCGAAATTCTGCACAAATTATAACTGCGCATATTGCCTGACTAATCAGCGGAGCGAGGATATAATCAATGCGGTAAAATACATTGTCGGAAACGACTTATACAGAAATACAATTAGTAACAATGCTGAAAGAATCGCAAAAGAATTATTTGATGAAGACATTGTCAGAAAGAAATTCCAGCACTTAATAATAACCAGTAAAAAAGCTGAAAACCATGTTTACAAATAAGACTTTGCTCATAACAGGCGGCACAGGCTCCTTTGGAAACGCTGTGCTCAGGCGCTTCCTGAATACCGACATTAAAGAAATCCGTATTTTCAGTCGCGATGAGAAAAAACAGGACGATATGCGGCAATTCTACAACAATCCCAAAATCAAGTATTACATCGGCGATGTGCGAAATTATGAAAGCGTTTATTCTGCAATGAAAGGTGTTGACTACGCCTTTCAGGCAGCAGCATTAAAGCAGGTCCCTTCATGCGAATTCTTCCCTACCGAAGCTGTAAGGACAAATGTGCTGGGATGCGAAAATGTTCTTAATGCCGCGTTGGAAAACAAGGTCCAGCGGGTAATTGTGCTCAGCACCGATAAAGCTGTTTACCCTATCAATGCCATGGGAATGTCAAAAGCACTAAGCGAAAAGGTTATGGTTGCCAAATCACGGAATCTAAGCGGCACAGGAATGGCTTTTTGCGGAACCCGTTACGGTAATGTTATGGCTTCCAGGGGATCTGTAATCCCTCTGTTTATCGAGCAAATAAAGAAAGGTAAACCCATAACCATTACCGACCCGCATATGACCCGCTATATGATGACTCTTGACGATGCGGTTGATTTGGTGCTTTTCGCCTTCAAGAATGGTAATCCCGGCGACATTTTCGTCCAGAAATCCCCAGCTGCAACCATTGAGGTTTTGGCGCATGCTTTATTGGAATTATATAATGCGGGTAACGAAATTAAAATTATTGGCACCCGACACGGCGAAAAACTTTACGAAACACTTGTGAACCGCGAAGAAATGGCAAAAGCCGAAGATCTCGGAAATTATTTCCGCATTCCTGCCGATACCCGAGATCTTAATTACAACCGGTTTTTTATCGACGGGGAATCGGAAATTTCGCAAATGGAGGAATACACCTCTCATAATACCCATCGCTTAAATATCGACGAAACAAAGGAGTTGCTGTTAAAACTGGATGTTGTTAAGAGCGAAGTGGGTCAAAATGTTTGAGAATGAGAACTGAATTCCTTAATTTCAAACAGTTTAGTCAAACCCAAACTATTATTAATCCAATCCCAAAATAAATATAACCATGCTGAGAGTTGGTATAACCGGTCAAGCCGGATTCATCGGAACCCATCTTTTTAATTTCCTCAATCTTAAAAAAGATGAAATAGCCACCATTCCCTTTACCGACAGCTACTTTGAGAATACTGAGGAACTGAATGTTTTCGTTTCCAAATGCGATGCGATTGTTCATCTGGCAGCGATGAACAGACATGCGGATCCGAAGGTTATTTACGACACGAACCTGAACCTGGTACATCGCCTGATAACCTCACTGGATGCCACAAATAGCCGCCCCCACCTGCTGTTTTCATCGTCCACCCAGGAAGAAAGCGACAATCTGTATGGTAAATCCAAACACGATGGAAGGATGCTTTTTGAAGAATGGGCACACCGGAATAACGCACGATTTACCGGACTTATAATTCCAAACGTTTTCGGACCCTTTGGCAACCCCTATTACAACTCTGTTGTTTCCACATTCTGCCACCAGTTAACCCATAATGAGCAGCCAAAAATAATTATCGATGCAAACCTGAAACTAATTTATGTTGGAGAACTTGTTGAACTTTTCTATCAGAAAATCATGCTGCCTGCCACTGAAATCTCGCCGGCCCGAATAAATGTGCAAAAAACTTCAGAAAACCAGGTTTCAGAGATCCTATCCATCCTGGAAAATTACAAAAGGCTTTATTTTGAAAGCCACTGCTTTCCAAAGATAAGGAGTCCATTTGAACTAAACCTATTTAACACTTTCAGAAGCTATATTGACCATTCCTCCCATTACCCTGTTATTCTGGATAAAAATGCGGATAACCGGGGCGTTTTTGTTGAGGCGGCGAAAACACAAATTGGCGGACAATTCTCTTTCTCCACAACCATCCCGGGTATAACAAGGGGAAACCATTTCCACACCCGAAAAATCGAACGTTTTATTGTGATACAAGGAAAAGCCGTTATTGAATTGCGCCGCATCGGGACAAACAAGGTCCTGCGATTTGAATTAAACGGCGAACATCCATCATTCGTTGACATGCCGGTGTGGTATACTCATAATATCACTAACGTGGGAGACTCTGAATTGATTACCTTATTTTGGATTAACGAATTCTTCAATCCCGATGATCCGGATACCTTTTTCGAAAAAGTCTGAACCTGAGTTCCAAACAACCTATTCCAATCTATTATGACCAAACTAAAAGTTGTAACCTTTATTGGCACGCGGCCTGAGATCATCAGGCTTTCCAGAACCATGTCCTTGCTCGATGCCCATCTGACTCAGATTATTGTCCATACCGGTCAAAACTACGACTACGAACTCAACGAGATCTTCTTTCAGGAACTCGAATTGCGTAAACCCGACTATTTTCTTGAGGTCGACACCACTTCCTTGGGGAGTTCGGTTGGGGATATCATCCGCAAATCGGAGAAGGTTCTGTTAAAAGAAAAACCGGACGCGGTTTTGGTGCTGGGAGATACCAATTCATGTCTTTCGGCTTACATGGCTAAACGGCTGCATATCCCGGTTTTTCATATGGAAGCCGGAAACCGCTGTTTTGACTTCAATGTTCCTGAAGAAATAAATCGCAGAATAATCGACCATATCGCCGATTTCAACCTGGTATACACCGAACATGCCCGCCGTCATCTTATTTCAGAGGGATTGCCACACCGCAGAATCTACCTCACGGGTAGCCCAATGAAAGAGGTTCTGGATTATTACCTGCCTAAAATCAAGCAGTCTCAAGCCCTTGAATCCCTGACGCTAACTCCCGAAAACTATTTTCTGGTATCGACCCACAGGGAAGAGAATGTTGATAATCCGATCAACTTGCTTAAGATACTGTCGGTTCTGAATACGCTGGCAAAACATTATGGCCTGCCGGTGATTGTTTCCACGCACCCGCGTACCCGCAAACGCATGGAAAATATTACAGATCTGGAAATGAATCCTCTGATTCGTTTTCTCAAACCTTTTGGTTTCTTCGATTATGTGCATCTACAGATGAACGCAAAATGCACGATTTCCGATTCCGGAACCATATCCGAAGAATCGTCCATTTTAAATTTCCCGGCCATTTCTTTAAGGCAATCGATGGAACGTCCCGAATCACAGGACGCAGGCACAATTATCCTTACGGGCTTCGATCCGGATGCCGTTATGAACAGCATACAGTCGTTGCTTATGGAATTTGTGGTCACAAGGGGATATGAAAGGATTCCGGATGACTACAAAATCGAAAACACTTCCTGGAGAGTACTAAAACTGATCCTGGGCAATGCCAAACTAAGCAATATATGGCACGGAATAAGCTAGTGCAGGAATATGTTTTAATTACTTCAATGAACTTCCCAAGTGGCGGAGCCGGTGCAACCTACCTGAACCTGTTCTGTCGCGGATTAAAATCAAACGGTTGCAAAATCAGCGTGCTTTTACTTAAGGGCTATGCCTTTGGTAACTTTTCGCACAACGAATCCGGAAAAAACATTACCCCTGAAGGTATTCCATACAGCTATTTGGGTTTGAAGCAGCGACCCGTAAATCAATTCCTTAAATTATTCGACGAATTCCTCAGCATCTCCCGCCTGATCATTTTTCTGGCGTCGCTTATCAGCAAGCGCCATTCGGTAAGCCTGCTGGTATTCAACAGCGAGATTCAGTATAACCTCCCTATTTATCTTGTAACCAAAGCTTTGGGTATTAAAGTATTCAAATTTGTTGCCGAAATTATAGATAAATCGGAATTCAACGGAACCTTCCTTCGGCAGGTAAAGCGGTATGGACACCTGTTCAACTTCAAGTATCTGAACCGCACTTCCGACAAATTGATTCTGTTTAGTTATTACCTGAAAGACCTCTATCTGCAAATGGGATATAAGGAGGAGAACATTTTTGTTCAGCCGAACCTGACTGATTTCGAATACTGGAAACCGGCTTTCACAAAAATCAAATATACCCTGGGGTACAGCGGGGCTCCATACCAAAAAGACGGTTTGTCGGATTTGTTTAGGGCCTTGAGTTTGCTACATGGGAAATTGTTTAACATTAGCCTGCTTGTTATCGGTGATGCCGCATTTGGCAAAAGCCTTATCCCTGATCTCCGGCTTGAATGCGAGCGTCTGGGAATATCCGAAAATGTTGCTTTTACAGGTCTGGTAGAATCCTCAGAGGTAAAACAATACCTGTCGGAGTGCGAAATTCTTACCATCACGCGTCCATCCACAATACAGACACAAGCAGGCTTCCCTACGAAGCTGGGAGAGTATTTCGCATCGGGAAGGCCCATCCTTGCCACCGACTTTGGCGATATGGAAAGATACTTCAAAAACGGATCCGAGATTGTTATGGCAGAATGCGGGAATCCCGAATCAATCGCTGAGAAACTGTTCTGGATGCTTCAGAATCGAAGTGAATTGGAAACAATTTCCAAAAAAGGCTACGAAAAAGCCAAAAA
>CAMAZH010000072.1 GCA_945863035.1 Chitinophaga pinensis | reverse complement strand
CGTTACTAGACACTATCCATGTTGGGCAATGGGGTACTTTCCTTACAACAAAAAGGCTGACCGAAACATCTGCTGCGTTGGAACTTGAAGTGCATATTGAAAACAGCTCCTTATCCAATGCTGATATAGAGGTTGTTACCCGCATTTATGAGATCGATTCCATGGGTAGCCGAACTGGGGATGCTGTGGGTGTTTTCCCGGCTGCAAGCGTTTCTGTTGTTTCCGGGGGAAACATAAAATCCGTGCAATCCATATTACTTGATAAGCCAAAACTCTGGGGTCCCCCCCCACGCAGGTTCCCAACCTATACCTGGCTGTTACCTCCTTGCTTTTAAACGGTAAAGCGATTGATGAATACGAGACCCGATTCGGCATCCGTATTATCTTTCCCGATTGGTCAGAGCCCGATGCACGCGCTTTTGTTCGCCGCGACCGAAACTGTCCCTCGGTGATAATCTGGAGTGTTGGCAACGAGGTAGGTGAGCAATACACTGGCGAAGAAGGCGCAGCTATAGCCAGTCGATTGCGCACTGTCATAAGGGAGGAAGATCCGACTCGTCCTATGACCTCAGCCATGAACTATGCCAAACCCGAAATGGCCCTGCCCGGTGTTCTGGATCTTATATGCCTCAATTATCAGGGGGAGGCGACCCAAAGAATTGTCAGGTTAGCTCGTATGAGTTGCACGCGGTTGACTTCGGCTCCTCGGCCGACAAGTTTTTTAGCTCATTGGAGCGGCATCCTTTTGGGCTGGCGAGTTTGTGTGGACAGGCGGAATGAGGGAACAGCGGGTGGTTATTGAAAGTAAATAAAATAAAGGCATAATAGTAAAATCCCAAAATCCTATAGCCTTTTAAATTATGATATAATAAAAATGGTCATAAGCATTGATGAAAATGGCAAATTAGTAGTAATTGACACAAAAAAGCCGGTCATTGGTTCCCCTCGTTAGACAAGACTTCTTATGATCAGGTTCTCAATGTCTTGATGACTTTGCCCGACTGGAAACCAGCAATCAGAGATAAGTGGGGAGTTTTTATGCTAATACTGACAAGCTAAAGAAGAATTCACCGAATAAATGCTGTTGAAAAAATGACTGAAGTATTCATGAGAGGACGGAAAGATGCCCAGCCCATAACACCGGCCGGGCAAGATTGCTGGGTTTGGTGCTTGATGAATAATTTTTTTTCATATCTTTCAACCCGGAAAAAGGTGAGGTAAATAGCTCTGAAGGGCTGCAACCTTGCGTGGTCGCGGCACGTTAGCAGAAATTAAACAACAACAACACTATGGTAAAAAGACTATTAAAATTAACAACAAAAATTTTTGGAAAAAAAATTCATTCAAGAGTTTTAAAAACTATTTCTTTAACATCACGAAAAATTGCATCTTATTCACACTCTATTCAACAGCAGTATGAGTGGGGCACACCACCACAACCAGAGTGGTTTGACCATTATTGTGACCAATTTTACCAATTTAGAAAAATGCAAAATCCTTTGTGGGTTGAGCGTGGAGTTTTTGGACTTTTGGCAATAAAACAAGGTGCTAGTCTTTTAGAGCTTTGTTGTGGAGATGGGTTTAATGCCTATCACTTTTATTCGACCAGAGCTAAAACTATTATTTCTGTAGATTTTGATAAAGACGCTATACCACACGCAAAAAAATACAATCAAGCAAACAATGTTGAATTTAGGTTATGCGACATTAGAACTGAAATGCCTGAAGGAATATTTGACAATGTAGTATGGGATGCCGCAATAGAGCATTTTACTGAAAAAGAAATTGATGAAATTATGAAAAACATCAAAGCAAGATTAAGAAATGAGGGCATTTTGACGGGTTACACAATTGTTGAATTACCTACTGGACAAAAAAGTTTAAGTCATCACGAACGAGAATTTAGGTCAAAGGAAGATTTGAAAAGTTTTTTTGAACCTTATTTTAAGAATGTAAAAGTTTTTGAGACAATTTATCCATCAAGACACAACTTGTATTTTTATGCCTCAAACGGTATTTTACCATTTGACAAAGAGTGGGAACATATTACAATTAAATGAAATCTTCTGCTAACAAATAAGGCTTAAACGAAGCTTACGTCTGCGTAAGACTGCGCCTTAGATGAGGCGAGGTTCGTTTTAAGCCTGTGTTGACTGAAGCGCAAGTAGCTTGGCCGGGAATTATGGGGTTTGAATAATTTGATTGATTTTTCTGGTGATCTTATACTGGATGTCTGATTGAGGTATGCCATATTTTGGATAGTTTGGAGGTCTTTTTTCTCAGTTTTGTACAAAAAAAGTATATTTGATTAGAAGTAACAAAACGTTAAAAGATGGATAATTGGAAAATACTGATAACCTTTATATACCCTCATGAAGCGCATATGGCCAAAGGATATCTAGACTCAGAGGGCATAAATAGCATGGTACATGATGATTTGACAGCTCAGGTTAATAATTTTTATTCCAATGCTATAGGAGGGGTTAAGGTATTGGTAAACGATGCCGATTACGACAGAGGGATCGATGTTCTCAAAAAAGGTGGATATATTAATACGGGTAAAAAGGCGAGAATAATTGAGCTGGTCTATACAAACAGCACAACCGACAAAAACACATGCCCGTTTTGTAAATCGGAAAATATTGGAAGAAAGAAAGATCTTAACCTTATCTCGGTAGTTTTATATTTTATTCTTGGATTATCTATAATGTTTCCAATTTATAAAATCACTTTTGCCTGTTATGATTGCGAAAAAGCATGGAAATACAGGAAGGCTAAAAAAATAGCCGGGTAACAACGGCAAATTCCCCCTCCGGTCATGTCATCACCTTGTTGAGGTTGAGGTTAAGGTTGAGAAAAGTACACGTCATCACCCCGTCACGTCCTAACGTCATCACCCCATCACGCCGTCACCCCGTCACGCCCTACTCAACCCCAACAATCTCAAGCCTTCTGAACTCCACTTCCGATCCTTCTGCCTGTAAGGCAATCTGACCTTTGGTGGCTGTGCAATCTGTTCCGTGGTTCACGAGGGTGTTGTTAACCCATACTTTGACATCAGAACCCAGACATTCAATAACCATGGTGTTCCACTCGCCCACGGGGTTTTCGGAATCGTCGGTTAGGTTTTTTATATTCCGGTTTTTGTCTTCCGTGCCACCCCAGGTCTCTTTGGGTCCGCGGCGGGCTTCCATATCCGTAACGCTTATGTCTTCCACAATACACCAGAAATCGCCTGCCTCGCCGCTCTGCATCTGCACTTCGAGCGATTGTGGAAACATCCCGTAAAGTGCACGTGGCGTGCTGGCATGTACCAATACCCCGCAATTTCCGGGTTCACCTGCAAAACGGTACTCAACCGTAAGTTTGTAGTTCTGATAAACCGAATCGGTAATCAAATGTCCTCCGGGCGTTCCCAGACTCACCAGCATACCATTCCTTACGATAAACGGGTTCAGGGTGTCGGGATTGCTGTCCATGGCAGGGATATCAATATGCCAGCCGCTCAGGTCGGATCCGTTGAACAGACTTTTGGGTGTAACTTCGGCTTTTTTTGCAACGCACGACACCAGAAAGAAAGTAAGAAGTAGTAATGAAGTTCTCATACTATTGGGGTATTTGAATAGGTTTTGTTAAAAGTACAATTTTTTTTCATTCCAATCCCCCAATTGACATCCAAACCTGTTGGAGATATTTTTTTTCGCAGGTCTCTTTATCCTTTCACCCTCAAAAAAACGCTTTCAGTCTCAAGAAATGCACTCCTGCTATGTTTTCTTTTTTTGGCCTGTTTCGGCCCCATATCTTTGTTTCGATCGGATAAATTATGAAATAATAAATTTTAAAAAAATGAAAACAAAAGTATTCGCAGCAATAGTAATAGCAATATTGCTTTCTGCTAACAGTTATGCACAGGAAAACGCAAAGCGTTTTGGTTTTGAACTGAACAGCGGCCTCTCTGTGGCTACAAAGAAAATTGACGGTGCCGACCTGAAGCCGGGTTTTGGTTTCGAGGGAAGTTTTCACTATCGTTTTATGCCCCATCTGGGCGTTTATGGGGGTTGGGGCTGGAACAGGTTTGCGGCTGACAATTCCTTTGCCGGCAACGATGTGTGCTTTGAGGAGACAGGATATGTTTTTGGGCTGAATTTCCTGCACCCGATAGCAGGTTCAAGATTGTCGTATTATGTAAGGGGTGGCGGGTTGTACAACCACATCGAGACCGAAAATGCCGGGGGTGATATTATTCACGACAGCAAGCACGGTTACGGATTCCAGCTTGCAGGAGGTATAGATATCAATCTGGGTTCGAACTGGAGCCTTACTCCCGGCATCAAGTTCAACTCCCTTTCGAGAGAAACAAGCTATGAAGGTGTGCCCAAACAGCTCGACTATCAGTATTTGTCGGCACGGGTAGGGATTAGCAAAAAGTTCTGATGCCAGCGAAAAGCCCGTCGGGTTCTCAAAAGAGCCCGATGAGCTCTTTATCTTTTTGCACACTGGCTTGGCGGAATTTCCGTCTGCTTTGTTTTACAGTTTGTGTTTTTTTTTTCGGAAATATTTTTTATTTGCATCTTTCTTTTCGCTTTTTTATGTCGTAACTTTTCTCCTTGTTTTTCTCCTTAAACAATTTAAGATGAACAGGAAACAAGTTATCAGGCTAGCTCTTTTCGGAGCTGTTTGCACAGCGATTTTCTCTTCTTCAATTGCACAGCAAAGTTTAACAGGAACCTACATTCTGATTTCAGGGGAGACCACCCTGACACTAACCCTCGATCAGAGGGACACCCGTTTGTCGGGGAGCCTTGCCTCAACCACCGGGGTGGCTTATAGCTTGGAGGGCCAGATTATTGGGGCATCGGGAGCCGGGGTTTGCTCAGGAGCTGATGGTTTTACGTATTTCGAAACCTTTGTTTCGGATAACCAGCTAACCCTTAAACTAATCGAGCCGGGCCAGAATAATGTGCCCGATTACGACAAGGCGCAGTACCTTCTGTTTTACAAACAGCAGATTGATGAAAATGCCCGGGCAACGACGGGTAGTGTTACCCGCCAGCTTTTTGAGAAACCAGCCGATTCAGAGCAATCGGCAAACAAACCTGATGCGGTATCGGGTCATCAAACAGTTAAGGCAATTGCCAGCAATGAAGTCAGCGATCCATCATGGGGTTTCAGTTTTGTACTGCCTTCAGGCTGGGTGCAGCAGAAAACCTCCGAGGGTGCCATCCTGGGCCATAGCGTTATCTCCGGGATGATCCTTGTCCTTCCCCACACGTCAGAGAACATGCAGCAGATGCAACAGGAACTGGCTCAGGGATTGCAGGAGGAGGGGAGCTATCTTACGCTGAACGGCACACTGATCCACATGGGTCAGAACACCCTTTCAGGAGATTACAGTGGCACAATGAATGGAATTCCGGTAAAAGCCAAAGGGATCGGAGTGCTTTCGCCGTATGGGGGCGGGGCGTACTTAATTGCAGTAAGCTCGCCTGACAAACTGAATGCGGAATTGACGATTCCCTTGGAATCGATAGCCAGAAACCTGCAGTTCCTAAAAACCGAGATTTCTGACCTTATGCAGTACTTTGCAGGCAACTGGTCGACTTTTACCACCAACACCACCACCTGGATTTGTTTTGCTCCAAACGGCGGGTATTCGGAACAATATGAGGCTGTCTATTCGGGGAATACTACCGATGGCTATGGAAGTGTTACGGGAAACTGGGGTGCCGCAAGTCAGGATAACAGCCAGGGAAGATGGGGTGTGCAGGGCAACAGGGAATCGGGACAGATCATTGTAAGCCTTAACAACGGCAACCGGATTGTTTACAACTATAAAGTTCATCAGGAAAACGGCAAAAAATATTATAAGGAATACTGGATTAACGGCAGTCTTTATTCGAAGGAGTAAAATATTTTTATAGCTTTGAACTTGCCTGAATAAATCTTGAAATCCAAAGTAGCAATAATGAACAAAGTACAGATCAATTTTCTGAAAGCCTACAGTAAACTTATTGCCGGTCTTCTTACAATTATGGGTTACGCCATGTCATGCGATTCACTGGACGAGTATGGAACCCCTTCGGCGAAATTTATTGTGAACGGTAATGTGTCATCCCTCGAAACCAACCTCCCCATTAAAAACATCAGGGTAATTATGCAGACCGACACCGCTTTTACCGATGCTGCAGGTAATTATCAGGTTGCGGATAAATGGGGATTCCCTGAAGATCAGAGCTATGCAGTACGTTTTCAGGATATTGACCTTGAGGCGAATGGCTCGTATCACGATCTGGATACGATAGTGGAGTTCACAGATCCCAAATTTACCGACGGGGATGGGGACTGGTACAGTGGGGAGACTAGCAAAAAGCTTGACGTAAAGTTGAATCCCAAATAATGACCGTTTCCCGATTATCTTTCAAAAAGAGACTTGCTCTTTCGCTTTTCAGGAAATTCAGGAATAACGAGGCCAGGCTTCACCAGTTGAATTATATACTGTGGGAGTGTACCCTCAGGTGTAATCTGAACTGCATTCACTGCGGAAGCGACTGCAAGAAGGATTCAGCCGTAAAAGATATGCCTGCTGCGGATTTCCTCAAGGCAATCGATCAGCTTCAAGGAATTGTGAATCCGAACGATACCATGATTGTGCTTACCGGGGGAGAAGCACTGGTACGGAAGGATCTGGAGCAAATTGGAGTGGGCCTTTATCACAGGGGCTTTCCCTGGGGACTTGTATCGAACGGAATGCTACTGAGCAGCCAAAGGCTCGACTCGCTGCTGAAATCAGGCTTGCGAGCCGTAACGATAAGTCTCGACGGACTCGAGGAATCGCACAACTGGCTGAGAGGCTCAAATAAAAGTTTCTTAAATGCGCTCAATGCCATTAAACTGGTAGCCCGAATCCCGGAATTGAAATCCGATGTGGTAAGCTGTATTAGCCAGAAAAACTTTCATGAGCTTGAGCTTATAAAAGACTTGCTAATAGAAGCCGGAGTAAAGGAATGGCGCATTTTTACAGTCTTTCCCGTTGGAAGAGCAATGCAGCACAGTGAATTGCAACTGAAACCAGAGGAATTCAAAGCCTTGTTTGAATTTATTAAACAGACACGTGCTGAGAAAAAAATAAAACTGAATTACGGTTGTGAAGGATTTTTAGGCAATTACGAGGGCGAAGTGAGGGATAATTTCTTTATTTGTCGGGCAGGAATAAACATTGCATCAATATTGGCCGACGGGTCGATCTCGGCCTGCCCGAACCTTAGGGATAATTTTATTCAGGGCAATATTTACAACGACGATTTTGCTGAGGTTTGGCAAAACAGGTACAAGGTCTTCAGGGATAAAAGCTGGACGAAAACAGGGGTCTGCGCGGATTGCGATTTTTACAAATTCTGCGAGGGCAACGGGATGCACCTCAGGGACGAGAAAACCGGCGAATTGTTATTTTGTCACCTGAAGCGTATTGAAGAGGGCGAAAAAAACTGCGGCCCACATTGCCAGTAAGGAGTTCCTCGCCATAAATGCAAGTGAGGAAAAACGTTAGCCCTATCTTACAAGCTTTGGTACACAGTTGAGTTTAGGAGGCAGTCAGCGAAAAATAAAAAACTGTGCCATTGTTGATTTTCGATTCGCACCAGATTTTTTCACCGTGCTTCTCAACAAATTCCTTACAGATAACAAGGCCCAGTCCGGTGCCGGTTTCGCCCGAGGTACCGGGTGACTTGTATTTTTCATCGAGCCGGAAGAGTTTTTCCTGGTCTTCCGAAGAGATGCCAACGCCTTCATCTTTCACGCTTACAATAAGATGATCTTTTTGTTTTTTTACCACAACGTCTATTTGTCCCCCGCTGTTGCTGAACTTCACAGCATTATTCAAGAGGTTTCGCAACACAGTATTTACCATTTCCCTATCACCATGAGCCTGTAGCTTTCCTTTGGCCTTGCACACGATTCTCACGCCTTTTTTCTCAGCCGATAATCTCTGGAGATTTATATTTTCTTCGATGCTGTTCAGAAGATCAAAAGGAACGGGATTGAAATCGATTTTTCCCCGTTGGGATCGCGACCAGGTTAAAAGGTTTTCGAGGAGGTCGTAAATAAAGCCGGATGACTTGTGGATTTTCTTCAATGCCTCCAGCTTATCAGCCTCTTCCAGTTGGTGGTAGTTGCTTACCAGCAGTTCGCCCAGAGAATACAGGTTGGTGAATGGATTCTTCAGATCGTGTGCCAGAATGGAGAAGAACCGGTCTTTGGTTGTGTTCAGCTCGTCTAGTTTTTCTTTTTGTTTTGAAAGTAATACCTCTGATTCTTTCCGGTCGGTGATGTCCCTGGCTGCGACCACAAAGCCTGCTAGTTTGCCTTCGGTGTTTCTTTTGGGTGACATCTTTGTGTTATACCAGTAGGTTTTACCGTTTTCGGCAAACCGATGGTCGAAAGAAACTGTTTTGCTACAATTTCCAAAAGTCTCATAGGCATTTCTGAACTCCTCAATCACATCTTCCGGGAAACTTATTTCCGAATAGTGTTTTCCCATGTGCAATTCGGGGAAGATGAAATGGGTTTTTCGTTTTTTTGGGTTGTAAAATTCCTGCAACCGGCCTTTCTCATCAAGAACAAAAAGAATGTCGTCAAGTGAATTTATGGTGGATCTCAGATTCTCCTCACTGTCTTGTGCATGTTTTTTTTCTCTTGTGATTTCGACCGTTCTTCGGACGACTTCGATTTCAAGCCGCCTCTTCTCTCTTCGAAGGGCCCGCTCGCGGATGTATATAACCAGCCGGATGGCAGCTGCGAGAATTAGGAAATAGCCCAGATATGCGTAATTGCTGGCCCACCAGGGAGGACTGATATTGATTGCCAGTGAGGTAGGTTCCTCATTCCAAATTCCATCGCTGTTTGATCCCTTAACCTTAAATGTGTATGATCCAGGGGGGAGATTTGTAAAGTGCACAAATCTTCTTTCCCCAAGACTGATCCATTTTTCGGAAATGCCATCCATACGGTACATATACTTGTTTTTCCCGGGGGAGGTGAAATCAAGAGCCGAGAACTCTATGGTAAAGGCATAGTCGTGATAGCTCAAATTGATTACTTCAAGATAACTGTTCATGGAACTTAACTCCCCGTTGTTTTCTTTTTCAACGGATGTGATTATCACCGGGGGAATATAAAGATTACGCTCAAGCGAATCGGGATAGAACGAATACAGGCCATCCATTCCCCCGAAAAACAACTCCCCGTCTTCCGCAGTGTAAACGGCTTTCAGGTTAAATTCCTTGCCCTGCAACTGTTCGAGTTGGGTAAATTTTATTCCTGTGGGATTGGCCGGATCGGTGAACACAAGTCCGCGGCCCGTGGTGAGCCAAATGTTCCCCTTTTTATCCCCCGTAATGTTGTAAATGATTTCACTGGGCAGTCCGCTGGCGCGGGAGAAATACTGAAAGACCGAGTCTTTTTTGGAATAGCGGTTCAGCCCCGAGCCGGTTCCGATCCAGATAAACCCTTGCGCATCCTGATGGATTGATATTACATAATTGTTGCAGAGTGTGTTCCCGGAAGCAGTATTATGGGTAAGGCAATGTATACGGTTCGTTTTGGGATTATAGAGGTTGAGACCTTCGGAGGTTGCAATCCATATCTCGCCATCCTCGTCCTCCATTATCGAGTAAACAAGGTTGCTGCTGATGCGCAAGCCTTCCTCGTTTTCGGCGCGGATAGTGCGGATTGTGTTTGCATCGGTATCGAGAATCCTTATGCCGTTACCTGTGCCGATCCAAATTCTGCCCTTCAGGTCTTCCATCATGCAATAAATCCTGACATTTTCGAAGCAGTTAAAGTCGGGGTTGCCGAAATATTCGTGCAAGGGCTGAAACGACTGATTAAAGGGCCGGTAAATGGAAACCCCGTTGCGGGTCCCGATGAGGATTCTTCCTCTGGAATCCTCGAAAATTACATGCATATGGTTTTCCGGTATGTGTCGGTTTCCCGAAATTTCCGAAGTATAATGCAGAATGTCATTCGGATTGCGGTCTCTGGAGAGGATGTTGAGACCTTTCCCCCAGTTCCCGACCCATAGCCGCCCGGATGGATCTTTATAAACCGATGCGATTACGTTGTCCAGAATATTGTAAGATTTTGGCCCCCCGGATACAGCAATCACATTTACACCTGTTTTCTTGAGATTGAGCTTATCAAGCCCGGCAATTGTGCCTACCCATAAATTATTCGAGCCATCGGTATAAAGGGAGTAGATAATATCGTGGCTTACAAAGGCCTGGTTTTGCCGGTAAATGGTCGCATGCCGGGGTCGGTAATCCTTGTCTGCACTAAGCTTAGCCAAGCCTCCTCCTTCGGTGGCAATCCATAAATTGTTTTCATAATCGCGACAAACAGCTCGGATAAAGGTGCTTTGGAGTTTTTTCTCAATAAGGTTTAAGCGCAGTGTTTCATTAGTTTTTGTATTGATCAGGTAAAGTCCGTTTTCCGTTCCTGCCAGGATGTTGCCGTCATCTTCTTCGAGCAGGGCGGTTACGGCATTGCCAACAGCAGGGCTGCCGGGGCTGTGGTTTAAGTTGAAATTGCGGAATTTTTCGGTTTTGGGGTCGAAGCAAGACAGCCCATTGTACGAAGCGATCCAAAGACGATTGTCTTTGGCCTGAAGGATGCGATAGCCCACATCATGAACAGTCCCGGGCTGCTCGAAATTATTCCGGAATTCTTTGGAATCCCCGCTGGCCGTGTTATAAATCGTAAGGGTAGGTGCGGTGTTGATGTATAAAAAACTGTCGGCACAAACGAGCCCGTAAATGTAGTTCGAACTTCCCGAACTGTCTGTGGTGGGATAGCTGATCCTTGAAAACAAGCCGTTTTTTTTATCATATCGGTTGAGCCCTCCTTTAGTGGCAAGGTACAGAAATCCCCGGTTATCCTCAGTGATGTCGTAAATCCAATTGTTTGAAAGGCTGGAGGGGTTTAAAGGGTCGTTGAAATAATTTACAAATTCATAGCCGTCGTAGCGGTTCAGCCCACTTTGAGTACCAAACCAGATAAACCCGTCGGAATCCTGAAAGCTGCAAAGTATTACGCTCTGGGAAAGCCCGTCGTTAACCCGATAGTGATCAAAACGGATGATTTGCGCCCATGCAGGGCTAGCCGCAAAAAGAAGCCACAAGGAAAGCCACAAGGAAAAAACGTCTTTCCGGCGAATGTCAGATGGATTGAAATACTGAGTCATTGTAACTCCTCCCGGCTCCGGGGAACCAAAAACAGTTTGGATTCTGTATGACGAAATCAAGATGCACCTGCTACAACGCCAGGCAAAGAGGTTAGGTTCATGGAAGAATAGCTCTCGTTTAAACTACTGCTATCCCAAGTATGCAAAAGTACAACATTTTGAAGCTCAGTGAAAGGGCTTTTAAAAACTTAGGGCAAAGTAAGGCTTTTTTTTGAGAAAAAGCGGATTCGAAAGTATGTCTTTACATGCTGACTAAATGCTACTTACTAACGAAGTCTGCCCAAGAGATTGCTAAAAATACTGCTTCCAATGCTACGACTAAAGTCGATATTATTTTTTGCCGTACTGGCGGTTTCCACTATTTCATTCGGTACCGATAACGCCGCCTACCTCTTCGAGAGTAAGGTCAGCAAACTGGCGACTGCTGATACCGAGCAAAAGATTCAGGTGCTTCTTGAGCAAATGACCTTAAAGGAAAAGGCCGGGCAAATGCTAAATATTGGCCTGCCTGCAGTACTTACAAAAGGCTATTGGGATTCGAGCGACACTGCTGTTTTTGATGCCGCCAGATTCAGGAAATATATTGTTGACTATGGGGTTGGGTCCATACCTAACACCCCGGGTATTCCTCCCGACAAGGATACGTGGTACGGCATCATCAAAGAGATTCAGGATGCGGCCATGCAGGAAACCCGTTTGGGCATTCCCGTGCTTTATGGTATTGATAATCAATGGATATCGGAGGAGGACGATTTCGAGGTTTTTGTGGGTGGCAATCCCTCAAAAATGCTTACTCAGGGATTTTACCTGTCGAGGTAAGCCTTAAACTCTGCCAGCCGTTCCCTGCTGATGTATATCTCGGGGTCGTCGGAGTGAAGCAGCCGCACCCGTAACTTGCTCCCCGACAGGCTTACCATTTCGGAAATGGCTGCATGGCTAATAATGTACCTGCGGTTGATACGGAAAAAAATCTCCGGATCCAGAATTTCGCAGAGCGAATCCAAGGTGTAGTCTATGGCGTAATTTCTGTGCTCATTGGTGTGCAGGTATGTGCCTTTTTCGAGACTATAGAAATAGAGCACATTGTTTACATCCACCGATTTGATTTTTTCGCCTACTTTTATCATAAAGCGTGACTTGTAAGGCTTGCTGATCATCTGTCTGATACTTTCAAGAATACCTTTGTCAACCGTTGGCGGATTCAGATTTCTGGCAAAAACGTTTTCAAACTTTTGGATCGCCGCTTGTAAATCCCCCTTTGAAATGGGCTTTAAAAGATAATCCACGCTGTTTACTTTAAAGGCTTTTATTGCGTACTCCTGGAAGGCGGTGATAAAGATAACAGGGTATTCGATTGAGACCTGTTCGAAAATATCAAAAGACAAACCGTCAGCCAGCTGTATGTCCATAAACACAAGCTCAGGCTTTTCACCGCTCAGGAACCACTGCACCGACGATTTTACCGAGTCGAGTACTGCCATTACCCTGATGCCGGGATTTATTTCGTGAAGCAGGGTGATGATGCGCTGCGCCGTCAAGTGTTCGTCTTCGATGATTAAAACGTTCATAATATGCCGGTTAAGTGGTAATAGTGGGAATGCTCACAATAAACGAATCGCTGCTCTCCTCAATTTCAAGAGGTTTATCTGTGAAAAATGAGGTTCTCTTTTTTAGGTTCTCCAAGCCTACACCGAGGGAGTGGCTTTCGGAGGACTTTTTCCTAAGGCTGTTTTTTATCACTATATACTGATCGTTACGTGAGCAAATGTCAATATGCAAGGGATGGCTGGAGGATACTTCATTGTGTTTGATCGCGTTTTCAACCATCATCTGAAGGGATAAAGGCAGCAACATGCGGTTTTTATCCAGCTTAAGATCGAAATGAACCTGCAGGTTTTCCCCAAACCTGATTTTCTGGAGAAAGGTGTAGTTCTCAAGAAACTGCAATTCTTCTGAAACCGTTACCAGCTCATTGTCGCGCTGCTCGAGAAGATAACGGTACACATCGGAAAGCCTATGAACAAAGTCGGTTGCTTTCGCTGTGTCGGTGTTTATAAGCGTTACGAGGGAACTTAGACTGTTGAACAAAAAGTGGGGCTTAACCTGATCCTTGAGCGTCTGGAATTGAAGTGCCAGATGGGCCCGCTTCAATTCCTCCTGCTGAATTACAGAGTTCTTCCAGTTCTTGAAAAACAGAACGGTATTCCCAATAAGCAAGGAAAGTCCGAGGAAAATCAAACCGTATTTTAATCCGTTTAAAACCATACTGTCCATCATGCTAAGTGTCAGTTCCTCCGATAATCCAACCCAGATAAGCATTCCCGAACCCATTGCAAGTGCAGCATAAAGAGTCATGCTCAAAGCCTGAACCAACAACCGTTTTAATGGCTGCCTGAGCCATGGGATTTTCCTGTCCAATACTTTGTCGATAAAGGATATTCCTTTCCATGTTGGATAGCCTATCAAGATTGACATGAAACAATTGTTAAGAAATATCTGGATTGTCCAGAACTCCAGTCGAAACAAAAGCAATGTCAAAAAATTTCCAAGAAAAGCCAGAATCAGAAAATCTTTGAGAAGCTTTAGAACTGCTTTTGTGATTTGTTGTGTTTTCAATCCGGGTATTTTTTGTTTATCTGTTGTTCCGTTTATGAGGCGAATAAAATTAGGGATTTTCTTCCGGTTTTTATAATTGTGTTACCTTTTCCTTGAACTCAACCCTGCCTCTTTTTCAAAGCCCGAGTTTTTGAAGTTCGCTGTTGTTCGCTTCTTCGCCCCATAGCGGCATCAGCGGATTTTCGGCCTTGAATGTTAAAAACTTCTCCCGGGCTTCCATGAAGCATGCCTTTGCGACTTCGATTCCTCCGCCCATGGATTCGGGAATGTTAAGCTTCATGACTCCCAGTAAAAAGTATGCCCTCGGATTTGCGGGATTAAGGGTTTTTGCAGTTTCGAGCGATTGAAAACACTTTTCGACATAGATCATTCCCCGGGTCATTGGATCGACCATAATCCTTGATGGGTACAGGAAGGCTTGTAAAACATAAAGCTCGGATTCGCTTGTGGTTTTGGCAAATGCGCTATCCAATAAAAGCTGGGCTTTGTCGAGAATAATATCCTTCCTGCCCGGGTCGGCCTCATTAAAACTCACCAGAACACAAGCATAGGATGCATAGTAATAGGGGAGCCAGAGGTTTTTTTCAGCCAGGGCTATCCGCTCAAATTTGTTGGCGCATGACTGGTATTCTTCGTTTTGGGTTGCTGCGTTAAGAGCTTCGATGGTTGAAAGCATGGCTTCCTGGTATTTGTTGTCTGTGGCTTGCGCAAAAGAAATTGATACACAAGCAAGGATTAGGAGAACTGTAATTTTTTTCATGATGGTAGGTTTTGAATTTATATTAAAGGGATATTAAAAGCACAAGGATTGCCTGCCGGCCTGCTGTTGGGAGTACAGCACGCGAAGCATATCTTCCGTCCTCACCGATGGAATTCGAGAAACGGTAGCCATAAACATTCTTAAATCCCAAGACATTGGTGATACTCATATGCAGCACTGCGTCTTTTTGAAACAAGCGGGTTATATAGGAAAGGTTCATGCTGATATCGTTATAAGGTTTTGTGCGGCCTGTCATAAACCCGGAACTGTTCTTGTCGTTATAAGGTCTACCGCTGGCAAAGGAATAGTTTATCCCGATAAAGGTGCTGATGGGACGGATAAATTGTTTGTAAACGGCAGACAGATTATGCTTTGAAGCGAATGATGGTTCGGCTTCATGAGGGTAATCCCTGTAGTCGCGGCGGGTATCAAGAAAGCTGTAGGAGATCCAATAATCATTGCCCTGCAGTGTTTTCTGATCTCTCCAGAACACATCCAATCCCCTTGCAAAGCCATTGCCCTGATTGTTGTAATTATCAGGCTCTGCGCTATAGATTTCCCTGAATTTCACAAGTTTGGTGTAACTCTTGGTATAGGCCTCTACGCGAAGCATTCGCATATCTTTTTTATACTGGTAGTTCAGGATGTAATGCATAGAATTTTCAGCTTGCAGGCTTGGGTAGAATTTCAGGTAATCATTGCCCGGTTTCTGGCTGAAGGTTCCCCAGGCAAGCGATAACTGGCTGAAGGAGCCTGTCTTAAAGGCTGCTGAAATACGCGGACTCAGGGTTCCCGCTTCAAGAACCGTAGAATACTCGGCCCGTGCCCCGATGCGTAGGGCCACTTGATGGGATAACTTGAGTTCCGATTCGATAAAGGCCGAAGGTTGAAGATCGGAAACCTTCAGGTTAATAACTGTGTCCATGTGGATTTCCTGACGGTAATTTTCGGATAGCACATTTCCGCCAATACGGATCTTTATTTTTTCGGTCAAGAGGTTGGTAAGTACAAGTTTTGCGTCAGAAGCCCGGGTGGTTGTGCTTATCGGTGCGTCGTTGAATCTCATCCATTCCAGATCCTGGCTGTTGGCAAATCCCGACCGGATAAGCCATTTTTCGCTAAGCTGACCGGTATAGGAAGCGTTTGAATACAGGCTATGGTTTGTGAGTTTCACCTTTTCGATACGCCCCTCCTCGAAGTTCTCATAGTTCATTTGCATGGAGTTGTTGTTGTACGAGCAGAAAACCTTTAGCATACCGGTTTCGCCCAGGGTTTGTCGATACATTAAGGTCAGATCCCCAAGCTCGGGATTTTTCACCCAATCCACTCTTTGTTTTGCAAGTTTGTTTTGGAGGGCCGAGTTTACATACATTCCGGAAACGGATAAGGAGGAATTCTTGAATCTTCTGCTTAGAGAGGCATTTGCCCCCGCTGTCATAATGGAAACACTTGCTTTATTGGAAGTTTCCAGTCCGTTGGTTGTTAAATCCACAACCGAAGATAGAGCCTGTCCGTATTCGCCAGAGTACCCGCCCGTGCTAAAGCTTGTTTCGGAAAAAAGTAGGGGAGAGAACCGTCCTCGTGTTGGGATGTCGGTGGTTTTCGAGAAATAGGGCGATCGCACCAGCATACCGTCCATATAGGTTTTGGTCTCATAGCTCTCACCTCCCCGAACAAACAGCATCCCCTCTTCACCAACTTTTTGAGAGCCAGGCATGGTTGCGTAAGCTCCATAAATGTCTCCCATAGCACTAGGGGTTGTGGCTATATCGAACGAGTTGAGGGTGGCCGACTTTTTCTTGTCGCCCGCACTGAAAACACCTGCGGTAATTACCACTTCATTCAGGGCATTGGCCTCTTCCTGCAGCACAATATCGAGATGAATGGATTCATTCGCCAGAACGATTTCAGTCGCTTTGCGCTCGAAACCAATGAAGCTGGCAATAAACAATTGCTTTCCGGTCAGATCTGTTGTTAAGGTGTAGACGCCCTGAAGGTTTGAAATGGCTCCTTCATAAGAGCCTTCAAAAAACAGGTTGGCGCCGGTAACAGGGTTTCCTTTTCTGTCGGTAACCATTCCCGAGATTGTTTGCTGCGCGCCGGCTTCTGAAGCCAGACAGAAGAGCAGAATTGTAAGTGTGAGTCGCATACTGTTTGTGTTAAATTTTAAGTAAAAGTACTTCCCCCGAAAGCTGAAAAGAAAAGTAAATGGCTGAGACGTTAATTCGTGAAGATGAGTTGCAGGTATCCGGAGATGGACGGGGAAATTATTTATAATTGACATATTCCGGGTTTCAAATCACAATCTGAAACCTCTACTTCAAACCTTTTCCCCCAAATAAATAGCGAATGCAAATCATTTTCGAAATCTTTGCCATCAGTACTAATTCATTTTGAAACTCGGGCGCATTGAAAAAATTTAATTACAGGTTGGCGGGTCAATGGTTGTTGGTTGCAATCCTGTTGTTTTTCTGGATCAAGACAATTTTCTTGAAAGATTACTTTTTCAACTTTGAGACTTTTTGTCCCTTCGGTGGTCTGCAGGCCATGGGCACTCTTTTTAAATCCGGCACCCTTGCCTGTTCTATGGACAGTATGAATGTTATGTTGGGTGGGATGCTGGTACTCTCTACCATTCTGATCTCAAAACTTTTTTGCGGTTATGTTTGCCCCATCGGAACTTTCTCGGAAGGTCTCAGCAAGCTGGGCAAGCGCTTCCATATCCCGAAATACGAAATAGGTGGCATACCCGACATTCTTCTCCGCTCGCTGAAGTACATTCTGCTCTTCATTACTTTTTATTTCACGATCGGAAGTGATGAACTTTTCTGTAAAAACTACGATCCCTATTTCGCCACCTTCACGCTATTCGGAGCTGATGTGTCAACATGGATGGCTACAACTGCCATTGCCATGCTGGTTGTGGGAGCGGTGTTTTTCCGACACCTCTGGTGCCGCTACCTCTGTCCATTAGGCGCTATTTCCAACGCTTTCAAGTATTTTTATGTTTTTGTTGTGGTTGCCGTTATCTTTCTGATTCTTGGCAGAACCGAGTTTAAACTCAGTACTGTGATAATTCTCGCAAGTATAACCATCCTTGCCTACGTGCTCGAAATTATCGGGCTTCGCAAAGGGGCCGGTTTGCAGATTCTGCGAATCACCCGTAATGTGGAATCCTGCACTGAATGCGGCTTGTGCGACAGGAAGTGTCCTCAGGGCATTAAGATTTCCAAAATGAAAGTTGTCAATCACCCCGATTGCAACCTCTGCACCGAGTGTCTTGGGTCATGTCCGCATGACAACACCCTGGGACTGAATGGTTCTACCCGCTTTAACTGGCTTCCGGCATTGATTACGGTAGCTTTTATTATGACGGGGATAATTCTCGGAACAAAAATCAGCATCCCTACAATTGACATGAAATGGGGAACAGACGAACAGATGGAGCGTTCAGCCATGTATGAAATGGCAGGCTTGAAAAACGTCAAGTGCTACGGTAGTTCTGTGAGTTTTGTGAACCAGATGAAGACGATTCCCGGCATTACCGGGGCTGCAACTTTTGTGCGCGACCACCGGGTCCAGGTGATGTACGACAGCACACAACTTAGCCCGAAGGATGTACGAAGAAAATTGTTCACCTCCGCCTATATACCTTTGAGAAATCCCGATAACGACTCGGTGGTAAGGGTTACCGATCTGTATGTCGAAAACTTCTTCGACCCGATGGATCTTATGTTTCTTTCTAACCTTTGCGAATCCACCAACGGCATCTACAGCTTTCAGACCTCTTACGGAGAGCCTGTGAAAATTCGGTTTTATCACGATGGCAGTTCAGTGATGGACAGTATGAAATCCAAAATTGAGAATCTCAACCTCATCTACGCCACCTCAGAGGAGAACTTTTCCAGCAAAGGTTTATATCAGGTGGTTAAGGTTGATCAGACCAAGCAGACACTTACCGGATTTTCACTGAAGAAGCAAACTTTCCCATCCTATAAAAAAACATTCAACAATCGGAGCAAGTATTCGAATGAAGAGCTGGGCAATTTGGTGTTCCCCCTGGAAGCTTATCCCAAAGACCAACAAATGATGCCTTATCTTGTAAATCATCTTGGTAAAGCCAACTCAAAAATTGTTGGCTTGGTAAGCGAGTATTCCAAAACCGGGCCAGTGACCGTTATTTTTTATGTTAAGGGGGGAGTTAGCCCTGAAGAGATCGTCAAACTGATGATGATGGAAAAACTTAGCTTGTCGTATGACAATGGTGTACAGGAAGAAATTGACAATCCATTTACGTTTGGGATACCGGAGAATATAACCCGGGATTCAGAACAG
>CAMAZH010000071.1 GCA_945863035.1 Chitinophaga pinensis | reverse complement strand
ATATTTTAAACTTCTGTATTTCAATCTGTCCTCTCCGAGTCAAAGTCAGAAGAACCTTCGACCTACGGATTAATCCCGATGTATATCGGGACCGCTCTAACCTCCCGATAGCTATCGGGAGAGCTACTGAGGAAAATATTGCTTGTTTGAACACCGCATTATTCCTTCGAATTTTGCCTCGCAAAACTAATAGCTTTTCGTTAATAATACAATATATTTGCTAAAAAAAATGAAATAACAATATCTATACGTTTTTCCCTATGAAAATTCTCGGAATGGGCAATGCCCTTGTTGATATTATGACCCAGTTAAAAGACGATTCTATTCTCGACAGATTTAAATTCCCAAAAGGGAGCATGACGTTGATTGATAATGAGATGTCGAGCTATTTATACAACGAAACCATTGGTCTTTCCAAGCAGAAAGCATCAGGTGGCTCTGCGGCAAACACCATTCACGGTCTGTCGCACCTCGGCGTGGAAACATCATTTATGGGGAAAATCGGGAACGACGAATTGGGGAAATTTTTCAAAAAAGACATGAAAATTAACGGGATTAACCCCATTCTTTTCAATTCCATTACCGAAACCGGTCGTGTTTTGGCAATGGTTAGTCCCGATTCGGAAAGAACAATGGCCACCTATTTGGGTGCAGCCGTCGAACTCGATGCACAGGATCTCTCTGCTGATATCTTCAGGGGATACAACTTTTTTTATATCGAGGGATATCTGGTTCAAAACAAAGAGTTGATTCAAAAAGCCCTCCGGTTGGCTAAACATTCGAATGTCAAAACCTGTATCGATCTGGCTAGTTATAATGTTGTTTTGGAAAATATTGATTTTCTGAAATCGGTAATCGCTGAATATGTAGACATTGTATTTGCCAACGAGGAAGAAGCAAAAGCTTTGACAGGTAAAGGACCCGAAGAGGCTCTGGATGAAATAGCTGAAATGTGCGATATCGCGGTTGTAAAAGTCGGCTCAAAGGGATCACTCATCAAAATCGGTTCTGAGATAACCGTTGTACCTGCCCGTTTGACGAAAAGCATCGACACTACCGGCGCTGGCGATCTGTATGCTGCCGGCTTTCTCTACGGTATAGGAAAGGGACTCCCGGTAACAGTAGCAGGGGAGATTGGTTCCATCCTTGCTTCCAGAGTAATTGAGGATTTCGGAGCTAAAATGAACGAATCAACCTGGGAAATGCTGCGCAGAGAAATCCAGTCACTCGAAATCGCTAATTCCTGATAGTTTTCAAAATTAAAGCTTTTGACTTTTGTAAGTTGCATTTTGAAGTCCTGAAAACTTTTTAGAATAATCCGTGCAGCTGCGCGTTAACCTTGTCGATTACCGCATTCACATCCGCTGGCTTGTCGGGGAAGTTGTAATTGTCTGCATCAATAATCAGTAACTTACCAAGGTTATAAGTTTCCACCCAGGCTTCGTAACGTTCGTTCAAACGCTTGAGATAATCAAGACGTATGTTGTTTTCATATTTCCGGCCGCGGCGCGAAATCTGGTTCACAAGTGTGGGGATGCTGGCTCTGAGGTAAATTAGCAAATCGGGGGGTTCGATAAGCGACGACATGAGGTTGAACAGTGCAAAATAGTTCTCGAAATCGCGGGTTCCCATCAATCCCATGGTATGAAGGTTGGGAGCAAAAATATATGCGTCTTCGTAGATGGTACGATCCTGAATAACGGTTTTGTCCGATTGCCGTATCTGAACGATCTGGCTGAAACGACTGTTCAAAAAATAAATCTGGAGGTTAAACGACCAGCGTTGCATATCCTCATAAAAATCGTTGAGGTAGGGATTGTCGTCAACGTCTTCATATTGCGCTTCCCAGCCATAATGCTTGGCGAGAAGGGCGGTAAGTGTGGTTTTCCCTGATCCGATATTGCCCGCAATGGCAATATGCATATTTTGTTGTTTTTGTGGCGACACCATTCTTTTCGATTTTATTCTCCGAAATTACAAACATTAACCCATTATCTGCATTCCAAAGTAAAGCTTTTTTATCTAAATAACACGATAGGGGCAATTTGCGTTAATTGCCTTCCAACGGATTGATGGCATGTTTGTAGATTGAGAACCCTTCCTTGGTTAGAACAAAAATCTGGTCTTCAAAAAACCAGGCGTTCAGAATGCCGGGTTCATCGGGCACATAGACCTTTTTTGTCTTCAGGGTCCTGTAGTCATAACAATAGATTATTTCGTCCCTGAAAAAATACACCGCCTTGGAATCGATCTGAAAATCGGCGAGACCAGGGAGTTGGTAGGCTGTCTGGTATCCCCCGTTCTGACCTAAAACCAGGATCCCGTTGGATGGTACATTAAGATAAATTTTGCCCGCATACGTTACAATATGATTCGGATGATTGGGTGGGAGGAAATAGGGATTAAAACTAAGCGCGCGTACCACCGGGAGAAAGTCTGTATTCAGCTTGGTTAAGGAATTGGCAGATGGCTTATAAAACCACAATCCCCTGTCGTTTGCCGCAAAAACAATCGAAATATCAAACAATCCAAGTTCTTCCAGATAAATGGGAGCCATAATCTCATTCAGCGACGAATCGAGCAGGATGATCTTGTTGGATTGCTTGAAAAATAATACAATTTGGTTTTGGAAGTTAACGTCGATAAAGCTCGGGAGGCCCTCCTTTTCAATGTTATAGCTCAGGCTGCTGCTGTAGGGCGGGGAAAACTTTCGAAATTTCCCTTCAATTATTGCATAAACATTCCTGTTTGCATCGCAGGTAAACCATGAATGACTCATCCGGGCATCGAAAACCTTTTCGAATTGGGCCATTCCAGGCAGAGAGACCATTATGAGAGCAAAAAAGAGAAGTTGTCGCAACATTTGGTTTTCGTTTAGGATGAGACAAGAGATGTGAAACGTAAATTTACAGCTCTTTTTCAATCTCCAGCAACTCTTCGATATAATTCCGGTCGTTTGATAATCTTGGCATTTTGTTTTGTCCCCCTAACTTGCCCTTTTTTTGAAACCAGAGGTAGAACGTACCCTTCTTTATATTGTTGACAATAGGCATTTCGAGGGCAAAGTCTTTGTAACGTTTGGCCTCATAGTCTGAGTTGATCGATTTTAAGGCCGAATCGAGCTCGACAGTGAACTTCCTGAGGTCATCCGGTTGTTTCTCGAATTCAATAAGCCATTGATGGCTTCCTTTGGCCTTAAGCTCCATGTAAACCGGTGCGGCGGTGTACTCGTAAACCCGGGCTCCGGTTTTTGAGCAGGCAAGATCCAGCGCCTTATCGGCATTGTCGACCATTACCTCCTCCCCAAACGCGTTCATAAAGTGCCGGGTTCGTCCCGATATTTTTATTTTATGCGGGAAGAGCGAGGTAAAGTAAACCGTATCGCCGATAATGTATCTCCAGAGCCCCGAATTGGTAGAAATCACGATGGCATAATCCCGGTTGAGCTCAACATCTTTAACTGTATACACAGGGGGGTTGGCCTCATTTATTTTTTCAAGGGGGATAAACTCGTAGAATATTCCATAATCGAGCATGAGCAGCATATCATCGCTGGCAGGGTCGTCCTGGATTCCAAAAAAGCCTTCGGAGGCATTGTAGGTTTCGAGATAATTCATGGAGGCCGAAGGGATAAGGGCCTTAAACTGCTCCCTGTAGGGCGTGAAACTAACTCCCCCATGAATAAACAGTTCCAGGTTTGGCCATACCTCCAGTATGCTCTTTTTCCCGGTGTAATCGAGTATATATTTGATTAACACCATGGTCCAGGAAGGTACGCCTGAAATCGAGGTCACATTTTCCTCAATCGTGTGCCGGGTAAGTTTTTCCAGTTTTTCCTCCCATTCGGGTAAAAGTGCAATTTTTGAAGAGGGGGTCTTAATAAAGGTCGACCAGAACGGCAGGTTTTCGATCAGAATGGCCGACAAATCGCCGTAGTAGGAACGGTTGGAAAAATTGTTGATCTGGTGGCTTCCCCCGAGTGTCAAACCTTTTCCTTTCAGGATTCCGTTCTCAGGGTGGTTGAGCGTGTAAAGGGCGATAACGTCCTTTCCTCCCCTGAAGTGACATTCCTCGAGGGTCTCATTACTCACGGGAATAAACTTGCTTTTGTCGTTAGTGGTGCCCGACGATTTTGCAAACCATTTAATTTCTTCAGGCCAAAGAAGATTCTGCTCCCCGTTTCTGAGCCTCTCCACATACGGCTTTAGCTCTTCATAGGTTTGAAGGGGAACTTTTTCCTGAAATTTCTCGATTGATAATTTATCCGAATAACCGTACCGTAATCCCCATTCTGTTTCCTTTGCCCGTGAAACTAGTTTTGTGAATGTCTCTTTCTGAACATTATAAGGATATTCTTTAAACAGATCAATGTTATAGATCCGCTTAAAGTTTATCCAGTTAACTATGGAATTAATGATTGGCATCCTTTTTTAGAGAGGGTCAGATAATCATCATTGCGTCTCCATAGGTTCCAAACCTGTATTTCTCTTTAATAGCTGTTTTATAGGCTTTCATCAACAAATCGTATCCTGCAAAGGCCAACACCATCATAAGCAGGGTAGAGAGAGGGAGGTGAAAGTTTGAGATCATGCAGGTTGGAACACTGAACTCGTAGGGAGGGAAGATGAACTTGTTGGTCCATCCATCATACGGTTTCAGATGCCCATCGGTGGAAACCGAGCTTTCGAGAGTTCTCATTACGGTTGTTCCTACTGCGCAAACCCTGCTTTTTCTCTCTTTTGCGGCATTCACAATTTTGGTGGCATCTTCGGAAATCAGGATTCGTTCGGAATCCATCTTGTGTTTGGTGAGATCTTCCACGTCCACGGTGCGGAAGTTACCCAGGCCGACATGCAACGTAATAAAGGCAAAGTCGACACCTTTGATTTCCAGCCTTTTCATGAGCTCACGGCTGAAATGCATTCCGGCGGTAGGTGCGGCAACGGCTCCCTCGTGTTCGGCAAAAATGGTTTGGTACCGGTCTTTGTCTTCGGGCTCAACTTCCCTTTTAATGAACTTGGGAAGAGGGGTTTTACCCAGACTGTAAAGGGTCTTTTTAAAATCCTCATAATCCCCGTCGTAAAGAAAGCGAAGCGTTCTGCCACGGGAGGTTGTATTGTCGATTACTTCAGCTACCAAAATATCGTTTTCTCCAAAATACAGCTTGTTGCCAATCCTGATTTTACGGGCCGGGTCAACCAGAACATCCCACAGCCTCTGTTCGCGATTCAGCTCGCGAAGCAGGAACACCTCGATTTCAGCACCCGTTTTTTCTTTGTTGCCATAAAGCCTTGCAGGAAAAACTTTTGTATTATTAAAAACCATTACATCCTTATCGTCGAAATAATTGATAATGTCCTTAAATATTTTATGTTCAATTTCCCCGGTTGCGCGGTCAACAATCATCAGCCTTGACTCATCTCTGTTTTCGGATGGGTATTTGGCAATAAGTTCAAGGGGCAAAGTAAATTTGTATTGCGATAATTTCATGTTAAAGATAGATTAAGTATATTTTTGACCGGCACCCTTATACGAGGCAGTCGATATTAAGTTACTATAGAAACCAATGTATTTTCAAATTCGTTCAAATTAATTGCATCGCCAACACTGTATTTCCCAATCCGGGTTCTTCTCAGTTCCGAAAGATATGCCCCGCTTCCCAATGCCAGTCCAATATCTCGGGCCAGTGACCGTATATAGGTACCTTTGCTGCACCTCACACGTATTTTAATATAGGGCATCTCAAAATCGATCATTTCAATTGACACTATAGTCACTTTATGTGCTTTTAACTCCAGGTCGCTTCCTTTTCTTGCCAACTCGTATGCCCGGGTTCCATTTATGTATTTGGCGGAGAATAAAGGGGGAACCTGGTCTATTTCTCCGACAAAGCCTTCTAAAACCTTTATAACACCTTCTTTGGTAATATGTTCTGTAGGATATGATTTATCTACAGCAGATTCAAGGTCAAAAGAAGGAGTTGTTTCCCCAAGCTTTAAGCTTGCCTCATACTCTTTTTCCAGATCCTGGAAGCTGGTTATTTGCTTTGTCATCTTTCCGGTGCAAACAATAATCAGTCCGGTGGCAAGAGGATCGAGCGTGCCGGCATGACCAACCTTAATTTTTTTGATTCCCAGCCGGTTTTTCAGCAGGATTCTAATTTTATTCACCGCATCAAAGGAAGTCCAGTCGAGTTCTTTATCAATTAAAAGAACTTTGCCTTCCTGAAAACTCAAACTCTCTTTTAAATCAGGCATCCGGAATTTTATGCAAATATAAGGGCAGAAATGCCCAGGAGGAGACAATAAATTGAAAAATATATGAGATTTCCTTTTTTCACAAGGTTTATCATCCATTTACAGGCAAAAAAACCGGTTGTAAAAGCCGCCAGAAATCCAACAAGCAATACGGTTACGGGGAGATTTTCCGATTGGGACATGTCTCCCCGGAATATTTCCAGCATATTTGCTCCGATGATGGGCACAAGCACCATTAAAAAAGAAAAGCGGGCAACATCCGCGCGCTTGTTTCCAAGGAGGATGCCGGTTGCTATGGTTGATCCGGAGCGTGACAATCCGGGCAAAACAGCCACAGCCTGTGCGACTCCGATGATCAGGGCATCCCGGAAGGAAATGTCTTTATCACCCTCTTTCTTCATTAGCCGTGTAAGTCCAAGGAGAATACCTGTAACCAATAGCATCGAACCAACAATAGCCAGATTCCCGTCGAATAGGGCTGAAACTTTTTCTTCAAGAAACAAGCCGACAAAAAGCACGGGAACCATCGACAAAGCGATTTTCAGAATATAGGCAGTGGATTCGTTGTATTTCTTGAAAATCCCCTCTTTAAACAGCTTGAAGATTTCGGAATAGAAAACAAGAATGGTGCTTAAAACCGTTGCACCATGCACCACTACGGTGAATGTGAGGTTTTCTTCGGGATTAATGTGGAGGAGAGCTTTTCCAATCTCAAGATGTCCACTGCTGCTAACGGGCAGAAATTCGGTAAGTCCCTGAACAATTCCAAGGATAAGCGCTTCAATCCAGGTCATTTTTATTCTTCGGATTTAGCTTTGGGTTTCTTCATAATGGCCCAGATTTCAAAGCCGAAGCCGAAAAGAATCATCATTGGAGCGAGGGTTATCCTTCTGAAGCTGAAGAGCTCTTTTTCGTTAAAAACGTTGGGGTCGTCGGAACCTCCACCAATCATTAGAAGGAAGCCAATAACGATAATGGCAAATCCAACGATTAAAAGTTTGTAATTCTCCAGGGTAAGCGGAAAGTCGGGTTTGGTTTCGGTTTTTATCTTATTCATATTATTAAAGGTATAATGCGTCTGTTTTAACATTCAGGTATTTGTTCACTGCAAAGAACGTTGAAATGGAGCTGATTAGTATCCCCGTAAGGATTACTCCCGCGAAAAGCAATGCAAGGATATTCAGATCAACAAAATCAACAAGGCCCTCGATTTGATTTTGTGCCACATAAATTGTTCCTAAAAGCAGGCAAATGGCAATCATGGCAGAAAGGAGCCCGTAATAGGCCCCCTTGTATATAAACGGCAGCCTGATGAAGCCGCGGGTGGCTCCCACGAGCTGCATGGTGTGGATTATGAATCGTTTCGAATATACCGAAAGTCGGATGGTGTTGTTGATGAGCGTAAGGGCGATAAAAAGGAGCAGCAGGGTGAAGGAGAAAATTATCAGGCTGATTTTTCTAACGTTCTCGTTGATTTCGCTGATAAGTGTTTTTCTGTAGAAAATTTCGCTGATTTCAGGGTACTTCCTTAAACCCGATTCGATTATAAGAATACTGTCGGGGTTGGCCCAGGCGGCGTTGAGCTTAACCTTGATGGAGGCGGGAAGGGGGTTGAAACCCAAAAAGGAAATAAAATCCTCCCCCAAAGCTTTCTGAGTTTCTTCGGCTGCCTGCTCTCGGGTGACATATTCAGTGCTTTTTACAAACACCTTTGCATCGAGAATTTTTCGGAACTGCTGAATATCTGCCTCGCGCACATTATCTTTCAACTCGATGTTGAAACCGATGTTTTCCTTTACATGCCGGCTCAGATTCTGAACATTCAGAATAAGGAAACCCGCGATGCCAAGAAGAAAAAGAACAAGCGAAATACTAATAACCGTTGTGAGGTACGAACTGGTAAGCCTTCTTTTAACGATCTGGTTTTCCTGAATGCTCATGGGTAAGCGGTTAAAAACATCGCCAAAGATAGCAATTAAACATAAAAGATGAAAGGATAAGGCCGAAAGTGCAAAACCTTAACAATTTGGAGTGTATGCGACGGGTTTTCTCCCCCGTTAAAAGACGCTTACTTTACAATTTCCACCCAACCAAATTTGTCTGCCTCATCCCCATACTGTATGTCAACCAGATGATGATACAGTTTTGTGGAGATGGGCCCCGGTTGGCCGTCTTTGCAAAACGAATAAACCGTATTTGTATCGGGATCCACAATTTTCCCGATAGGGCTGATAACGGCAGCGGTACCGCAGGCTCCGGCCTCGTCGAATTCGGAGAGTTCCCCAACCGGGATTTGTCTTTTCTCCACTTTCATGCCCATGTCGGCTGCGAGAGCCTGTAAAGATTTGTTGGTAATGGAGGGTAAAATGGAATCGGATTCCGGGGTTATATAACGGTTCCCTTTAATAGCAAAAAAGTTTGCCGGGCCACATTCGTCAATGTATTTTCTCTCTTTGCTGTCGAGATACAATACGGTTCCATACCCCAGATCGTGGGCTTTTTCGAGTGAGATCAAACTGGCAGCATAGTTTCCTCCTACCTTTATATTACCTGTTCCATGGGGAGCGGCGCGGTCGAAGTCTCTGCTGATCATGATATTTCCCGGTTTAAATCCCTCTTTGAAATAGGGGCCAACGGGAGTGACAAACACAAGAAAAGTGTATTCTTTTGCAGGTTTTACGCCTACTTCAGGACCAGAGCCAAAAAGGAGAGGTCTGATGTATAAGGAAGCACCTGTGCCATAAGGAGGGACATACTTTTTGTTCAGGCTAACAGCTTTTATTACTGCTTCATGGAACAGTTCAGTTGGCACTTCCGCCATTTTTATTCCCCGGGCAGAACTTTGCATACGTTTAGCGTTTTCGTCCCAGCGGAACACGCGGATTTGTCCGTCTTTGCCCATATAGGCTTTCAATCCCTCGAACGCTTCCTGGCCATAATGCAGACACGTAGCTGCCATATGTATCGTAAGGTATTCTGAAGAGCTAACTTCCAGATCACTCCATTTTCCATCTTTGAATGTTGCGCGAACATTATAGTCGGTTTTGGAATATCCAAAACCTATGTTTTTCCAATCGGGATTCATTATTGCAGAGTTAAAGAAGCCCAAAAATAACGATTAATCTGCGATCTGACAAGTCCTGGGTAATGTTATACAATTTATTTCCAGTCATCGGCCTGTATTCTGCTGAGCTGTTCCTCAACGGGGATTTCCCGCAGACGGCGTGCAGAGTCGGTATAGAAGATGTAATTTCTGACAATCTCGAGCTGGGTTCGCTTAAACTCGAGAACGTCAACCGATTTCAAATATTGATTCTGCTCCAGGAAAAGAAGTTTATAAAGTCTCAAATAGTCCGCCCTGCCAACAAATTCCATTTTCACGTCGTAAAGAACCATTTCTAGCAGGTTTTTAGGCTCTGGCGGCCACTTGGTGGAGAGAATCAGGTTGCTGATCTGAGTGATTTGTTTTTCGGAATAGTTGAATTCCTGGAGAACAAGTCGTGCATACTCAGCCGATCGGTTTTCCTGGTTCTCATACCCGCCGGTATAACCAACGTTAAGTAGCAATACGGAAGTCTTGATAATCAATTCATCCTCCAGGTCCAGGTTGGCGGCTTTTGTAAGCAGACCGCTGTACTCGTATAGGTGTCGGGCGTATTCGAGGGAGTGGAAAAGAAGGTCTTTATGCAATTCCGCCTCGAGTTTGGAGAACACCAACTCTTCAACGTCCGCCATACGGAGCATCTGGAGCTTGAGGAAAAACTTGCGGTTGGGGAGTCCAACAAGGTTGACAGACAACTCGGGCCGGAGACCTTTTACGAAATACATATCAATATTACCTTTATATTTTACCGGCAGCTTGCCCCGGTACTCGCAGATAAAATAGTCTTTAACCAGCTTGTATGTTTCGCTGGATATATTGACTTTCCCCGCTTCGCCGGTCGATTCCATGCGGCTTGCCGTATTGACGGTATCACCCCAGATGTCGAAGGACCTTTTCTTATGGCCGATGATTCCGGCGATTACCGGCCCTGAATGGATCCCGATACGAAGATCCCAGATATCGATTTTCGTTTTTCTCAGCTGTTTCATGTAATTCTGCATTTCCAATGCGGCAAGGACAACCTCGACCGGACTGGTGACGCTTTTTTTCGGAATACCTCCCGCCGCCATGTATGCGTCGCCTATGGTCTTGATTTTCTCGATGTTGAATTTCTCCACCACCGAATCGAAATGAAAAAAGAAACGGTCGAGTTCGTCGATTAGCAACTCGGGGTTCATCGATTCGGCGATCTTTGTGAAGCCCTGAATATCGCTGAATAGAACCGTTACCATTTCGTATTTGTCCCAGCGGGTTTTCTCCTTGACTTTTTCCTCATCGATATTGGAGAAGAAATCAAACTTCTTTTGGTTTGCAGCATGCTCGCCATTACTTGAAACTATCGGAATGCCGCTCGAATGATTCGATATGTCCTCAGGGGAGGAGAAAAGGCTCCTCGCTTTGTGCAAATTCAGCAAATAAGTTTTGTAGCCGATGAAAAAAAGGACTCCCCCGATAAGGATATATACCATGTAGGCCCACCAGCTGCGGTAGAACGGGGGTTTTATACGAAATAAAAGGGAAGTGACATCAGAGGTGTTGCCCATTTGGTCTTTGCTCCGAATCTCGAGATTGTAATGTCCTTCCCGCATGTTAGTCAAGTTAATAAAAGGATCGCTGCTCCACTCAGACCAATTCTTGTCGTTTCCCTTCAGATAAAACTGGTATCTGAGCTTTTGATCGCGGTAATTTGTTGAGCTCAGCCGTATCCGGACATTGTTCTGGCGATATGAAATATTGTTGAGTTCGGTTCGCAACGGAACCCGGAAAAAATCATAGGATACACCCTGGAAAACAGTCGATTCTCCGGCAGTGATTTCATTGATTATGGTCTCAAACTTTCCTGATCCTCCATTATAAAGTGCAAGATCAACCAGAAAAACCTGCCGTCCGGCCGACATAATAATCCTTCGGTCTCCAAGGTAGTCGAACGATGAGTTTGAAAGGTTCAGGAATTGCGGTAGCACAATTTTTGTAAAAGTTTTTTCAACCCTGTTGCCAAACCATAAAACCGAATTTTTATCCCGATTGCGGGAAAGGAACCAGGAATTTCCTTCGCTGTCTTCGGAAAAACCGAGGAACTCATCGTTGATGAACTCATTGCTGAGGGATCTTTCAAAGTCAGGAAGGGTGCCGGAGAGTGAATAAACTTTTTGGCCCGAAATAAAATGAAATTTGTTTTGCCATTTAAACATTTCGGTAATTCCTGCGGAATCAGGCAAAGCAATTTCCACAGGACCCGCTGCACTGGGGGAATTGCCATTGTACCTGAACAGCCTGTTTCCGTCGGAGACCCATAAAAGGGAGTCGATCGACAATAACCTGAGGGCGCTTACAGGGGACCGGAGCTCAAAGGAGTCGGCTGAATGATTGTTGTACAGGGTCAGGACTTTGATTTTTCCCGGCTCGGAAATAAATATTTTGTGGGATACCGGATCCCAATGCTGCGTTATGAGTTTGCCGGAATACACCTGAGTGCAGGTCTGCCTGTTGATCAGGAATATTCTGTCGGTGGTTATTGCCAGCAGTCCATGAAACGTTGGGATAAGCCGGTAGCACACCTCTTCCACCGGGACTCTTATAAACCGATCGTCAAAAGATTCCAGATAGAATAGCCCATTGGTTGTGGCGATGTAGAGCTTGTTGTCGTATGATTTTGCGTCGAGTATCCGGCCGTACCTGTCGGGAGTAGACGCAATCTGTCCGACAGAAAATGGAAATTCGATGCGGGTTATTGATCTTTCTTGAAGGATAAAGATGTTACCCGAGGCTTCCGGCACCACATCGATAATTTCCGAATTTGGGATAACAAAAGAAATGTTAACCCGCGATTTCACCTTTCCGTCGTTTCCGCATAACATCAAAGCATTCCTGTCATCGGTAAAAAGATACTCATCGGCATTAAGCCGGACTCCTCTGAGCAGATTGCCGGCAGACAATGTCGGCCAAACAGAAAGGATTATAAAAGAACTGTTTGTGACATAGCACTTGTTGTCGATGCCAATAATAAGATAACCGTCAGCATGACTGAGAACCGATCGGATTGTTGGGCCTGAGAATACATAACTGCCTTCAAGGCTGCTGCCCAGAATAGCGCTTATCCTGTTTCCGGGCTTGAGGGACAGCAGTTTTTTTCCGCACACGAACAGTACTCCCCCGAGAAAATTTTCCTCGATTACTTTGAATGTTTTTGTGTTATAGGAAACAAGAAACGAATCTGTTTGGAAATAGACGTAATTATCAATGCTTTTAATATCTTTAGCCTGTGCAAACGGGGTGAGTTTTTTGGGCAGTAGGTCGTTAAGTTGATGGGCGATGAATTTTTTTGCGGAGTCTGGAAACAGGTAGCCAAAAGCATTCTCTCCCGCGAAATAAATAACATTATTTGCGTTTCGTGCAAGCAAAACCTCTCCTTTTAGACGAACATGGGACCAGGAAGTACCGTTATAAATGCTTATTTTATCCTTCTGTCCGAGAAACATTATACCCGATTCGTCGAATATAATGCTGTAATTAGGAGCCGTATTCATTATTTTATGAGGCTCAAAGTTCCTGGCTACAGCGGTTCTTTTTAGCAAGGTATCGGGCAATGAGGCTGCTTTTGCGGATAGCAGGGGAATCAATGCGATTAAAAAAATTATCTTAATCTTATACGTAGCATTAAGAAAATACATAACTTGTGAGTTGAAATGGGAAGTAGCTTCTAACCCTGATCAAATTTAAATAATTATTCAATAAATCATAAATTAATCTATAAATCCAGGATTAATGGAAAACTTGAACAAACCGATTATTGTGCCCTGGGACTTTACGGAGATCTCCCAGTTTGCATTTGAGCATGCAGTAAACCTCTCCAATATTCTTAAAAAGGATATCATTCTGCTTCATATTGTGGATAACCCTTCGGATATCGAGTCGTCATTCGAGAAGCTGAAACTCAAAACCCAGGAGCTGAAGAAGATTTATATGATCAGCTCTCATCCGGTTGTGAAAACCGGAAATATTTTCGAGACTATAAAGGAGGTTTCCCAGGAGTACAAAGCTGAAATGGTTGTAATGGGAACCCACGGCATCAAGGGGTTCCAGAAAATTATCGGAAGCCGCGCACTCAAAGTTATTGCAAATTCCAAAATGCCTTTTGTGGTCATTCAGGACAAGCCTAAAACCTCAAAATTCGACACTATAGTTTTCCCCATCGATTTCAGGACCGAAAACAAGGAAAAGGTAAGTTATATCCATTATCTGTCGTCCAATTTCAATGCGAAGTTTTTACTCTTCAAGCGTAAGGTGAGCGACAAGGGATTCAAGAAGAAAATCGCTTCAAACCTTTTGTATGTCGAAACTTTTTTAAAAAACAACGACATTAAGTATGAGATATTCAACGCCGACGGGAAAATGAGTTTTGAGAAGGAAACCGTAAACTTCAGCAAGGAGCAGCAGGCCGACATGATTCTTGTGCTTACTACAAAAGACATTAACTTCCTCGATTATCTGATCGCGGCCAGAGAACAATATGTGATTGCAAATCCCGAAAAAATACCCGTTATGTGCATTAACCCCAAACCGGCAAAATTGGCCTCCGGGTTCAGGGCGCTTGGCGGATGACAGGTTTTTGTCAAATTTCTTTTTAACAAGGCTGCGGCCTTGTTTTTTATTTCTGCTCTTTTTTGCAAAATTTGCCGACACGAATGTATTTAACCCGGGAATAGACCATGATTCTTATATTTGCCACAAACAACCTTCACAAGCTAGATGAGATCCGGGCCCTTACCCGCCACAGGATCAAAATATTGGGGCTTTCGGAGGCGGGTTTCCAGGGGGAAATCCCCGAGGACTACCCTACCCTTGAACAAAACGCTTCACAAAAATCCTGGTATATTTATAACAAGCTGAAGCAGAATTGTTTTGCCGACGATACAGGTCTGGAGGTTGAGGCTTTGGATGGCGCTCCGGGGGTGTACTCGGCACGGTTCTCCCGGATCGGGGAGCTGCAATTCCCCGAGCTGGACGTCACCGAGGGCAACATCAGAAAACTGCTCACGCTCATGGATGGCAAAACTAATCGAAGGGCACGATTCAGAACGGTAATTTCAATTATTGTCGATGGGCAGGAAACCCGGTTCGAGGGAATCGTTGCGGGAACCATTACCAATGAAAAATCCGGGACTAGAGGCTTCGGGTATGATCCTGTTTTTGTTCCCGATGGGGAGACTTGTACTTTTGCGGAAATGGATATCAGCAAAAAGAACAAAATCAGTCATCGCGGTGTTGCTACAAATAAGCTGGTGGATTTTTTAAATCAGTAGGCTTGCCGGATAATAAAAAAGAGTGTTTTTTCGTATCTAATGGATTATTAAGCATGCGTTTACTCAATTCACATTGGTTTTTACAATCAGGCTTGAAGCGTTTTGATGGGATTCTTTAAAAGCACTGGCGTATGGATGGGCAAATGTATTCAAACGGGACAATTTTATGAATATAAGGTTTCTTTTCTTATTTCTTTTAGCGGTTTTATGTTATGATGCATTAGCCCAGAACCGAATCGGCAGCTGGCGCAGTCATCTTCCCTATGCCAACGCCTCCAAGCTGATATTGGCGGGGGACAAAACCTACTGCTCTACCGATGGGGGCCTGTTTTACTTCAATCAGAACGACAACAGCATCGACAAAATCTCCAAGGAAAACGGTCTCTCCGACACCGAGATTTCCACCCTTGCCTATTCACCGGAACACGGAATCACTATTATTGCCTACACCAACGCAAACATCGACTTCATTCTGAACAATACCGTCATCAATTTTCCCGACATACTGCGGAAGCAGATAATGGGCGATAAGAGGATCTACAGCATCTTTGTCCAGGGCGATTATGCCTATTTCAGCACTGGATTCGGCATTGTGGCATTAAACCTTATTCGAAGGGAAATCAGCTGGACCATCGACAAAATCGGGGAGGGAGGTCTTCCGATTAAAGTTAATGAAATCTGCATCGAAGGAGGCTATTATTATGCAGCTACCGATCAGGGGATATACCGCGCGAGCCTGAATGCCGAAAACCTGCAGGATTATAATTATTGGAACCGGATCAGCGACATACCGAACTTCAACAAAAAATTCAACTCTATTATCGCTATCAACGGTATCGTTTACGCTTCCTACAGAACCGGAACAGCAGCCGGCGATATAATTTATTCATGGGATGGGGCGGTGTGGACCCAATTCCCTCCTTTCAACAACGATGATTGCAATCATATGTCGAACTGGAACGGAAAGCTGGTCGTTTCGGGAAGGTATCACGTTCATGTCTATCAAAATGATGCGGAAACAGACCTTATTCTGATCAATTCCCCTAAATGCGCCTATATCGATCAGAATTCGGTGCTTTGGGCAGCAGACTCCGAAAAGGGACTGGCCCGGCACGATTTGAAGGATGGAAGTAAAGAGTTCATCGTACCAAACGGCCCTTCAACCAATTCAGTTTCTGACATAAAAATTTCAGGGGATATTGTTTATTCCGTTCCCGGTGGCCCAACCTCTTCAAACAACAACCAGTTCAGAAATGGGGAGGTTAATACCTTCAAAGACAGCCAATGGAACAGCTTCAAAAGAACCCAGTATAAGGATTTTTATCGAATTGTTGTCGATCCGGCCGATCCGGAGCATTATTTCGTGGGAAGCTGGGGCTATGGATTGTTTGAGTTCCGGAGCGACTCCCTGTATAAAAGATATACGGAGGACAACAGCAGTCTGCAAACTATTATTCCGGGCGATTTTGCCAGGCTCGGCGGTATGAACTATGATAACGAAGGGAATCTGTGGGTTTCGAATGCATCAGTCCCCGAACCTTTATCCGTTTTCCGCAAAAATGGGGAGTGGCAAAGCTATGATCTTAATAACATCCTGCCAACAACCATCTACACCGGCGATATTATTGTTGCCCAGTCGGGCTATAAATGGATGATCCTGACTTCCCATACCCGGGGCCTGCTCGTGATGGACGACAACGGGACCCTTGAGAACCCCGATGATGACCGCTACCTGAAACTGGATATCAAGGATGAGAATAACGCCATTATAACAAACGATGTATACTCCATCGCCGAAGACCGCGAGGGAAATATCTGGCTGGGAACAAACAAAGGGATTTTGGTTTACTATAACCCCTGGGCTGTTTTCGACGGCTCCAATTTCTATGCTCAAGGTATTACCGTGCCACGTATCGATGATCCCAAAGTTGGCGATTTTCTGTTAGGAACCGAAACGGTCACCTCCATCGTGGTCGACGGCGCCAACAGAAAGTGGCTGGGCACCAAAAACGCCGGCGTATCCCTTGTCTCGGACGATGGCCTCAAGCAGATCTATAATTTCACCATGGAGAACAGCCCACTGTTATCAAACTCCATAACCGCCATTTCCATAAATCAAAAAAACGGAGAGGTCTTCTTTGGAACCGATAAGGGAATTATTTCATTTGTTGCTGAGGCAACCGGTCCCGAGGAGAATTACGAGTCCGTGCTTGTTTTCCCAAATCCCGTAAGAGAAAGCTACCTGGGCGATATTGCCATCAGCGGGCTTACCGAAAACACCCTTGTAAAAATTACCGATCTGAACGGCAACCTGGTTTTCGAAACCGTTTCCCTCGGGGGACAAGCATTGTGGGATGGCAATAATTTCAGGGGAGAGCGGGTGAAAACGGGAGTTTATCTTGTCTTTTGCTCAAGCGAAGACGGGACCTTAAGTCACGTTACAAAATTGCTGTTTATTCACTAATCCTCTCTTTCTTTTCCCGGGGGAGTAAAACCTGTTCCGGTTTCTGTAAACTGTTGGTTTATATATGAGTTTTTAATTTTGAAGAAATGTCGTTAGAGACTACCCGGGGGATTGTATTGCAACAGATCAAGTATGGCGATACGAGTCTGATCTGCCAGATTTATACCGAGCGATATGGCCGGAAGTCTTTTCTATTTAAAGGGATACGTTCGAAGAAATCCAAAATCCACGCCAACATCCTGCAAGCGCTTTTCATACTGAACCTTACTGCTTATGTTAAAGAGGGAAAAGATATGAGCCTGGTAAAGGAAGCCTCATCAGACCTGATTTTCTCGCATTTCCCTTATGATATCCATAAAAGTGCCCAGGCCATGTTTATGGCGGAGGTGTTGAGCAAATGCCTGCGCGAAGAAGAGCCCAATGCGGTGCTGTTTGCGTTTGTCAGAAATTCGATCGAGTATTTCGACCTGATGGGAGCGGGCTCTTCCAATTTCCACATTCTTTTTCTGGTGAAACTGAGCAAGCACCTGGGGTTTTATCCCAGTGCGAAACTGAATCCCGATGAAATGGTTTTTGATATGAAAGAAGGGGTGTATATGCCCGACCTGCAAGGCCACCTCGATTTTATCGACCCCGTGAATTCTCAACTCCTGGATACGATTCTAAACAACAACTATGATCAGCTCTCGGGTCTGGAGTTGAATCAGCGAATGAGAAACGACTTGTTGGATTTTGTTCTCAAATTCTATTCTTTTCATATCGAGGGAATTTCAAGGTTGAGGTCGCACGCTGTTTTGAAGGAGGTTTTTGGATAGAGGGCCTGATAGGTTAATTCAAAATGCAAAAGGCAAAGGTCAAATGGAAAAAGTATGTGAGACTTGTCTCAGTTTTGAGTTTGAGTCCAGAGCAAGAGGAAAACACCAAAACAGTTTTGAGTTTGAGTCCGGAGCAAGAGGAAAACCCTGCACGCAAAAGACAGTTTTGAGTTTGAGTCCGGAGCAAGAGGAAAACCCAGCGGCGTCCTCACTTCGTCGTCACCCCGTCACGGGAAAGACAGTTTTGAGTTTGAGTCCAGAGCAAGAGGAAAACCCAGGGGCGTCGTCACGCAAAAGACAGTTTTGAGTTTGAGTCCAGAGCAAGAGGAAAACCCAGCGGCGTCCTCACTCCGTCACGTCCTCACTCCGTCACCCCGTCACGTTATTTATGAATGTTGGAATTGTTTAAGGCCCGACGACTGAACCTGCCGAAGTCCCGATTTTTTTCTTCTAAAAACAAAACATTCACACCTCATTTGCGTTAAACCAGCTCGTTGGGATATTTTAACAAAAAACAAGGATGGACGGAAGGTAAATGGTGACCAAGGTTCGAATGGAAAAGTTTTGGAAAAGGAGGTTCTGTAAACATTGCAGTAGGCTGCGATCACAGCTTGCAGTTTTTTTTACATAAAAGTGCAGAATGTTGAAAACTGTATGCAACCTTTATGATAGATAAGCGCGTCATATATAAATATTTGGCTATTTTTGAGAATTGAATGAGAATTTTGTTTGAAGTTCGCTTTGAACATGAAAAGCGGGCGGGGATTTTAGCAGCTATTGATCGACTTTAAAAAAAAATTGTTTTAAGGTCGGGCAATTTTTTATTGGGGTAAAGGGGGTGACGTGACGGGCGGTGCCCTGAGCTTGTCGAAGGGTGACGGGCGGTGCCCTTAGCATGGCAAAGGGAAGAAGTAAGAAAAAAAACAGGTTTACAACATAAAAGAGTTTGGTATGAAAACGAAACGAAACACATCTTCAGGCAGTCCGAACCAAGGAAGATGGCAGGCAGGAATGCGCAGATTTTTTTCGCCTTTCAGAATGGTGGTTATTTTG
>CAMAZH010000070.1 GCA_945863035.1 Chitinophaga pinensis | reverse complement strand
CAAACAAGTATTTTATGAGTATTTATATTCATAAATGGCTGGGGGGAAAGAGAATTCTGAACTGCTTAAGACGAAGCGAGGATAAACATCCTGAGTTCTGGGGGAGGTTTGGCGACTATCCAGCTATTGTAATCAAAAAGTAAATACACGCTTATTCCAGCGGAAAGAGTAGTGGCAAACTGAGATCTATGTTTTTTAATTAACAGCAGTGGAAAAGAAATAGAATATTATCTGAAATGATCATTTTTCGCTAATTGCCTCCTCGATTGCATTTTCAATTTCAACATGGTTTAGCGGTTTTCGGAAATATTTATGAATCAGTCCTTCTTCAAGAGCATTCGATATTGCTGGAGTAATATCATAGCCGGTAAGAATAAAATAGAATATATCAGGGAATTTGGTTTTAGCCATATTGATAAACTCAAGGCCATTCATTCCGGGCATTCTCATATCACTTATTACCCCAACCGTATCGGGATACGCAGTTAGTTGGCGGAGCCCATCATCACCTGATTCCGCAGTAACTATGTTGTATTTACTGCCAAGAATTGCTTGAAAAAGTAATAGGTTTATACTCTCATCGTCAACGTACAGTATTGTTTTTCGCATAACCGGAAAAGTTAGGTTTTTGTAACAGGCAAGGAAATAATAACCTTTGTTCCAACTCCGACTTCAGATTCGAATTCCAGGGTTCCCTCATAATCCCGAAGAATGTTATAGCTTATCGAAAGGCCTAAACCTGCTCCTTCACCGGGATCCTTCGTAGTAAAGAACGGATCTGTAATTTTGGATAATATCTCGCTTTTTATTCCGCATCCGGAATCTAATATCGTTATAAAAACCCTGCCTTTTTCAATGCGGGTTTGGATTTTTATATCACCTGCATCCTTTATCGCCTGGGCCGAGTTAAGCAGAATATTCAGAAAAACCTGATGCAGCCTGCCATCATTGCATCTAACCGAAAAGGGTATGCTTGTATAACTCTTTTCGATAGTAATTTCCGACTTGATCTCGTTATTTAAAAAGACAAGACAGTTATCGATTATGGAATGAATATCACAATCTGATATTTCTATTTCACCCCTGTGGCTATAGTGGTTCAGGCTTGTAACTATGGCTGAGGCGCGGTTTACTCCAACTTTGATACTGTCGAGCAAAGGATTGATGTTTGCAGCGTGGTCGTGTAGATTATCATTTAAAAACGACTCCAATGCAATTGCCCCTCCTTTAATAAAATTCAAAGGATTATTTATTTCATGAGCAACACCTGCGGCAAGAACACCGAGAGAAGCCATCTTTTCAGATTGGATAAGCTTATTCTGAGCAATCTGTAAATGCATCAAAGCATCTTCAAGCTCTTGTCGTTGATTATTTAATTCTTCATTTGTCGATAACAACTCTTCATTGGTTGCCTCAAGCTCTTCAGTTCGCTCGTTAACAAGAAGTTCCAAATGGTCCCTGTATTTCGCCAGCTCTATTTCTATTTGCTTCTTTTCTGTAATATCCCGGGAAATGGTCTGCAAAACAATTTGATTGTTTAATTCGATTTTGGAGATTGTCCCGCTAAACCAATGAGTGTTTCCCCATGAGTCAATAAAGCGGTTTTCAATAATTCCGGAATAAGGTTTATCTGATTTAAGAAGCTCCTGAAAGGTAGAAATCACCAATGGTAAATCATCCGGATGAATGTGAGCCTTGCGATCCGGATTCGAATAATCCTCAGGAGCAATACCGGTAATTCTTTCAAGTGCCTCATTCCCAAAAATTATATTCCCTTTCAGATCAGATAGCATTATAATATCAGGAAAAGCAGCCAAAATTGTTTTATAGCGCTGTTCACTCTGACGTAAAGCCTGTTCTGCTTTTTTTCGCTCTGTTATATCAGCCATTGCAATAATTGATACCTCTGCATTTCCTTCAGAATCAAATGCTGGTGCTGCACTAACAAGAAAGTTAATTTTCATTCCATTTTTGGAAAGGAAAGAAACCTCATACTGATTAATATTGTTAACTTTTCTGTTATACTCAGCATTTATTACAATTTCTTTTTCCGAGGGATCAGAAAGCAGATTAAACCCGATTACTCCGATTATTTCCTCTGAAGTGTACCCCATTAATTCGGTAAACTTTTTATTGACGTATTGAATGCGGTTTTCATTATCAACAATCATAACCGCCTCATTCATATTGTCAACCAGAGTACTGAACTTGATTTCACTTTTGGCTAAGGCTTTCTCAGCTGCAAGTCGCTCATTGAAATCAGAGACAGCCTGATCCATAGACCTTTTATTGATTCTGAAAATAAAATAGCCTGTCAATCCAATAAACATAAGCGCAAACGAAGTATCGCCTAAATAATCGAAAATCGCCGAATCTGATAGTGATAACTCATCACTTTTTACTGTTACAAAGGCTATAAGGATGATGATATTCAGAAAAATATATAGAAAGGATATTACGTTATAATTTTTAAGAAGCAAGGGGAGAAGTGAAAGAACCCCTAATACAAATACAATTGTGTTCAATCGGCTAAATGGTTCGCCGTGGGAATACCACATAGCCGAATACGTAGTTGCAATCGTAGAAATAAGAATGGTATGCACCGCAACGGTGTAATAGCCTTTTCGTATTAAAACAAGACAGGTGATAAAAATGAAAACCAGTAAAATTGGAGCTACAAGAACCGGGAAAAATATCTCTCCATATAACGGATTTATGATTTGAATATATCCCGTATAGGAAATCACCAGAATTAGCAAGCCAATCAGCGCAAAGCTCAGAAAATAAAGGAAGCGGGCTTTTTGCTTAAGACTATAGTCTGAGTTTTCAAACTTCTTTAAGCTAAAAAGATTACCCCATGGAATTTTATAAACAGATTTATGCTTTGATGTTGAATCGTTTTTCATTTAACTTTAATAAAGTTCGTTAAGCCATAATATCTTGGTTATGTATCGCATCTGCAAGCTGTTCGCTTTTTATCATCAGCTCGGTTTGTAAAAAGTTTTCGTTCTGTGGAGAAATAATTATGATACAAAATTAATATGGATCTTTTTTTATAAGCTCCTACCAATATTCCATTGTTCTAATATATGATAAAAATAAAGTTTATATGTTAAATTCGGTCTGTAAATTTTTAAAACTAAAATTTCCAAGTACTCTAGCCACTCCAGCCACTCCAATTACCAAAATTCATACTTCTGATTATCAAGCCAACTAAAACAAAATAAAAAAGTAGCTTTGTCTGTTGGAATAAAAGAACTTTTTAAAGAGGAGAGAGTAACCTCAGTCTGAATGATTCTAAAGAAAATCAAAATATCTGAATTGACAGCGCTCACTCAAAGCGCTGAGTATGCAAATTGGAAACAGCTGCCCATTAGCCCGGCCCGTGCACTTAGCCAGTCATTGAACCCTGATGCACGACCCGATGACATTGCACTTATCATTGCTTTGGATGAATTGAAGTCCGACTTGATCGGTTTTATAGGCGCATTACCTTCCGTTGCCCAAAGCCCTGAGCCAAGTCGCGTGGCTTGGGTCACGAATTGGTGGGTATCCGGCAATCACCGGGGGAAAGGAATTGCTCAGATGCTTTTGATTAATCTGCTTGAAGTCTGGGGCAATGTTCTGTGCTTTCAGGACCTTACTCTTCCCACGTTAAAAATTATTGAGAAAAAAGACCTTTTCCAAACCATCCGAAAACTGGGAGTTGTGGTTTATGTTCGCCCCGGGCTGGTTAACCGGCTCAAAAAAGCCTGCTATTCAGCGGCAAAAAATAATGTGTTTTACAGCGCGGTTATATATTCCGGATTGCTTTGGCTTATAGATCAGATGGGGAATTTCACCCTGTTCTTCCCACAACAAATTTGGATACGATCCATAAATTCGCCTAAGCCAAAAGTAATATCCACTCCCAGCCTACAAGATTTTGAATTCATTAAAGCTAACTCAACTGACAACTTTCATGTTCCCCGGCCTGAAGAGTTTGAAATGAGTCCCTGGCTGGTAAAACCTTCACCGGAAATGAGGTTTCTTTCGGAGAAATACCCCTACAGCAGTTTTGCCCGGAGCTTTTCAAGTTTCTGGTTGCGTTGGGAAAATGACGGACAAATCAATGCTCTGCTTTTTGTTACACTGCGCGAGGGAGTGTTGAAAACGCAGTACGTTTATTGTAACGATGAGTTTGCCAAAATCTTGCCAGCAGCCCTACTGACTTATTGCTTTTCAAACATGAAAGTAGATACCCTAATGACTGCTCATGGCTTTCTGCCTGAATTTTATATTTCAAGCCGCCTGCCCGTACTTAAAAAAAGAAAATTTACCCGCTATCTTGCAGTTTCAAAAGATATAATGATGAATTTTAAAATAGAACCAGTGTTTCATGATGGTGAGGGGGATTACAAATTTACCTGATGAGGTCAATTTTCCGGTCACCCTGTCACCCCGTCACCTCGTCACTTCGTTACCCCGTCACCTCCAATCAAATCATCTGCCTGCTCAAAAACTCAATCTCGGGATCGTTAAGGTCCGTTTCAACAAGCTTTCCCTCGGAACATTTCATAATACGGGATGGGAATTTCTTAAGCAGATTGTAGTTGTGGGTTGCAATGATAACAGCGCGCCCGTTTCGGCTTATCTCTAAAAGAATTTGCATGATATCTTCCGATGTCTTTGGGTCGAGATTTCCTGTAGGCTCATCGGCCAGAATAATCTCAGGGCTGTTAAGCAAGGCTCTTGCAATAACCACCCTTTGCTGCTCCCCGCCCGATAATTGGTGAGGCATCTTATATCCCTTGAATCCAAGGTCTACTTTTTCCAACACCTCGCCAATTCGGGTGTTGATTTCGTCCTTGTTCCGCCATTCGGTTGCTTTGAGAACAAACTCAAGGTTTTCGTGAACCGACCGGTCAATCAGTAACTGAAAGTCCTGAAAAACTATGCCCAGCTTGCGCCTCAGAAAAGGAACCTGCTTCTTTTTAAGCTCTTCCAGTTTGAAATCGGCCACCTTAGCATTTCCCGACATCAACGGGATCTCCGCGTTAAGGGTCTTTATCAGGCTGGTTTTCCCACTTCCCACTTTCCCGATAAGGTATATCAATTCTCCCTTTTCAACTTCAAAATTCACTTCCGAAAGAATCAGGTGATCCTTTATTGCGATAGAGACATTTTGAAATTCAATGATTTTATCAAGTGACATAGCCATGCAATTTTTGGGAAAGGTAAACGTTTTGGTAATAAAATTGCTAAGCAAGGATCATGTTTTTTATTAATCTTTGGAATTGATGATGTAAGAATATTTCCTGGCAAAACTCTGACATTGTAGTTGATCGTTTTGACCTTTGCCTTTGTTTTTCTTAGATACTTAATACAATGACATGTATTTGTGGATTCATATTAACACCAATATGTTAATTAAAAAGATTTTTCGGCTAAAAGCAGTGCTTTTTTAATTCATAACTTTACTCGATTTAACAAAATTGCGAACATGATAATCAGAAGAACTTGTTTTTTCGTTTTTTTAATAGCATTTACCCTACCCTTGCAGGCACAAAAGACCAGCATCAACACATTTGCCGATAGGGATTACTACAAGGGACTGGAGCTTTACAAAATGGAAAAATACAGTGCTGCGCAGGAGTTTTTTTCTAAGGCACTTGACACTTATGGCAGCGAGAAATCCGAACTCAGGGCTGGGGCAATGTATTATTCCGCTATCTGCGCCATTGAGCTTTTTAATATGGATGCCGAATACAAGGTTTATGAATTTGTGAACGAAAATCCTGAAAGCCAGTTGATTAATAATGCTCATTTTCGTCTGGCCGGTTACATGTATAGCAAAAAAACATATTCCCGGGCCATATCCTACTACAACAAGGTCGATCGCTTCGTTTTAACAGCCGACGAGCTTTCCGAGTATTATTTTCAGAAGGGATACAGCTACTATATGGGCAATGATTTTGAAGAGGCAAGAGTTTGTTTCTACGAAATTAAGGATATCGACAGCAAGTATTCCTCGCCTGCTTTGTATTATTATTCTCACATTGCCTATGATCAGAAAAACTACGAGACCGCTCTTAACGGTTTTCTGCGTCTGCTCGACGATCCTACTTTTTCTTCGATAGCTCCATATTATGTTACCCAGATTTATTTCATGCAGAAAAAATACGAGGAGATTATCGTTTTTGCACCTCCACTTATGGATTCGATAACCGAAAAAAGGGTAGGGGAGATGTCGAAAATAATAGGTGACTCTTATTTCGCTTTGGAGCAATACAAGGAAGCTTTGCCCTACCTTGAGAAATACAGGGATCGCAATAAGTCCCTTACCATTGGCGACCGCTACCAGCTTGCGTTTATCTATTACAAAACCGGCAAGTACAAGGAGGCAGCCGCTTTGTTCGAGAGTATCGCCTACACCAACAGTGAGATCAGCCAAAGTTCTATGTACAACCTGGCCGATTGCTATCTCAAAACCGGCGACAAGAACAAAGCCCGCAAAGCCTTTAGTGCTGCCGCCCGCATGGATTTCAACCTCACCATTCAGGAAGACGCGCTGTTCAATTACGCCAAAGTTACCTACGAACTGTCGTATTCGCCTTTCAACGAGGCGATTCTGGCCTTCAACCGTTACCTTAGCCTTTATCCCGCATCAAAAAGAAGCGACGAAGCCTACAATTTTCTGGTTGCCGCATATTTGAATACCCGAAATTACAAGATGGCGATGGAATCCCTCGAAAAAATAAAAGAAAAAGACGCCAATATGGAAAAGGCGTTGCAGAGGGTTGCTTTTTTCAGGGGATTGGAACTGTTTACAAACCTTCGGTTTACAGATGCGGTTGCCAGCTTCGACCGCAGTCTCAAATACTCGAAATACGACCCGCTGATAGGTGCAAGAACACTCTACTGGCTCGGGGAATCCTATTTCCGCATGAACGACCCGGTTTCTGCAGAGGAATATTATAATATGTTTAAGGCAGATCCATTTGCCTTTAAAGCTACTGAGTACGCGATGTTAAATTATAGCCTTGGATATGTGGCTTTTGCCAAAAAGGATTACAGCAATGCCCAGAAATGGTTTTCGGCATACACTAACCTGGAGAAAAACTCCGGGGCTGTTACCATGGCTGATGCCTATAACCGACTTGGCGACACACGTTTTATCGATAGCCGATATGCCGATGCCATCGATTTTTACTCCAAAGTAATACAGATTAACAAGGCGGATGTGGATTATGCTTATTTCCAAAAGGGATTTTGCCAGGGACTTGTGGATCAGCCTAAACAGAAAATAGAAACCTATAACAAACTCTTGCGCGATTTCCCAAAATCGGCTTATGTCGACGATGCTCTCTTTGAACTGGGAAAAACCTATGCCCAGCTCGATATGGCGGGCGAAGCGCTTAAGAGCTATCAGCGTTTGAATAACGAATATCCCAATAGCAATTACATGAGCCGCACGCTGTCGCAGTTGGGGCTTATCTCAAATAATTCAGGCAATCGGACTGAAGCTATTGCCTTTTACAAGCAGGTAGTTCGCGATTATCCCGGAACACCCGAATCCTCGAATGCTTTGAAATCAATTAAGGATATTTACGTCGACCAGAGTAATGTTGATGCCTATCTGGCGTATGTCCAGGAGATCGGTAAAGTCATCAGTACAATGGAGCAGGATTCGCTGATGTATTCGGCTGCCGAAAACGCCTATCTGGCTGGCGACTGCACAAAGGCGGTGCAGAGTTTGGATAATTATATTGCCCGGTTTACCGACGGGAACTTTCTTTTAAACGCTCACTATTACAGAGCCGACTGCCTCCTGAAACAAAATTTGCCTCAGGAGTCGTTTGCCTCCCTCGAATATATCATTTCCCAACCTAATAATATGTTCTCCGAACCGGCCTTGGTCGCCGCATCGCGCATTTCATACGGAAAAGCCGATTATAACAGGGCTGCCGAACTGTATGCCAAACTGATCGAGCTGGGCGAGAAAAAAGTCAATATCGGGGAAGCCCAAATTGGCCTCATGCGTTGCTACATCAAACTTGAAGAGTACCAGAACATTATTCTTGCTGCAAACCAAGTTTTGCTGCAGGATAAAATCCAGGCGGAAATAAAACGCGAAGCCTTGTTCGCAATTGCAAATTCTTACCTTAAACAGAACGATTCGCCTGCTGCTCTTGACTGGTTCAGCAAAGTTGCCGTTGAGGTAAATAGCAGGGAAGGAGCTGAGGCGAAATTCAGGGTTGCCGAACTATTGTTCATCCAAGGTGACAAAAAACGTTCGGAGGAAGTGATTTATGAGTTTATTGACATGAATACCCCGCATGCCATTTGGATGGGCAAATCTTTCCTTCTTTTGGCGGATATCTTTCAGTCTAACGGAGACGATTTTCAGGCATTGCAAACCCTGCAAAGCCTTATTGATTATTACACAGAGGAGAACGATGGCATAAAAACGGCTGCCACTGAGGCGAAGAAGTCTATAACCGACAAGCTTAACGCGCGCGAACAGTCACCGGTCCAGGAACCCCTTGAGATAGGGCTGTAATAGACAGGTTGGTAAGCGGATAAATTGCTTGCTGATATACCTGAAAAATGATTTAGTTATGTTTATAAACAAAAAATATATGCAAAGAGGAAATTCCATTCTGATAGTACTGATTACCGTTTTGCTTTTTTGCTCTCAAACAAGGGTGTCCGGACAAGCTGAAATCCAGAAAGATGTGCGAGTTGTGAAGCCTTATACGCCCACCCTTTCGGATGCCAGCAAAATTAGTCTCCTTCCGGTGTTTAACGATACAATCCGCGTCACCCCCGATTTTGGTTATGTGATTTTCCCCCAACGCTTTGAAACGGATTACAAGATTAATCCTATCAAACCCGCAAAAATGGTGGGGATGCCTATTCCGAAATTGTATAAGAGCCAGCTTACCCTTGGTGCCGGAAACTATAAAACCCCTTACATGGAGCTTAGCATTAACCAACTGAGAGCCAAAACAACCCAATTGGGATTTTATTTTAACCACCAGTCCTCTACAGGTCGAATTAAACTTGAAAAAGACAGGAAAGTGAATGCCGGTTACAACGATAACCTTATGAAGCTCTATGGTAAGAAAATTTTCAAGTCATCGGTTCTGGAGGCCGATGTTTACGGGGGATTAAATTCGGCGGACTATTATGGCGTTGCGGTAGACACAATTCTGGAGAGGAAGAAAAATATGCAGAGGATACTGTCGGCCGGAGCCGGATTGAAATACTATTCCGCCCATTCCGACAGTAGCCATCTGAATTACAAAACCGGTTTGGATTATGGGCTGGTAAACGATTTTTACAAAAATACCGGGCACATTGTTGACTTTTCAACCGAAATGAACAAACGGATCAACGACCAGGTGCTTGGCGGCGATCTGAGAATCCGCTACTTCAGCCAGACCGGCAACTTGGATACAACCAACTATACCGTTGTGGATGTGAATCCCTGGTATGCCAAAAATACCGATGAGTGGAAGTTCCTCGTGGGACTTAATCTAAATGTCGACCAGAGCGGTGAAGGGAAAGTCAGCGTTTTCCCACGTGCCGGTTTCGAGTTCAATATTGTACCCAAAGTGCTGATTCCATATTTGGGGATCGACGGCTATCGCGAGATTAATAATTACGGGAAGATTCTTTTTGAGAATGTCTACCTGACTCCAGGAACGGCAATCAGCAATTCAAATCACACTATGATCGTCTTTGCCGGTTTGAAAGGTCGCTACAGCAATAAAATGGCTTTTAACCTGAAAGGTTCTTTTGAGAAAATCGATAGCATGTACTTCTTCAGAAACGACAGCAGCAATGTGCTTCGTCATACCTTTGTTGCCGATTACGACAATGCAACGGTCATGAGTCTGAGTGCAGAGGTGAGCTGGCATCAGTCGGAGAAGTTGGAGTTCCTCCTGAAAGCCAATTATTACGAGTATCAGCTCGCCAATCTTGTGCATCCCTGGCACCGACCTGCCTTTGAGGCTTCGCTTGCTACCGACTATAACCTCAGAGAGAAGATACTGGTGGGCATGGATGTGTTCTATACGGGAAAACGATATGCGCCCGGAACAATGGGCGTCGTCAATGAGTTGAATGGATACCCGGATATTAACCTTTCTCTGGAATACCGTTATACAAAGACCATGGCCTTCTTCCTGAAGCTAAACAACCTCACTGCCTCCCGATATCAGGTTTGGAACCAATATCCTTCGCAGCGAATTCAGTTTTTGGCCGGGTTCTCATATGCCTTATAAGCCTTCATGGAAAATTGTCTTTTTACCGGAACGAACTCGTGGCAAGCTTTGCAATGAGTTTTGTTAACTGTTCGAGATTTTGTTGAAAAATCCCTCTAATTAAATAGCCTTTTCACATCTTATAACTGCCATATTTTGTTATATTTGTGTCTGAAAACCGAGAAGTTGGAGTTATTTATATGGATTTGAAATTCAGTTATTTACATAGTCTGAAACGAAGGTATTCCTTTTCTGCATATGTTTCCGAAACATTTCTTCCGGAAACTATTATTTTTAATCGATAAAAAGGGTAAAACAAGAAACTTGATTTTGAGTTTTTCAAGATCAGTTTCAATAATTATGATTGTAAAAAGAGAAAAAAATGGCCAAACAAGAGATTGAAGCAATGGAGAATGGTAACGTAGGTTCAAACGGTAACTCCTATTCCGCAGATAACATTCAGGTTCTGGAGGGCCTTGAAGCGGTTCGCAAGAGACCAGCCATGTACATCGGCGATATAAGTGTTAAAGGTTTGCACCACCTTGTTTATGAAGTTGTCGATAATTCCATTGATGAGGCTTTAGCCGGTCATTGCACCGACATTGATGTGATTATCAACGAAGACGGTTCTGTAACTGTTACCGATAATGGTCGCGGAATTCCTGTTGATTGGCATGAGAAGGAGCAGAAATCCGCATTGGAAGTTGTTATGACAGTTCTCCATGCAGGAGGCAAGTTTAACAAAGAATCGTATAAAGTGTCCGGGGGATTGCATGGCGTGGGTGTTTCATGCGTTAATGCCCTTTCCACCCGGCTTATTGCAACGGTTCACCGCGATGGCAAAATATATGAGCAGGTATATGAACGAGGCAAACCGGTTGCCGACGTTAAGGAAATCGGAGTCAGCGAAAAAACCGGTACCATAATCAATTTCATCCCGGATGATACAATTTTTACCACTACCGAGTACCATTACGAGATTCTTTCTGCACGTCTGAGGGAATTGGCGTTCCTGAATAAGGGAATCCGTTTGAGTATTGTCGACAAACGCGAGCTCGAAGATCAGTCAAACGGAAGTGGTGAAAATGAAAATGGGACAGAGCCGAGGTTTCGACACGAAAGTTTTTTGTCTACCGAAGGTCTTAAAGAATTTGTGGCCTTTCTGGATGAGAACCGCGAGCGTCTTATCGAGCATATTATCTACCTTGATACCGAAAAGAACGGAGTTCCAGTGGAAATTGCATTGCAATACAACACTTCATTCACCGAAAACGTCCATACTTATGTAAACAATATCAATACCATCGAGGGAGGAACGCACCTTGCCGGTTTCAGAAGAGGACTTACTCGTACCCTGAAAACCTATGCCGAGAAATCGGGCATGCTTTCCAAACTGAAGTTTGATATCAACGGCGATGACTTCCGTGAAGGACTTACAGCAATTATTTCTGTTAAAGTGCAGGAGCCTCAGTTTGAAGGTCAGACGAAAACCAAGCTGGGCAACTCCGAGATCATGGGGGTTGTTGATATGGCTGTCAGCTCCGAACTATCAAACTACCTCGAGGAAAACCCAAAGGATGCCCGTATTATAGTCAGCAAAGTTATCCTGGCCGCAACAGCGCGTCACGCAGCCAGAAAAGCAAGAGAGTTGGTTCAAAGGAAAAATGTTCTTTCGGGAGCGGGTCTGCCGGGAAAACTGGCCGACTGTGCCGATAAAGATCCAGCTCTTACGGAAATATATTTTGTTGAGGGCGATTCAGCAGGCGGCACGGCAAAACAGGGACGCGACCGTCAGTTTCAGGCCATTATGCCGCTCAGGGGTAAGATCCTCAATGTGGAAAAAGCCATGATGCACAAGATCTTTGAAAACGAAGAGATAAAAAATATTTTTACAGCCCTGGGTGTCTCAATAGGAACCGAAGAAGACAGCAAAGCGCTGAATCTTACCCACATCAGATACCACAAGGTTATTATCATGACGGATGCCGATGTTGACGGAAGTCACATCACCACCCTTATTATGACATTCTTCTTTCGTTATATGATGGAGCTGATACAGAATGGCTACCTCTATATTGCCACTCCCCCGCTCTACCTTGTAAAAAAAGGCAGCAAGGAAAGGTATTGCTGGAACGAGGACGATCGGAAATTGGTCGTTGAGGAATTTGGACAGGGGAATCCTGCCGGTATCCACATACAGCGATATAAAGGTCTTGGTGAGATGAATGCCGAGCAGCTTTGGGAAACAACCATGAATCCCGAGAAACGGACGCTTCGTCAGGTCACTATTGAAAGTGCCGCAGAAGCCGATAGGATTTTCTCAATGCTCATGGGTGATGATGTTCCGCCACGCAGGGAATTCATCGAGAAACACGCGAAATATGCGAGGATTGATGTGTAACGGAAAAACGAAGGTGATTAGTTGTTGATGTGAGCTTGTGACGTAATAGGAAGAGTGCTTATATTTTCCAATTAATACGATTACTTTAATTGCAACTCATGATACCTGAAGAACCTGCTAAACCCGAAATCGAACTAAAAAGCGAGGAAGTAAAGGAAATTCTGGGGCAGGTGCCACATTGGATCATCCGATGGGGTACCGTTTTGGTATTCTTTATCATTGCATTCATTATCCTTGGCAGCTGGCTCTTCACCTATCCGGATATGGTTAACGCCTCCATTCTCGTTACAACCGAGAATCCCCCCTCAAACGCAGTTGCACGAACCAGCGGGAAGATTATGCAGCTTTTTATAAAGGATAATGAAGAGGTGAAATCCGGGCAGGTATTGGCTGTGATTGAAAATCCGGGAAACCGGAATGATATTTTTCAGCTCAAAACGGAGCTCGATTCTTTCCGGAACAGCATCGAAACTCCTCTTGATCTCGGGGGAGTTGCTTTCACTGGCAACCCTGTATTGGGCGATATACAACCGCATTTCGCGAATTTCCTTAAACAGTTTAACGATCTGGTTCAATTTGTCGGATTGGATTACCACAACCAGAAAATCAACTCCCTTAATTCTGAAATCCTCAAATACAAGGACTATTCCAGAAGACTCAACAACCAAAGCCGAATCCTAAAGCAGGAGGAAACACTTTCAGGCCGACAGTTTACAAGAGATTCTATGGTTTTTGTGCAGGGTGTGATTCCCGAATCGGATTACGAAAAGTCGAAAGCCGTGTACCTGCAAAAACAATTTGCCTATGAGCAGTCGCGCATAACCCTTGCCTCAAATGAAATCCAGATTTCCAAACTCTCCCAGGAAATCCTTGATCTCGAACTCAGAAGGAGTGAGGATGCAGGGAAACTCAGGTCTGCACTTGATGAGGCGGCTAACAAGCTTTCCGCAGCAATTGCCGACTGGGAACAGAAATACGTACTGAAATCGTCTGTGGAAGGAATTGTTAGTTTTACCCGGATATGGAGTCAGAACCAGGATGTGAGGGAGGGTGACCTTGTAATGTCGGTTATTCCTAAAAATCCCGGAGAGATGATTGGGAAACTTAGCCTCCCGCTTACTGGAGCAGGGAAAGTCAAGTCCGGACAATGGGTAAACATCAAGTTTGCGAATTACCCTTACCTCGAGTTCGGGATGGTGAAAGGGTCAATCCGAAGCATCTCGCTGGTAGCGAGCGATGACGAATATTCAGTAATCGTTGATCTTCCGGAAGGCTTGAAAACCGGATACGGAACAGAACTTGCCTTCAACCAGAATATGGAGGGGGTTGCGGAAATCATCACAAACGACAGGCGATTGCTTGAACGAATCGTTTTGCCCCTCAGAGCTGCTTTTGCACGGCAGAAACAGATTTCCTCTCAATAAACTGAAGCCCGAAATCAATAAATTCCGGCACGATTCCCTCCTTGTCGGAATCGTGCCGGAAATGTTATTTCTTCCACATTTTTTCCATGTTTTCGAGCGACTTGCCCTTAGTTTCCGGAACATACTTCCATACGAACCATGCAGCAAGTATCCCCATTACTCCATAAATCCAGTACGAAAAGCCCTGGTGGAACAAGTTGGTAAGGGTGGGGTTTCCGTCCATGATAGGGAAGGTCCATGAAATCACAAGGTTTGCAACCCACTGCGCTGCAACAGCAATCGACATTGCGCTGCGGATGCTGTTGGGAAAGATCTCCGAAAGCAAAACCCAGGTAACCGGTCCCCACGACATTGCAAAGAAAGCTGTGTACAGCAGCATGAATACCAATGCTGTCATCCCTAACCGTTCCAGATAAAAAGTGAAGCCCAACATAATCATGCTGAAAGCCATGCCTAACGCACCTATAATCATCAGGGGGCGACGGCCGAAACGGTCTACCGTGAAGATGGCAACAACGGTGAAGGTGAGGTTTACTGCCCCAACAATTATGGTTTGCAACAATGAGGTGTCGGTGTTTGCTCCCATATTACTGAATATTTTTGAGGCATAGTACAAAACAACATTGATTCCTACAAATTGTTGAAATACAGAAAGAAGAATACCGACCATAAGAATAAGCCCGCCATAGCTCAACCAGGGAACTTTCTTCTCCACAAGGGTTCCTTTAATTTCACGCAGAACTTTATCAGCGGTCTCCGCTCCCGAAAGTTTGGTGAGGACTTTAAGTGCCGTGGCCTCCTGGTTTTTCATAGCGAGGAAGCGGGGTGTCTCGGGCACAAAAAACAAGAGCCCAAGGAACAAAACAGCAGGAATGGTTTCCGAACCGAACATCCATCTCCAACCAATGGTGTCGATCCACTCCTGAGGCTGGCCTTTGGCAATAAAATAGTTCACGAAATACACAACAAGCATCCCGAAGATAATGGCGAACTGGTTCCAGGAAACAAGTTTCCCGCGGATGTTGGAAGGGGCAATTTCAGCAATGTACATTGGGGAAAGCATAGATGCCAAACCCACACCAATGCCTCCGATAATACGATAAAAAATAAAAGAGCTGATAACATGGGCTTGAAGAAAATTCATTTGCTCAGGTATAGCAGAACCAACTGCTGAGATTAGGAAAAGGAAGGCTGCCAGGATCAACCCTTTTTTGCGGCCGATGGTCTGGCTGAGATACCCTGCAATGGATCCCCCGATAATACATCCCAGAAGTGCGCTGGAAATGGTAAACCCGTTTATGGAATTCGCCATGTTCTCCGTAAGAATATTTGGCAGGGCAAGGAATTTAAAATACACCACCAGACCGGTGATGACAATAAGGATCATACTGTAAACCGATCCTTTAACCGCGCCGAAAAGCTTGAAAAAGAAGGAGTTTACCAGCAGGGCTACAATGGCAAAACATATGCCCGCAGCAAATTTGAATTGGATAATTACTTTAACGGCAAGTTCGGGGTTTTCCCGCAGCGGGCCAATAAAAAAGCTCTCCAGGGCTTTTATGGCTCCGTTGATAACCGCTGTGTCGTATCCGAACAGAAGTCCGCCCAAGGTTGCAACCATCGTTAAGGCCAAAATATAAAAGCTATTGTAGCTTGCTTCTTTAGTCATATTGTTTTTTTTAATGAGTTGAAAAGAATTTCAGGTGCCGCAGACCCACAGTGTGATGCTCATTGTACTGTGAATCTGCGGTATTGGCTTGTGATAGATTGGAATTGTGTTCGCCTAAATGTACTGGTTGACAATCGCCTCGTACAATTCCTGCTTTCCGCTGATCTGCTTGGGTTCACCCAACTCTTCAGCCAACTTGCGAAGGTCTTCAAGCTTTAGTTCACCCTTCTCAAAACGGAGTCCGTGTCCCGAATCAAAAGATGCATACCTTGCCAGTTTCATTTTTGGAAGGTCGGAATTTGCGAGGATTTTGTGCGCTATTTCAAAGGCCCTTGCAAAGGCGTCCATTCCGGCGATATGCGCGATGAACAAATCTTCGAGGTCGGTTGAGTTCCTTCTGGTCTTGGCGTCGAAATTGATGCCTCCGGTTGTCATTCCGCCTGCTTCTATGATAACCAGCATGGCCTCAACCAATTCGTAAATATTGATCGGGAACTGATCGGTGTCCCAACCGTTCTGGTTGTCCCCGCGGTTTGCATCGATACTGGCAAAAAGACCGGCGTCGGCGGCTACCTGTAATTCGTGCTGGAATGTGTGACCGGCAAGAGTGGCATGGTTAACTTCGATATTCATTTTGAAATCCCCGGCTAAACCGTGTTTGGTAAGAAAACCGATAACCGTTGCAGTATCGAAATCGTATTGGTGCTTGGTGGGTTCCATGGGTTTGGGTTCGATAAGGAAATCACCCTTGAATCCGTTTCTCCGTCCGTAATCGCGGGCCATCTGCAGAAACTTTGCCATATGTTCGAGTTCTCGCTTCATGTTGGTATTCAATAGGCTCATATAACCTTCTCTTCCCCCCCAGAATACATAGTTCTCGCCACCGAGAGCAATGGTGGCATCAATGGCGTTTTTCACCTGTGTGCCTGCGTGGGCAATAACGTTGAAATCGGGATTCGTGGCTGCCCCGTTCATGTAGCGGGGATGCGAAAAGACGTTTGCCGTTCCCCACAACAGTTTGATGCCACTTTGTTTTTGTTTTTCTTTGGCGTAATCGATCATGATCTGCCATCTTTTCTCGGTTTCTTTTATTGAGGAGCCTTCATCAATAAGATCGAAATCGTGAAAGCAATAAAAAGGCATGCCCATTTTAGAAGTGAACTCAAAGGCTGCATCCATGCGGTCCTTGGCCTTTCCTACTTCATCAGACTTGGCATCCCAGGGGAGTTTTTTCGTGCCGGGGCCAAAAGGGTCACCCCCGGTACCGGTCATGGTGTGCCAGTAGGCCATGGCAAAACGCATGTGCTCCTTGAGGGTTTTGCCTGCGATCACTTTTTTCTCATCATAGTACTTGAAGGAAAGTGGGTTTTTCGATTCTTTGCCTTCAAATTTGATCTTTCCAATCCCTGGAAAGAATTCCTTGTCACCCTTTGAATAATCCATAGTATTTGTTTTAAATGATTGAATTTAATTGTGTAAGCCATCGATTGTATGCGGAAAGATATTCTTCGTGTTTCGAGGGATCGGGTTGCACTACCCCTAGCTTTTCAAGATTCTTGAATGCCTCCTCTGCGCCCGAGTAAATGCCGGCTCCTATTCCTGCTCCTTTGGCCGCTCCCTGAGAACCATCGGTGTCATAAAGTTCTATCGTCGCCCCGCTGATCCCTGCAAGGGTTTCCCTGAAAACAGGACTCAAAAACATATTGGCGTTCCCTGCCCGGATTACCGATGGGTTGATCCCGGTTGTCTTCATTATCTCCATCCCATAGAAAAAAGAAAACACGATCCCTTCTTTCGCGGCTCGTATAAGATGCCCGTGACTGTGAGTGTTGAATTGGATGTTATTCATCCTGCAACCCACCTCGCGGTTCCCCAACATCCTTTCTGCACCGTTTCCAAAAGGCAGAATGCTTAACCCTTCTGACCCTATGGGTACTTTGGCAGCCATTTCGTTCAGAGCGGCATAATTGAGACCGGGAAGTGCAAACTTGCTTTTAAGCCATGAGTACAATATTCCTGTTCCGTTTATGCACAACAACACGCCAAGTCGGTTTTTGCCGATAGCGTGATTCACATGAGCAAAGGTATTGACGCGCGATAAGGGATCGTACTTAACCTCCCCGCTAACCCCGTAAACCACCCCTGAGGTTCCTGCCGTGGCAGCAATCTCTCCGGGATTAAGCACGTTGAGTGAAAAGGCATTGTTCGGCTGATCACCGGCCCTGTACGACACCGGGATGCCCGAAGGTAGCCCCATCTCATCGGCTACCGATCGCAGAAGCTTCCCCTGAATACTGAATGTGGGAACAATCTCCGGGATAAGCGCTTCGTCAAAACCATAATGACTCATCAATATGGATGCGAGCTTGTTCTCTTTAAAGTCCCAGAAAATACCTTCCGACAGGCCCGAAACGGTCGTGTTTACTTCACCCGTTAGTTTCATGGCAATGAAATCCCCCGGAAGCATTATTTTATAAATTTTACTGTAAAGAGAAGGCTCGTTCTCCTTTACCCATTTGAGCTTCGATGCGGTGAAATTACCGGGGGAGTTGAGCATCCCCGACAGACATTTCTCATGCCCGATGGAGTCGAAAGCCGCATCGCCATATGCCACAGCCCTGCTGTCGCACCAAATGATGGAGGAGCGCAGCACATTCTGGTCTTTGTCAATCAAAACCAAACCGTGCATCTGATACGATATGCCGACACATAAAATCTGGGAGGCATCCACAGCCGAATGACCAATGACCTCAGCAGTTGCCAGTTTGAGATTAACCCACCATTCTTCAGGATCCTGCTCGGCCCATCCCGATTTCAGAGCCTTAATCCCCATTTCCTGTTTGGGATGAAATGCCGATCCTATGCATTTGCCTGTGGAAGCATCTATGATGCTTGCTTTTACCGAGGAACTTCCGATGTCATAACCGAGTAGATACATTTTTATGCGAGAATTAGTTGTTTTCTATGTAAGTGCCTGAAGCGTTTTAAGCCCGTGCTACTTTGTGTTTAGGCGTTTTGCCATCCCCCGGAGCCATTGCCCTTGTGAGAATGTATGAACATTACAATCTTTTTAAACTTTTCCAACCATCAAAACTGAAACCCAAGCTCCCTCATTTCCGATTTCTCATAAATATCCTTGTCAAACATGAATAAACGAGCGGGTTTATGAGCAACTTCCTTTTCCTTGTCATCCGTGGGAACCAGATATTCCGCTTTCAGAATTTTTTTCCTGAAGTTCCGGTTGTCCAAATCCCGCCCTAGAATCACCTCGTAAAGATTCTGAAGCTGCCTCAGCGTAAATCTCTTTGGGAGCAGTTCAAACCCAAC
>CAMAZH010000069.1 GCA_945863035.1 Chitinophaga pinensis | reverse complement strand
CCGGTTCCGGAAAAGCCGCAGCACAAAACCTTTCCCGCGGAGAGAGTGTATGAGCTCAGAAGTTACCATGGGGCAACAGAAAAGATTTTTCAGAATAAAGTCGAAATGTTTAACGATGCCGGAGAGGTTGAGCTATTCAGGAAGCTCGGTTTTAATGCGGTTTTTTACGGGGAGGTTATTTCTGGGGCATCTATGCCAAACCTGATGTATATGACAACTTTCTCGAATGAGGCTTCACAAAAGGAACATTGGACTGCATTTGGGTCCCATCCGGAATGGAATTCCATGAAGAACAATCCGAATTACCAGAACAATGTCTCAAGCATCGATAAAATCTTGCTTCAACCTACTGATTACTCTGATTTTTGATTTCCCGAACTATTTAAACATCGCAAATCTCAACACTGGCTTTAAGGGCTTTGAGTTTGTCGTCCCATGTCGGAACAAACTCCTGTCCCACAAATCCCTTGTAACCCGTTGCCAAAATAGCTTTCATGATGGCCGGGTAATATAGTTCCTGTGTTTCGTCGAGTTCATTGCGTCCCGGAACGCCGCCGGTATGGTAATGGCCAATATAGGGATGATATTTTCTTATGTTTTCGATGATATTTCCTTCCATAATCTGCATGTGGTAAATATCAAAGAGAAGCTTAAACCTCTCGGAGCCGACCATTTCGCATAAGGCCGCTCCCCAGGGCGATTTGTCGCACTGATAGTCGGCATGACCATAACTGTTAAGCAGTTCCATAACAATGGTTACGCCGTGTTTTTCGGCAAGGGGCATGAGTCTGCGAAGACCTTTGGCACAATTGATCAGACCGTCGCTATCGGTCATTCCCTCGCGGTTACCCGAAAAGCAGATCAGGTTGGGAACCCCGGCAGCAGCTGCTTTAGGAATCATAGCCTCGAAATCGGCCACCAGCTTGTCGTGATTATTCAGACGGTTAAATCCTTTTGGGATACCGAAGTCAGTAGCATAACCCACCGCACATGCAAGTCCGTGTTTCTGAACCACGGCCCAATCTTTTTCACCGAGCAATTCGATCGATTCCAAGCCCATTGTTTTACAGGCTGAAGCAAATTCATCCAGGGGGATGCTGCCGTAACACCATTGACTAACGGAATGCCGAATGTTTCCCTTGAGCTTCCCATTCTTGTTTTCCTCACCGGCGAATGCTGCGGTAAATGGGACTCCAACTGCAGTTACTGCTGCGGCCCCGGCTAAACTTGATATCATTTGTCTGCGGTTCATTAGTGATGGTTCGGTTTTGTTAAGGTTGCAATTTAATAATTTCCATCATAATTTTTTAAAATCAGATGTTTTATTAATCTTGCATCCATTATCAGTTGGAGGAGTTTTACTCTGGGTTAACCGGAACATCATGAAAAGACGATTTCAAATAGTTGTTATTCTGATATTTATAGTTGTGGCCTTGCCGCTTCAAACGAATCTTTTTTCTCAAAAACTTGCGGTTAAAGGCGTACTTGATTTGCGTGATGTCGATTTTGAGGCGAACCGTGTTTTTTACCTGAACGGGGAATGGGAGTTTTTTTGGAACCGCCATCTTGAACCCGAAATTTTTACCGATGCAGAGATTCCAGCGCATGACCTATTTGGACAGGTGCCTTCTTACTGGACCGAGTACAGTTTGTTTGGCAAATCGCTTCCTGCCCATGGTTTTTGCACCTATAGGCTTTTAATCCTGCTTCCTCCTGATTTCAAAGATGATCTTTTATGTGATGTCCCGGTTTACGATTCCTCTTTTAAGCTTTTTATAAATGGAGAGTATGTAGGTGGCAACGGAATTGTGGGCACAAACCCCGACAACAGTGAGCCTGGATACGAGCCATTCCTTGTCGGGCTTAGCCCTGCCGACAGCATTGAAATACTGGTTCAGGTATCGAATTTTCAGCATAGGAGGGGAGGGTTCTGGAAACCCATGAAGATTGGCATGGCTCACCAGATTAACCAGCAACAAGGTCAGTACACCTTCGTATCGTATTTGTCGCTCGGAATTTTACTGGCCTTTTCCCTGTTCTTTTTCTTCTTCTACCTTTTTTACAGGAGAGATAAAATGCCCCTTTTGTTCTCCATCTTTTTAGCCGGCTTTTTTTTGCGCCTTAATGCTACCGGAATCTATCCCATAACACTTCTTACCAATATTTCATGGGATTGGATGGTTCGAATGGAATATCTTGGAATGTATGCAGCCGGTATTTCCGGAATATGGTTTTTTCATTTGCTCTATCCGATTAAAATCATGAAATGGGTCAATGTTGGCAACACCGTTGTTCTTCTGATCTTTATCCTCATAATATTGTTCACCGGGGCCGACACTTTTGCCTATACCATGCTGTATTTTCAATTTTTGGCAATCTTTTATTTATTGCTGTATCTGATGTATAGCCTCATCATGGTTTTCAGGAAGGGAATTGTGAATCTGGTTTATTTTAGCGGATTTCTGATCCTTCTGGCCTCATTGCTGAACGATGTGGTATTGGCTAATTCCAGACTGGCTTTCACAAGAGATTACACCATCCATATTGCTGTCCAGATTTTCATCTTTATCCATGCGATCATGCTGATAAGGACATGGGTTAAGTCATTTATCGAGAAAGAAAGGCTGAACCGTGAAATAGAATACCTGAATGCAAATCTGGAAAAGATTATCTCCGAGCGAACCGCTCAATTGCAGGATCGAAGCATAGAGATTGTTAATCAAAACGAGAAAATCGCAGTTCAGAACGACCGGCTTAAGGAGGAAATTGAGTTTAAGAATCGGGTTTTTTCTATTATTGCGCACGATTTGAAAAGTCCTATCGGCAGTCTGCTTCTGTTTTTCGACGTGATAAACAAAAACTCGGATGAAAGCATCAAAACCCTTGCTCTTAAATCAATTCACAACCTTACTATTTCGATTAATGACCTGATAGATAATTTATTGTATTGGGGGCGAAGCCAAGGGGGACAGATAGCGGTGAAAAACAATAATACCGAACTGGATGATGTTCTTTATAAAATCATCGGGCTTTTTAAGGAGTCGGCAGGGCAAAAATCAATACGGATTGATTTTACGGGGGATAAAGGTCATTTTGCCTTTTGCGACCCGGAACTCTTGCAAATAGTTATCCGAAACCTGGTTTCCAACGCGGTTAAGTTTACCCCGGAGGGAGGATCGATAGAATTGAAGGTCAGGACAAGGCCTGAAGATTCTTCCCTGATTGAAGTCTCGATTTCTGATAATGGTGTAGGTATTCCTTCCGACAAGTTGAAAGTATTGTTTTCGGGACAGAAGCCCGAATCAACCTTTGGCACCTTAAGGGAAAAGGGAACAGGATTAGGACTCAGGCTTTGCTTCGACCTGGTAAAACTTATGGGCGGGGATATTGAAATTGCCAGTGAACCCGCTAAAGGGACGGTCATTTCTGTTCTCCTTCATGCTTCTCCTCGGAGTTAGATTTCCTCCTTCCCCGTCTTAAAAGCTTCGTTCGTGTATCAAATTGCCCACTTATCAAAAAAATACGGCGGAAAAACTTTGCCTGCGTATATTTACCGAATCAAAAAAATAAACGATTTATGAAAAAGCTTCTGACTTCCGCTTTAATACTTATTGCCTTTTCTTTTACTGCCTGCGACCTTATCAGTGAACTTGTTCCGGATGTGGATACCGATTTTTCCGAGACGTTTCAGATTCAGGTTCTCTCCAATAATGGTTTTTCAGAAGTTAAATCCATTGATGCAACCGATTCGGATGAATACAACGATTTTAAAGATAATATCGAGGGATTTGAACTGCGCAAAATCACATACCTGATAAAAAACCTGAATGCCCCGGAGGATATGTACTTCAGCGGTGCCATTTATTGTTCGAATGAAGAGGAGACTGAATCCTATACCATTGGTTCTATGGCGCGGGCAAAGCTCTCGGATCTGGAAGAAGCCGGACTTGAAAATGAAGCCACACCGCAAGCCGAACATTTGGATAAGGTCCTATCCTGGCTGGATTCACCAGGAAGGTTTAATGTAAAGGCAGGTTATTCGCTTACAACTCCTGACGGGACTCCCTATGTAATCGATGGCACAAGCAGAGGAGCCAACTTTGAAGTGGTTGTGAAATTTTACCTCACTGTAAAGACCAAAGTATAAAACCAAGAGGCCTTTCTGAAAAGCCTATTTGCAGAGATTAACCCGAAAATTACTTGTGCGTTTTCCTATCCAACCTTGATAAGGTGAAAAGGTATCTGGAGCATTGATCTTAAATCATTTCCGAGTTCTTCAATTGCCTCGTCATCCGCATCATAATGCCATAGGACACTTATACTGGTGCCGTTTTGGTAAAATTCGTTGCAATGAATAAGAATTGTGGTAATGAATTTTTTGGAACCCGAATTGATATATTCAAGGTGGAAATGCATTTCGGTCTTAGTATTGCTTTTCCTGAAATAATCCTGAATGGCATGAACAACCGGGTTGTAAAACTCAAACGAGTCTTCCGGTATCGACCGGCCTTTTATTTCTATTATGCCGGGATTGATCTGAATTGAGGGTGTTGAGCGGGTACCTTCAATATTCATGACTCTTTATTTTAGGATGGTAAAAGTAGTATTTATATCTTACAATACTATTTTCAGCTTCATTAATTGAATTCTAACGGGAGAACAGATTTGGCTTCTCAAACTCAAAAAGAGTTGGATAATCGCTGTCGAAGCGTTTTAGCACCTCTGTGAGAATGGTCTCCCTCATGAATTTCGATTTGTTATCAACCTTGTACTTTTTGCAGTATGCTTCAATAGCCTGAAGTTCCCGGTTATTCAGCAGAAGAGTCCGGGCGTTTCTTCTCAGTAAATTGTGATCTTTCGATTTGCGGGGTTTCAAGGCAGTATGAAATTGGTTGCCTCAAAAATAGAAATTTTAAATCTTTGGAACGGCTTATTCAGCATGGAAAGTATTAACAAGATTCTAACACTCCTGCAAATTGTAATACGGATACCTATCTTTCTGTACCTGACTTTCAGCTCGCTCTCAAAATCTCTAGCACTTCCTTCGGGTTAAGAATTCCCAGAGCCCACGAAAAGGCCAATCCGAGGAATGACAGTCCCAGGAAACTGATAATCCAGGAAATGTTTGTCGTTTCCAACATTATTCCTGTTAAAACAAGACATATGGCAAATACAACCAACCTGATTGTTGTGGAATAATCACTTCGCAAGTCAAAAATCTTTCGTGCCAAAAACACCTGGCTGATTGCAAAGAATCCCTGGGAGGCAACACTGGCGTATGCAGCTCCTTCGGCTTTGAAACGGGGAATCAAAAGCAGGTTCAGTCCAATGTTCAGGAAAACGGTTACCGCTGCCAACATGTTCAACTGCTTTAAGCTTCCGTTTGCAGTAAGCAGCGTGCCAAAAATATAGGTCGTGGAAATAAACAAAAAAGCAAAAATAAGGCGGATAAATATTCTTGAGGACACGTCCACATGCTCGTGGTAGAGCATTGCCATAATCTCCTCCCCATAAAAGGCTGAGGCGACAACGAGGGTTATGGCCGGGACAATAAGCAGCGAAAATGACAGTTTCAGCAGAGGACCTACGGCTTCATTGTTCTTGAGCATATTTGAAAACATGGGAAGCAATAATCCCGCGAAAAGAAATGCAAACATTACAACTGCATCAAGCAGCCTGAAGGCCTGAGCATAAATGCCGGCTTGCTCCTTGCCATCGTTCAGCATCCTTTCTATCATTACCGAATCAATGCGGTTGAAGAACGACATGAGCAGTATGAGCAGCGCGTAAGGATAGCTCTGCTTCAGTATTTTTAATCCGTAACGAAGGTTGAAATTTAGTCTGATTCTCCCGGATTTGGAAAGCACCACTACCAAAGCAACACCCATGGTAAGCAAATAGGAAAAGGTTTGGGCATAGACAAACCAGCTGATCCTGAAGGGCTCATCGGTAATGTGCCCCCACAAAAGCAAACTGCAGATCAGAATCATGATTAGCCTGTCGAGCACCGAAAGCAGCGAATCGGTTTTGTAAAACTGCAGTCCGCTGATATTGGAACGCAGGTATAAAATAAAGGATAAAAGGAAATTGTTGAATATCAGGAGGTACAATAGTTGAAACTGCTCTGCGGAATAACCGACCATTAGGCCTGCAAGGATAACGATGAACGCATAAATAAGGGAAAGGGCAAATTTTAAAGGGATAATCTTCGAGAAGTATTCGGATACAATATGTGGGTTCTGAGCTACGCTACGGTTGTTGAAGTTGGTAATCCCCAGATCGAGAATGATGTTGATAAGGACAGAGAAACTAAAAAGCGAAAAATACAAGCCGTATTCTTCGGCTCCCACGAGGTTCTGCACGCTGCGGTCGATTCCGAATATCCAGAAGGGTTTGACCAGCAGGTTTAAAACAAGCAGCAAGGCCAGGTTGGTAAGGAATTTTCGCTTCAATTCTAGTTATTTCAGAAAATCTTTACAAATGTAATATTCTTTCCTACTTATTCCTTTAACTTTACTGTTCGCAAGGAGCAATTTATTTATAGGGATGAGAATAGCGGTAAACACAAGGCTTTTATTGAAAGACAAGTTGGACGGCATTGGCTGGTTCAGCTATGAAACGCTTCGAAGGATTTGCAAGCAGCACCCTGAGCATGAATTTATTTTTCTCTTCGACAGGCCCTGGCACCCCGATTTTATTTTTTCGGAAAACATTACTCCTGTTATCATTGGTCCTCCCTCGCGACACCCATTCCTTTGGTTTATCTGGTTCGAATATTCGGTTCCCCGAATGCTGAAAAAGTATAAAGCGGATCTTTTCCTTTCCCCCGACGGTTACTTGTCGCTTCGTAGCCCTTGCCCCTCCATTCCGGTTATTCACGATATTAATTTTTTTCACCGGCCCAAGGATCTGCCTTTGCTGTCGAGGTGGTACTACAACTTCTTCTTTCCCCGTTATGCTAAAAAAGCTGCAAGGTTAGGAACTGTTTCCGGGTTTTCCAAAAACGACATAGCCGCGTCGTACCATATCTCCCCCGAGAAAATCGATGTGATGCATAACGGGGCAAACGAACTCTACAAACCAGTTGATGCGCTGCGGCAGAAACGTTGTCGTGACTTGATTTCAGGGGGCAAGCCCTATTTCATATTTATCGGAACGCTTCATCCCCGGAAAAATCTTGCAAATCTGCTCCGGGCATTCGATCTGTTCAGCAGTGCTTCAGCCAGGCAATTCAAACTTGTAATAGTTGGGGCCAGGTTTTTCCTAACCGATGAACTCGACAGGGTTTACCAGGCTATGAAATGTAAGGAGGATGTGATTTTCAGCGGCAGGCTTGGTCCCGAAGAGCTTGTTGATGCCCTGGCAGCTGCTGAAGCCCTCACCTTTGTGCCCTACTTTGAAGGATTTGGGATTCCAATAATCGAAGCGATGAATTGCGATGTTCCGGTAATTGCATCCAATGTAACCTCTCTGCCTGAGGTTGCCGGAGATGCTGCTATTTACGTAAACCCCTCTGATGTTGAGGACATTGCTGCGGCAATGAAAAGAGTTGTTTTCGAGCCGGGTTTGCGTGATGAACTGATTGCCCGGGGCAGGCAGAGGCGAAACCTTTTTAGCTGGGATAAAACAGCAGGGGAGTTATGGAAGACGATTGAAAAGGTAATTCAGATCGTGGAGTAGCAGAAATGTTTCGGGCCGGCACATACAGGCACAGCTTCTTCAGCTAAATTGCAGATGCGTTTTTTCGCCGTGGGGAAGGTTATAGAATAAAATACAATTTGTGTTAAAATCCAGTTTAAATATAAATACTGTCGAGGCTGGCTGTGATGAGGCCGGCAGAGGCTGTCTTGCCGGTCCGGTTTTTGCTGCGGCCGTAATACTCCCTTCGGATTATAAACATCCGGTGCTGAACGATTCGAAACAGCTCAGCCATGCTCAGCGCGAAAAGCTGCGGATAGAGATCGAAAATGATGCTATTGCCTGGGCGGTCGGGATATGTTCCCCCCAGGAAATTGATTCCATCAATATTCTTAATGCCTCTTTTCTGGCCATGCATAGAGCGGTGGAGAAATTGACAACGGTTCCCGAATATCTGTTGATCGATGGGAATCGTTTTAAGCCTTTTCCCGGGATTCCGCATTCTTGTATAATTAAGGGCGACGGCAAGTATTTTTCCATTGCGGCTGCATCTGTTTTGGCCAAAACCTATCGGGATGATTTTATGGGTAGGCTGCACAAGGAATTTCCCCAATACCTCTGGAACTCCAATAAGGGTTATCCTACCCGTGTGCATAGGGCGGCGATTGCGGAATATGGGACCAACGAACACCACCGGATGAGCTTCCGGCTTCTGGATGATCAGCTACGGATCCGGTTTCAGGACTCTTAAAAAAAACAGGCAGACTGATCTGCAGCCTGCCTGTTTTGGTATTATTTCAACGTAGAATAAACAAGGAATTGAAGATTAATCCCCTTAACAACTTCAAAGAATGCCAAACCAATCGTAACCAATGCCCTTACACCAAAGGCTGTCGAGTAACTTCAGATCGTATCCTTGTGATATGTCGGTGCCTTCTTAATGGTCAGACTTGCATTTGAATAAGCCGGCCCGATAAAAGCCTCTAATGATATTACATTTTTAAAAAACTTCTGCGTACCAACCATTATGCATCTTCTGCCAATTTCTTCTCTTTCTGCGTTTCGGAAATTATTGTTTTTCTTTTTTGTCGATTCTCAGCTGTAATTCATCAAGCTGCTCCTGCGCCAAAGGTCCGGGAGTATCGATCATTACATCTTTCCCTGAATTGTTTTTCGGGAAAGCAATAACGTCTCTGATGGAGTCGAGGCCGGCAAACATTGCCACGAGCCGGTCGAAGCCAAAAGCTATGCCCCCATGAGGTGGCGCTCCGTAGCGGAAAGCATCCATAATGAAGCTGAATTTTCGTTTCACTTCCTCCTCGCCCATCCCAAGATTTTTAAACATCAGCTTCTGAATCTCCGAGTCATGGATTCTTATTGAACCCCCGCCTACTTCAACACCATTGATAACCATATCATAAGCTTTCGCGCGCACTTTTCCGGGATCGGTAGTGAAATACTCCATATCCTCCTCCATGGGTGAGGTGAATGGGTGGTGCATGGCATAAAAGCGTTTGCTGTCCTCGTCCCATTCCAACAGGGGGAAGTCAATCACCCAGAGGGGTCTGAAGATTGTCTTGCTTCGCAGTCCTAAGCGACTACCCATTTCAAGACGAAGTTCGTTGAGGGCATTAAGGGTCTGTTTTTTATCCCCTGCCATAACAAAAATCATATCCCCGGCTTTTGCTCCCAGAGTTGAGGCCCAGACGGCAAGATCTTCAGGGCTGTAGAATTTGTCTACCGACGATTTTATGGTTCCGTCTTCATTCACACGAGCATAGATAAGGCCTTTCGCTCCAATCTGGGGCTTCTGGACGAAGGCAGTCAACTCATCCAACTGTTTGCGGGTATATTCAGCGCAGCCTTCAGCGCAAATTGCACCGATATACCCGGCCGAATCGAAAACCTTGAAATCCTTGCCTTTCGCAAAGGAGGTGAATTCTGAGATTTCCATCCCGAAGCGGATATCCGGCTTATCGCAGCCGTAACGCTCCATTGCGTCTTTAAAGGTCATGCGCGGGATGTTCTCCTCGAAATCCACGCCCAATACTGTCTTGAAAAGATGGCGGATAAGTCCTGCAAAGGTTTCGAGAATGTCTTCACGATCCACAAAGGCCATTTCGCAGTCGATCTGTGTAAATTCCGGCTGACGGTCGGCCCTGAGATCCTCGTCCCTGAAGCATTTCACAATCTGGAAATAGCGGTCCATTCCGGCAACCATCAAAAGCTGTTTCAGGGTTTGGGGAGACTGCGGCAGGGCGTAGAATTCACCGGGATTCATCCGTGAGGGAACCACAAAATCACGGGCCCCTTCGGGAGTTGAATTTACAAGCACAGGTGTTTCAATTTCGAGAAAATCCAATGAGCTTAAATATTTGCGGGTTTCCTGAGCCATACGATGCCTGAGCTCCAGGTTTTTCCTGACTACTTCCCGACGCAAGTCCAGATATCGGAATTTCATTCGAAGATCGTCGCCTCCATCGGATTTTTCTTCCAGCGTAAAGGGAGGGGTAATTGATTTGCTCAGCACCTTCAATTCCGCAACGGCAATTTCAATTTCGCCCGTGGGGATTTTCAGGTTTTTGTTGCTTCTTTCGGTTACAATACCGGTGACCTGGATAACAAACTCACGGCCCAGTTCCCTGGCTTGTTTACACAGACCGGCATCTGTGTCCATATTAAAAACCAGCTGCGTCAGTCCGTAGCGGTCGCGAAGATCGATAAAAGTCATCCCGCCTAAGTCGCGCGAACGGTGCACCCAACCGCTGAGGGTTACTTTTGTGCCGATTTTGGTGATGTTCAGTTCTCCGTTGGTGTGTGTTCTATACATGTATGTTTTTTTGAGTGTTGGAGTGGGAAAGCAATATTAATCAATAAAGTGTACAAAAAACCCTATTTTTGACCTGCGAAATTAACAAGAAATTTTTGAATAGCGATTATCCGGGTTCAATGGGCTGCAAAAATAAATGATCACCATACTTTTTCCAGTTCGGTTTCTGATGAAGCTTCGTTTTTTAAATTGAAATTTGCAAATTATGAACTACCCCTTATACTCCGATGAGTTCTTTATGAATGAGGCATTGCGAGAGGCGCAGAAAGCATTTGATGAGGATGAGGTTCCTGTGGGAGCGGTTGTAGTGTCGCAAAACACCATAATTGCCCGGGGACATAATCTTACCGAGACCCTCTGCGATGTGACGGCTCATGCAGAGATCCTGGCCATCACCTCTGCCGAGAATTATCTGGGGAGCAAATACCTCGTTGGCTGCACGCTATACGTCACCCTCGAACCTTGCCTGATGTGCGCAGCCGCAACGAAATGGGCGCAGCTGGGCAGACTGGTCATCGGAGCTTCCGACCCAAAAGCCGGCTACAGTCTTGTTTCGGGAGAGGTGCTGCACCCCGCAACCGTAGTGGAAACAGGGATTCTGGGGGAGATTTCGGGGGAGATGCTCAAAGCCTTCTTTAAAGCCAAACGGGAAAGCCGCTAGTTCAACACCCCTTACTTTTTCGCGTCAAGGTGTTCCACAAGAAACCCTGTCATCGCTAAATCTTTCCAATACCCGGGATAGGATTTCGAAACCACCCCGGGATCGTTAATTCTGATTTCCTTAGTCAACAGTGAAACAGGTGCGAATCCCATTGCCATCCGGTGATCCTCATAGGTGTCGATCAAAACCGATTTTCGGGGCTTGAAAACCGATTTGCCATCCCATGCAATGCAATCGCCGATTTCAGTGTAATCCAATTGCACCCCGAATTTCCTCATTTCATTGTGGAGAGCCAGAATCCGGTCGGTTTCCTTTATCCGCAGGGTCTGCGTACCCGTAAAGCGGAATGCTATGCCTTTTAGAACGCAGGTAGGAATGAGAGTCTGAACCAAATCGGGGCTCAGGGTAAAATCATATTCAAAAAAATCCAATGTGGGTTTTGTCTTTAAAAGGGACACCCCATTTTCCTCAAAAACGGTTTTTACTCCAAGGGATTCGAAAATACTGGAAAGGGCAGCGTCGCCCTGCAAACTGTCGGATGTAAGCCCCGGAATAAAGATATCTGCTTCTTCAGCCAGAGCAACCATTTCGTACCAGTAGGAGGCAGCACTCCAGTCGGGCTCAACATGGAATGCCCCGGCATGGTAATTACCCTCTTCTATCTTTATATTATTATTGTTCCATGAATAGTGAATGCCAGCCCTTTTCATCAGTTGCAGGGTTAGATTGATATAGCTGGCCGAGACCATATTCCCTTTTAGCGAGAGGTCCAATCCCCCGTGCAAATAGGGGGCAATCAGTAACAATGCACTGATATACTGACTACTGACCTCGCTGTTTATGCTTCGTTTTCCTCCCTTTAATTTTGCACCGGTAATTCTCAGGGGAGGAAACCCTTTTTTTCCTGTGTATTCGATTGAGGCTCCCAACTCCCTTAGCAGATCGACCAGCACGCCGATGGGCCTGTTTTTCATTCGTTCGGAACCGGTGAGAAGCACCTCTCCAGGCTTGCAGGCAAAATAAGCTGTAAGAAACCGCATCGCCGTTCCCGCATGCCCGGCATTATGCTCCAAAGACGACGAACGTAAGATTTTTTGCATGACGATGGTATCGTCACTGTCCGATAATTCTTTGGGAATCAGCCGGTCTCCGCTAAGTGCAGACATAATCAACAATCGGTTTGATATGCTTTTGGAGGTGGGAAGATGTACAACACCTTTTACAATGGATTCCGTATTTTTTATGTTGTAGATCATTTAATGAAGTTTGGCATAAATTTAACGAAAATTGTTTTAATTCTGTTTTTTTGGGTTTTAAAAGATGAGCAGGGAGATCAGAGTTTTTAAATGTAACTTTGCCCGGTGCAAAAACTCGTCAGCTTCGGGACGCAACAACTGAAACATGAACATATTCCAAAATACTGAAGTTGCCTTCAGAATAAAATCAAACTTTGATCTTAAAAGGGCCCTGTGGCTGTTTAGAATTATTTCGTACGGTTTTATTGTGCGAATTGGAAATAAGATAATCCCGGGAGCCATAAGAATTGGTTTTCCTGTGTCATGGATTGTGAAACCCACTGTCTTTAAGCATTTTTGCGGAGGCGAGAACCTTAACGAATGCAAACCGGTAGTGGAAAAACTAGGCTCGGCCGGGGTAAAATCTATTTTGGATTATTCCGTTGAGGGTGGGGAGGATGATGCAAAGATTGAGGTGGCTTTTCAGGAAACCCTTAAATCAATCGAATTTGCCGGTAGCAACCCGAATATTCCTTTTGCTGTTTTCAAACCCACTGCCTTTATCCGATCCTATGCCTTGGAAGCATTAAGCATCGGGGGCGTGAGCGATGCCGAGACACTGAACGAAGGGCTGAAATTCCGGGAGAGGGTAAAGACACTGTGCAAAAAAGCCTCGGAATGCGGCCTGCCAATACTTATTGATGCGGAGGATAGCTTTTATCAGCCATTCATCGATAGCGTGGTTATGGAAATGATGAGAAAATTCAACCGGCAAAAGGCCATCGTTTTTAATACCTATCAGATGTACCGTTGGGACAGGCTGGGCATCCTGAAGGAGAATTTTAAGCAGGCATGCGAGGGAGATTTTTTCCTCGGTGCAAAATTTGTCCGCGGCGCCTACATGGAAAGGGAGAGGGAACGGGCAAGGCAAAAGGGATACCCTGACCCTATTCAGCCCGACAAGGAAAGTACCGACAGGGATTATGACGAGGCTCTGAAATTTTCAGTGGAAAACATCGGACGTATTTCAGTTTTTAATGGAACGCATAATGAAACGAGCTCTTCCTACCTTATGGAATTGATGAAACAGAAAGGTTTAGATCCCGATGACTCAAGAATTTGGTTTTCCCAACTGTACGGGATGAGCGACCACATCAGTTTTAATCTGGCTTTACAAGGGTATAATGTGGCAAAATATGTGCCTTATGGGCCTGTGAAACACGTGCTTCCCTATTTGTTGAGAAGGGTTGAGGAGAACAGTTCCGTTTCGGGTCAAACAGGTCGCGAGTTAGCCTTTATTCTGAAAGAGCTCAAAAGGCGTAAACAACAAAAAACATCGATATGAAATTAGACAACCGGAGAAATACATTTCAGATTTGGCTTAGAAAGTTTATAACCACAATTGCTCTTACGCTGCTTGTTATCGCTTTCGGGTTTACCGAGTATTTTAAGTCACCTGTTTTCGGAATCGACAGGCTTTGGTATCTTTTAGCCTTATTGGCTTTGTACGTTGGCCTGATAGTATACAATATTCTGCTGAAACCGAATTTTGTATATTTTACCGATAACGGCGACAAGATTATCCTCAGGTATTATCCAACCCGGATATTTAACCGGAAGAAAAACTCGATTGAAATTCCAAAGCAAAGCTTTTTTTCCTGGGAAGTTGAGAAATTCTTCTTTGGTCGCGGAGAGATGCTCTATTTGCACGGGAAATACAAATCCGGTATTGCCAGGTATCCGGGCGTAAGCCTATCGGCCGTGAACCGCAAGGATCGGGAAAAGATTAAGGCATGCCTTAATCTTCATGCAAAAAAGAAATTTGATTATACCCGGAATTGAGGACTGGAGTTTTACGCTACAACTTGCAAAGTTATTTGCAACAGCCCGGAAATGCCGGGGCGATTTCGCAATCGGCTGTTTTTGAGCGCGTAAGAGGAAAATATTTATAAACAGCAAATTTTTAGCTCATTGATGTGTGAGATTTTCCCTTTTCTGTCATTAAGGTGAAAGAGAAAATCCATGGATAGAGAAGACCTCCGGTTTCTGATAGCCCTTACCTTAATTCCGGCCGTGGGCAGTATAACTGCCAGGAAATTAATTGCATATACCGGCTCGGCGAAAGCTGTGTTCAGCGAGAAAAAGTCAAATCTTCAGAAAATCCCCGGAATCGGGAGCTTTCTTGCTGGTTCTGTCAAACCCGATGAGGTTCTGATCCAGGCCGACCGCGAGTTGCTTTTTATCGGAAAAAACCAGATCAGTGCCCTTAGCATATTCGACAAAGAATATCCCGAACGACTTAAACAGTGTCCCGACGCACCCTTGGTACTGTATTTGAAAGGATGTAACGTATTGAATCCCGGTAAAGCTTTGAGTATTGTTGGGACACGAAACTCCACCGAGTACGGTGCCGAGCAATGCCGCAAAATTATCCGGGATCTCACGGAAAATAATCACAAAGTACTCATTGTTAGCGGCCTTGCCTATGGGGTGGATGCACAGGCCCACATGGCTGCGTTGCACAACGGGCAGGACACAGTAGCTGTTCTTGCGCATGGCCTCCACACGCTGTATCCCTTTGCCCATAAAAACCTTGCGGCTAAAATTGTTGAAAAAGGTGCTCTGCTTACCGATTTTTGTACGGGCGACAATCCTGAAAGGAATAATTTCCTCAAACGCAACCGGATTATTGCCGGGCTTTCGGATGCGACTCTGGTAATTGAGTCGGGTAAAAAAGGCGGGGCCTTGATCACTGCAGATCTTGCATTGTCGTACAACCGCGATGTTTTTGCCCTTCCCGGCAGGGCAAACGACCCGATGTCGGAAGGCTGTAATATGCTGATAAGGGATAACAAAGCCGCTTTGGTGGCAGGATATGCCGATATCGAGTATCTCCTGGGATGGGATCGGAAAGACACAAAAACACAGCCCCGACAGGCAAGTCTTTTCGTGGAGATGAATGAGGATGAGCGAAAAATTGCGGATGAGTTGCAAAACGAGGAAAAGCTAAGCCCTGATATCTTGAGCCTCCGCACAGGAATGCCGGTAAGCAAAATTTCCGCCACCCTGCTGAACATGGAGTTCAAAGCCCTTGTTAGCGTGTGTCCGGGTAATTACTACCGCCTGGTTTAAAAATGGGTCTCAATATGGGTATTCAAATTTTTCACTAAAAGAAACGACCCCCAATTTTTAGCGAATTTGTATAAAAATGCGGCTGTTTATTACAATTTTCATAAAATATCGGATGAAAATGATCAAATTCATGTTATTTTTTGATATTTTTGTTCATCCTGAATTTTTTCTACAAAACCTAAATCTATTTCTATGGACCCCCGAGTTGAGCAATTTATGGCGAAGATTAAAGCGAAAAATCCCGCCGAACCCGAATTTCACCAGGCCGTAATGGAAGTGTCTGAATCATTAATTCCATTTATTGAAGAGAATCCCAGATATAAATTCGCGAAGATTCTGGAAAGGATCGCCGAACCGGAGAGAATTATCATTTTCAGGGTGCCCTGGATGAACGACAAGGGTGAGGTTGAGGTGAACCGTGGATTTCGTATTGAGATGAACAGTGCTATCGGCCCCTACAAAGGTGGCTTGAGGTTTCACCCCACTGTGAATCTGGGCATTCTGAAATTTCTTGCCTTTGAGCAGGTTTTTAAGAACAGCCTCACCACACTGCCCATGGGGGGCGGGAAAGGTGGGTCGGACTTCGATCCCAAGGGAAAATCGGATAACGAAGTGATGCGTTTTTGCCAGAGTTTCATGACCGAACTGTGCAAGCACATTGGTCCAAATACTGATGTGCCGGCTGGCGATATCGGTGTTGGCGGCCGCGAGATCGGTTATATGTTTGGTCAGTACAAAAGAATCAGAAACGAGTTTACCGGCGTGCTCACGGGTAAAGGGATCGAATGGGGAGGAAGCCTTATTCGCCCGGAAGCTACAGGGTACGGAAATGTGTATTTTGCCGAGGAGATGCTTAAAACAAGAGGCGAAAGCCTCAAAGGCAAAACCGCCGTGGTGTCGGGATCGGGAAATGTAGCCCAGTTTACAGTGCAGAAACTAAACCAGCTTGGGGCAAAAGTACTGACGTTAAGCGACTCGGCAGGTTTTATTTACGATCCCGCAGGGATTGATGATGAGAAACTGGCTTATGTGATGGAACTCAAAAATATTCGTCGCGGCCGGATTTCTGAATATGCAGAGAATTTCGGTGTAGAGTATTTTGAAGGTCAGCGCCCATGGAACATCAAATGCGATGCAGCATTCCCATCGGCAACCGAAAATGAGGTGCAGAAAGAGGATGCCCTTGCACTGATAAAAAATGGTTGCAAGCTCGTCTCCGAAGGGGCAAATATGCCTTCCTCACCCGGCGCAATCGAGGTATACCTGCGCGAGAGAATTCTTTATGGTCCCGGAAAAGCTGCCAATGCGGGCGGAGTTGCCGTTTCCGGGCTTGAGATGACTCAGAATTCCATGCGGCTGCCATGGTCGAGAGAGGAAGTCGATTCGCGTCTGCATACCATTATGCAGAATATCCACCAAACCTGTGTTAAATACGGCACTGAAAACGGGGGGTATGTAAATTACATAAAAGGAGCCAACATCGGCGGTTTTGTCAAGGTGGCTGATGCTATGATGGCGCAGGGAATTGTTTGATTCTTATGTTCAACAGTATGAAATGAAGGGGCTTGCACGCCCCTTTTTTTTATACATTTGCTGCACATTTTCGGGAAAGAATACCAAGGTTTTTCAAGCAATAGTTCTGATATCAGGAGAAGAGTTTAACAAAAACATGATAATTTCATAGTGGCGCTTACCGATACACATACACACCTCTACCTGCGGGAATTTGATGCCGACAGGGAAAAGGTGATCCAAAACGCTTTGGATGCAGGGATCGAAAGGATGTTCCTGCCCAACATCGATTCCGGAACCATTGAAGCAATGTTGAAGCTTTGCCGCAGTTACCCGAAGTCCATGTTTCCTATGATAGGTCTGCATCCCGGATCAGTAAAAGAAAACTATGTTGATGAGCTTAAAACGGTCAGAGAACAGGCCTTGACGGGAGGGTTTATTGCCATTGGCGAGATTGGAATCGACCTGTATTGGGACAAGACATTTTTTCCCCAGCAGCAGGATGCCTTCGAAAAACAGATTGAACTGGCCAAAGAATTGAATCTTCCCATCGTAATTCATGCCCGAAACTCATTTCAGGAAATTTTCAATATTCTCGACAAGCATGCAGGTTCTGGCTTGCGTGGGGTGTTTCATAGCTTTACCGGGGGATTGGCAGAAGCGGCCAAAATTTTGAAATATGATTTCTATCTGGGTATCAACGGCATTGTCACTTTTAAAAACGCCGGTCTGGATAAGGTTGTGAGTCAGATCCCCCTAAACAGACTTCTCCTTGAGACGGATTCACCCTATTTGTCTCCCGTTCCAAAACGAGGAAGCAGAAACGAAAGTTCACATCTTATATATATAAATGAGTTCCTTGCAAAACTGTTGTCGGTTTCGCCCGATCAGTTTGCTGAGATAACAAGTGCAAATGCAAGCGAGCTATTTAAACAGATTTAATATGAGCGATAAGCAGACCTCGATCCTGATAATATATACCGGCGGAACTATCGGGATGGTGCTGAATCCCCTCACCGGTTCATTGCTCCCATTGAATTTCGAGCTGATTTCTGATCAGGTGCCAGAAATAAAGAAGTTTGGCTTCCATTTACAGGCAATATCTTTCGATCCACCTATGGATTCCTCTGATATTGGTCCCGAAATATGGATTAAGATCGCGGAGATTATAACCTCCAATTATGACGATTTTGACGGTTTTGTGGTGCTCCACGGTACCGATACAATGGCTTATTCGGCCTCTGCTATGAGTTTCATGCTCGAGAACCTGGCAAAGCCGGTTATCTTTACCGGATCACAGCTGCCAATCGGGGTATTACGGACCGATGGCAAGGAAAACATTATTACCTCCCTCGAGATAGCGGCAGCAAAAGAAAACGGCCAACCTATTGTACCGGAAGTTTGCATTTATTTCGAAAACAGGTTATACCGGGGGAATCGCACCACGAAGATCAATGCCGATAATTTCAACGCCTTTCAATCGGCCAATTACCCGGCTCTGGCAAAAGTGGGCGTACACATTAAATATAATACTGAGGATATTTTGTATCCGGAGAAGAGTAAAACGCTTAGCGTTAAGACGAAGTTTGATAACCATATAGCTATTCTCAAACTCTTTCCGGGGATGAACAGGGCTTTTATCGATTCAATTCTGGGAATTAAGGGCTTGAAGGCTGTTATACTTGAGACGTTTGGCTCGGGAAATGCCCCTGCGGATGAGTGGTTTGTAAAAAGAATCAGGAAAGCCATCGAAAATGGAATAATTGTTTTGGACGTAACGCAGTGCAGCACGGGAAGTGTTGAGCTCGGCAGGTATGAAACCAGCCGAAAGCTTTCTGAAGCCGGTGTAATCAGCGGTTACGATATCACTACCGAGGCGGCAACAACCAAAATGATGCTGCTACTTGGACAGGGCTTTTCGCATGATGACCTTATATTCCTTTTAAATAGTTCGATCCGGGGAGAAATTACTTTGCCATAGTAGGTATTGTTCCATTTTTTTTACTAATTTGCGGCCCGAAATTTTTCCGGAAAATAGGGCCTGATTAGAGAATCAGGGTCCCGCAAAACGGAATCCAATTGTTCGGTTATATGGAGAGATGCAGGAGTGGTTTAACTGGCACGCCTGGAAAGCGTGTGAACCTCAAAAGGGTTCCGGGGG
>CAMAZH010000068.1 GCA_945863035.1 Chitinophaga pinensis | reverse complement strand
CCTGCAACGGGGCGGGTAACGCCGGGATTCATATCTATGCCAGCGGGGGAACTGCACCCTATATCTACAGCATTGACGACGCAATTACGTTCGGCACGTTTAGCGACTTTACCGCTTTGGCTGCCGGCACGTACTACCTGAGCCTTCAGGACGACAATGGCTGCGCCCTCGTTTTGGACACTCTTGGTTTTGCCGATCCCGATGCCATTACTATGCTTAGCGAAAATAAGGTGGATATCGTAGGATGCTATTATGATACTGCAGGAGAAGTCGATTTTGTGGCCGCGGGTGGAACAGGAAGCCTTGAGTACAGCCTTGATCTTTCAAGTTGGCAGTCCTCCGGACATTTTACAGGCTTAGCCGCAGGGAGCTATACCGTTACAGCAAGGGATGAGAACCTGTGCACTCTGAATTCTTCAGACCTTGTCGTAATGGCGCCCGATGCCATTACTGCCGATATAGCGACGACTCCCGACTTGAACGAGTTTAACAGAGGATCGATCACAATTTCAAATGCGAGTGGCGGCACCGGAGTCTTACTTTTCACGATTAGCGGGACAGGAGGGACATTCTCCACACAGACCTCTTATACAGGGCTTTTTGCAGGAGATTATTCCCTCGTGATACAGGATGATAATGGTTGCACCTATCAGGAAATCGTGGTTGTGCCGTCGATTCCCGCTCTTGATGTTACCGTTACCCTGACAAGTTCCAACTGTAAGGGGGACAATGAGGGCTCAATCACTATGATAAGCTCCAATTCTGTTGCCCTTGAGGAATATTCCATTGATGACAGTACCAGTTGGCATACCAGCGGGTCGTTCACGAACCTTAGTCCGGGAACCTACAACATTTTCATGAGGGATGGCATGAACCGGTATTTCCAGGACACGGTTGAGATTACGGAACCTCTGGAAATTAATATTTTCGCCAGCATCACGCCTTCGAGCTGCTCCTCCTTCACAAACGACGGGGCCATTGATGTAACGGTTAACGGAGGAACTTCACCCTACAGCTATCTATGGGATAAGGGAGAAATTTCCCAGGATCTGTCGGATGTTCCATTCGGATCGTACGGTGTGACGATAACGGACTCGAAAGAATGCGTCAGCCAGAAGACTATTGTGGTGTCGGCCATTACTACGGTTATAGCCAATGCAGGGAACGATACTTCGCTTTGTTTTGGGGAAAGCATTATTCTCGACGGTCAGGGCGGGCCTGTGATGAGTTGGTCTCCCGCGGAAGGCTTGAGCAACCCGAACATCTCCAATCCTGTTGTTTCGGTAAGCTCCGATGCAAGTTACGTGCTAACAGTCATCGGTTTCAACGATTGCTTTGATACCGATACGATCTCGATCTCCATCCGGCCACCACTAGGTCTGTTTGCCGGTAATGACACCACCATTGTCAAAGAGGAGGAGGTGGTGTTGGTTGCCACGGGCGGCGAGTTTGAAAGTTACAGTTGGCTTCCTGCCGAGGGTCTTGCAACTCCCGATGAATCTTCGACGGTTGCAAACCCCTTGGTCAACACATTGTTTATTGTCTCAGCAACAACCGAATTTGGCTGTGTGGAACGGGATACGATTCTGGTAAAAATCGCTGAGAAGCTTAAAGTATATGATGCCTTCTCGCCAAACAACGGGGATGACCTGAACAACTACTTCGAGATCGAAAGCGCAAGTCTCTATCCTCAGATGCTTGTGGAAGTTTACACGCGCTGGGGCGAGAAGTTGTTCAGCTCAAAGGGATACAGCGACGAGCAGCGCTGGGACGGAACCTATAAGGGTAAGGATGTTGCAATAGGTACCTATTATTATGTGATCGTTCCCTACGAGGGAGCTGAAGCGATTACCGGACCTTTAACCATAGTGAGATAGCCATGAAGAAGATACTTTTCATATTACTGATTATTACCGGAGTTCTTTCTTCCGCGCTGGCTCAGCAATCGCCGCATTTCACCCAGTATATGTTCAACGATTTTGTGATCAATCCGGCGGTGGCTGGCACGAACGACTTTTACCAGATCCGTAGCAATCACCGGTTTCAGTGGATGGGGATTACCGATCCCCCTCTCACTAACACACTCAGCATCTACGGGCCTCACGGAAAGCTTCCCATGGGTTTCGGGGGCTACTTTTACAACGACGTAACCGGTCCAACAAGTCGTACAGGTCTTACCGGCTCATATGCATACAACATTGAGATAAACAGCGACATGCGCCTGTCGGGAGGCTTGTCGTTCGGGCTGATGCAATACAAACTGGATGGGACTCAGGTAAATCCGAAAGATCTTACCGACCTTGCTATCCAGCCTGTGGTAAACTCTTCCTATATTCCCGATGCTGCTGTTGGGTTTTACCTGTATGCCAAAGAATTCTATGCCGGGTTCTCCGCCAATCAGCTGCTGAATAACAAGCTCAGGATATACGATGTGAAAAGCGGGTTGAACAAGCTCAAATCGCATTTTTATCTTACCGGGGGATACAAATACGAGATCGATCGTGATTTTACCATAGAGCCATCTGTAATCATAAAGGTTACCTCGCCCAAGGCTTTTCAGTTTGATCTGACGGCGAGGGTTATATATCAGGAAATGTTTTGGGGAGGGCTTTCATTCCGTATGAAAGATGCGGTATCGATACTTTTGGGGTATAACTACGATGACCGGTTCAGCTTTGGATACGCTTACGACATGGGGGTGAACGGGCTCAGGAAATTCAATTCCGGATCGCATGAACTGATGATTGGGTACAGGTTTAACGATATAAAGTAGTTTTCAGGCTAGTACTTTCACGCGCGATTCTTTTTTCAGGCGAAGGTTTTGGATATCCGCATTTTCAATCAGCAGCACCCCCGATTTTTTGCCCGGCTCAAAACTCCCGAACCATTTGTCGAGACCCAAAGCTTTGGCGCCGTTGAGGCTTGCCCAGGTCAGCAATTTGTCCAATGGGATCTCAGGGTGTTCATTCTGCAGCGTGTAAATCTCATCCAAAATCGAAAGTTTATCGTTTGAAGCCAAACTGTCGGTGCCAATACAGATGCGGTTGGAAAAGCGATTCATCAGGAAGTTGCCAGGGCCCTTTCCCCCGATATAAAAATTCGATTTGGGACACATAACCCAGTATATATCAGCCGCTTCTGCATCCGAATCGAGGATATCCTTTTCAGCGGTATACAGATTGTGTACCAGCAACAGACGGATATCACGGGGGAGTTGTTTCATGAGCCAGGGAAGGGAATTTTTGTGCTGAGGTGTTTTTGAGCTCAGGTCGAATCCCAGCTTGCCAAAGGTCTCAAAAAGTTTACCGTTTGCCGTGCTTACCAGGTCATTCTCCGCTTCGGATTCCTGATTGTGGATTGAAAACATAGTATCGGATGCGCCCCTTCCTTCGCGGATCAGGGAGAAGAGCAATTCTGAGAGCCCGTAAGCCGAATGCGGCGTAATACTTGCATTAAGTGAAAACTTCTGCCGGGCCAACCGCACCAGGTTTTGTCCGTTTCGGTAAGCTGTCTCTGCCGAAGCTTCCGAAGTGCCAAGAACCTCAATAAAGCTGTGGTAGTGGATTGGGCTCGACGACTTGACAGCATAGGAATCCGGGCTGTTGCAAATGTCGCTCACAGCCACAATTCCCTCATTGCGCATTTGGCTGTCGGCTTTGGCAATGGCTTTTTGGATTTCCTCCGTATCGGCTTTCCTGCCGGGAATGATAGCTTCGATAAATCCCGGAAGTTCCTGATTCCGTGGTATTTTTCCAAGCATATGCGAGAGCTCAAGGTGGCAGTGTGCGTTAATAAAGCCCGGGCAGAGGATTCCGTTATAGTGTTCGAGTTTGGCCTCTTCGGTTAGCTTGCCACCCGTATCGGTAATTTTGAGAACGCGGTTGTCTTCGCAGAGGCTAAGAATCCCGTTTTTCAGAAAACCTGTGTTTGGTGAAAAAATATAACTGGCGGATATTTTGCGAATTCTCATAGTCTCCTATTCCAAGGTGGCATCGTTTGGAAATTGAGGGTCATTGTTTTTGAGGGTGTCGAGCATATAATTGAGCTTCAGGAGCACCTCATCGTAAACCTTAAGGTAGATGTCGGGCTGACGGATGTACATAGAAACAGTACTGTCGAACTCGGCCTTGGTGACCTGGTGTTTTTCAAAGAGTTCGGCATAGACCTCCAAGGTGTCTTCGGGTTTGTATTTCCTGAAATACTCTGATCCTGAGATGACGACATCGGTCATATGAATCCCGATCAGGATTTCAATAAATTTCTCTCTGGGTATTAAATCCTTCTTTTTGATTTTTGTTAAATCATCTTTACATGATAGCAGTGCGGCGATCAAAAAGAGCAGAGCAAAAAATCTTTTCATGGGCATAAAATTCTTTGCAATATTACGAAGTAAATTTAAGGAAATAAATGGCATTGCGATAATAAGCCTTGGGACGAAAGACCAGGCTAAGGGATAAAGGCTTGAATCCCCTGGGAATCCGCAGTTTCCGAAAAAGGCATAAAATTGATTTACAGTGCCTTGAGATATTCAACGGCCTTAACGTCATAATCCAATATGTGCTCATAGAAGTAATCCGTCATAAACACGAGCAGCGTATCACAAACCTGGGTTTTACCGGATGCATAATCATCCTTGAGATTAATAATTCCTGAAACGAAGACATCGTGTTTAAGATGGTGTTCTCTTAGACCGGGGTAATTCAGGCCCTTGAAATAAATTTCCTCCTGAATAAGGAAATTGTCGGCGTAATGCACCAGGGAGAAAAAGATCTCTGAGATTTTTTCGCGGCAGATGTTGGATTGGGTCATAGTTTCCAACTCCTTCAGAACCTTGAAAAAATATTGGTGTTGTTCATCGATAAACTTGACGTTTACATTGAACTCTTCGAGCCATTCTTTAGGTATGTTTCTTTGTTGCATGGGCATCCGGTTATGACGCTTCAAAAGTAAAGCTCGATTTGGTAAGGAGGTATGATGAAAGTCATGGTTTGTGTTTTTGAAGGAGCCCGAAATGAAGGTCTTGAAGCGTGTAACGTGCTTAAGCACCGTAAACAAACATGCTGGCAGCCATCGACAGGCATCCCAGGATAAAACCCGAATAAACCTGCGCAGGTGAGTGAGCTTCGAGATAAAGCCTTGATGTCCCTGCGATCCCCGAGGCAAGCACTGAGAGCAACAACCATGGGAATAAATTTATTTGTCGGGTAAGGGTAATCATGAGCAAAAAAGCCGTAAGACCGCCCAGGCCAATCATGTGCAGACTGATCTTCCAACGGAGGTTTATTATAAGAGCCAAGAAGACCGACACCAGGGCCCCTAGCAGGAAGCTGTGCATAAACCCGTAGACTGGGACTTTCCGGAACAGGAAGTAGGTAAGGAGATAAAAGATCAACGTAAGGGTAAGGGGGATGTTTCTTTCGTTTTGTTTTTGCAAAAACACATCACCGCGAAAGTAGGCGAGAGGAATCATCAATGCAGGCAGGAGCAAGGTGCCGGAGACAAAAAGGAGAATGATCAGTTTCCTGGCTGCAAGGGGAAGGAGGGCGACGTAACTTCCCGAGAAAAGGAGGATGAGTATCCCTGCAAGGGGCATAAAGAGCGGGTGAAGGAGAACTGTAAAGACGAGGGCTGTTTTTTTGAGCATCGGGAAAGGATGGATTTTTTAGAGTTCTTTTCTGAGACGGGCAACGGGAATATTGAGTTGCTCGCGGTATTTGGCAACCGTTCGTCTGGCAATCAGGTAACCTTTTTCTTTGAGAATTTCAGCAAGCCTGTCGTCCGTCACGGGTTTGCGCTTGTCTTCGGATTCTATGCACTCTTCCAGGATTTTTTTAATTTCGCGTGTGGAAACCTCTTCCCCGGAATCGGTTTGGAGTCCCTCGGAAAAGAAATACTTAAGAGGCATAATACCGAAGTGGGTCTGAATGTATTTGCTGTTTGCAACCCTGGAGACGGTGGAAATGTCGAGGCCGGTGACGTCTGCGATATCTTTTAGAATCATAGGCCGCAGTTTTCTCTCGTCCCCGTCGATGAAATATTCCTTCTGGTAATAGAGTATAGTGTTCATGGTAAGCAGCAGGGTGTTTTGTCGTTGCCGTATGGCATCGATAAACCATTTTGCCGAATCGAGTTTTTGCTTTACAAAGGTAACGGCTTCCTTCTCGGTGCGGGTGTTTTTATCCTTTTTGGCGCTGAAATTCTCGAGCATTTCGTAATAGGTTCTGCTTACGCGCAGATCAGGAACATTGCGGCTGTTGAGGGTAAGCTCAAGTTCGCCGTCGTTGTTTTCGAGTATGAAATCGGGAACGATGTGCTCGAGGGTTTTGTTCATCGGATCGCTGTAGGTGCTTCCCGGCTTGGGGTTTAGCCTGATAACTTCCTCTATTGCATCTTTGAGTTCTTCCTCGGTAATATCAACGCGGGTAAGGATTTTGTCGTAATGTCTGCGGGTGAACTCGTCGAAGTGGAACTTGAGAATTTCATGCGCGTTCAAAACAGCCGGGTTGTTGAGGTCTTTCTTGCGAATCTGAATCAGGAGGCACTCCTGCAGATCGCGTGCGCCAACCCCGGGCGGGTCGAAATCCTGGATGATTTCAAGGATGCCGCGCAGTTCAACCTCGTCGGTTTTAATGCTCAGGGCGAAGGCCAGATCGTCGACGATAGCCTCGAGTTTCCGGCGTATATAGCCTTCTTCGTCGATATTCCCGATCAGATACTGGGCCAGCATTTTTTGCCGGTCGTTTAGCATCCTGAGGCCGAGCTGCGACTCCAGAAACTCATGAAAACTGTTTCCCACAGAAAAAGGAATGTCTTCGTACTTATCGTCTTTGGAGTAGTTGCTGGTGTTCAGTCGGTAATCGGGAATGTCGTCGTCGCCGATATAATCTTCCAGGGAAAACTCATCCTGCTCCTTCTGTGCTTCCGCGGAATCGTCGTCCTCATAACTGTCATCGGTATCCGGCTGATCAAAATCCTCCTCCTCCCCTTCTTCCAAAGCAGGGTTTTCCTCCATTTCCTTCTTGATCCTCTGCTCCAGCTGCATTGTAGGGATCTCCAGCAGTTTGATCATCTGGATCTGCTGCGGGGAAAGCTTCTGAAGCAGTTTTTGTTGGAGACGCTGGTTGAGCATTGGTTTGTGAAATTATTACAGTTTAAAAGATTTATAGGGTTTGTAAAGTTTTGCCGGGCGCAACTTCAGCAACTTTTTAGCCCGGGAACTCATTAGAATTCAGCATTTTTAGGCGTTCTGGGAAAGGGAATAACATCCCTTATGTTTGACATTCCTGTTACAAAAAGCAGCAGTCTCTCAAAACCCAATCCAAATCCGCTATGCGTTACCGTGCCATATCTTCGGGTGTCAAGATACCACCATAATTCTTTTTCCGGCATACCTAACTCACGAATTCTCGCAAGCAATTTATCAAAATTCTCTTCACGTTGCGAACCTCCAATTATTTCACCGATACGAGGGAAGAGCACATCCATGGCCCTTACCGTTCGGTTGTCGTTGTTCTGTTTCATGTAAAAAGCCTTTATTTCCCGGGGATAGTCGGTAAGGATAACGGGGCATTTGAAATGTTTTTCCACAAGGTAACGCTCGTGCTCTGCTTGCAGATCGAGACCCCAGCTAACGGGGAACTCAAATTTCTGTCCGGAGGCTAAAAGGATTTCGATGGCTCCTTCGTACGACATCCGTACGAAGTTATTGTTAACAACAAATTTCAGCCGTTCAATAAGTTCTTTATCGACCATTGAGTTGAGAAATTCCAAATCGTCGGAGCAATTTTCAAGGGCGTAATTGATAAGGTATTTGAGAAAATCCTCTGCCAGGTTCATGTTGTCGTTGATGTCGTTGAAGGCTACTTCAGGTTCGATCATCCAGAACTCGGCCAGGTGGCGGGGGGTATTGGAGTTTTCCGCTCTGAAGGTGGGCCCGAAGGTGTAAACCCCGCCTAAGGCAAGGGCTGCCAACTCTCCTTCAAGCTGACCGGAAACGGTGAGGTTAGTGGCTTTTCCAAAAAAATCTTTGCTGTAATCTACCTTTTTATCTTCGGTAAGGGGAAGGTTATCGGGGTCCAGCGTGCTTACCCGGAACATTTCACCGGCACCTTCGGCGTCGGAAGCAGTAATGATGGGTGCATGGAGGTAGAAATAACCCAAGTCGTTGAAATATTTGTGAATAGCGAAAGCCATGGCGTGACGAATGCGGAACACCGCCCCGAAGGTGTTGGTTCTGACGCGCAAGTGAGCTATTTCGCGAAGAAACTCGAACGAGTGTCCTTTTTTCTGCAGGGGATAAACCTCAGGATCCGCCTCTCCATACAATTCAACCGAATCGGCGATAACTTCCACCTTCTGTCCTTGTCCCTTCGACTCAACCAATGTTCCCTGCACCCCGATGCAGGCACCGGTATTTATCCGCCGAAGCAGCTCTGTGTCGAAAGAGGGAACATCAACAACAATTTGCAGGTTATGTATGATTGATCCATCGTTAAGGGCCAAAAAGGCTACCGTGTTATTTCCGCGCTTTGTTCTTACCCAGCCCTTTACCAACACTTTTGATTCGTATTCCGTGGATTTTAGCAGGTCCTTGATTACACTTCTATTCATTCTGTGATTCTTAATTATTTTATAGGTGTGAATATAAGTGCAAAAATACAATTTTGATTTGAAATTTTGCGTTTAAAAATTGTATGCGCCAACCTCTTTTCGATTCAAATTATGAATCTGCAGAGAAACATCCTAAAATGGCGGTTTTTTATCGTTTCAAACTCCTGGCCCGATTCCGCTTACTGCCACAGCAGCGTGGCAATCAATCGGGTCTTTGGCCGATGGGTAGCTCAAGGGCTTATAGGGGGATATATGTTTCTTGCGCGACGCTGCATTATTTATACAGATCGGTTAAGAATCTTTTTATACTTGTTTAAAAAATGTAACTTTGTTTTCATTAAATGTGAGATATTATGGATCAGGGGAAAAATGTTATTTTAGTTACGTGGGACTTCACCCGGATGTCGGAGAATGCCTTATTGCATGCGATAAAGCTATCGCAGAATGTTGAAACGAAAATTCGGCTCGCACATGTTGTTAAAGCTGGTGATCCTCTGATTCGTTCCGAGGCGGAAAGTAAACTCAAAAAGGAGATCGCACGAATACAGGAGGAGCATAAGGTATTGTGCGAATCGGTTATTCTCGAGGGAAGTTTGTTTTCGGCAATCTCGCATTACCTTAGCGAAAGCGACGCTATCATGGTAATAATGGGAACCCATGGTATGAAGGGTTCTCAAAAGTATTTCGGAAGTCATGCGTTAAAAGTCATTGTGGGTTCGGCTGTGCCGTTTATCGTGGTTCACGATAAGCCGGAGACCATGAATCGCTATACGAATATTGTGTTCCCCATTGATTTTAAATCCGAAAACAAGGAAAAACTGCAGTGGGCAATATATCTGGGTAAGTACTTCAATTCCAAGGTGCATCTTTTTAAAGCCCCGGTGAGCGATTCTTCCCTTGCCAAAAAAGTCAATGTAAACCTGAATTTCGCGATACGTTTCCTCATACAGAACAACCTCGATTACGAAATCCATACGGCACGGAAATCAGGAAGTTTCGGCAAGGAAATTATTTCGTTTTCCAAAGAAATCAATGCCGACCTGATTCTTATCACTACAACCAAACACATTTCTTTTCTGGATTATCTTTTTGGGGCCTCAGAGCAGTATATCATCGACAATCCTTCAGGCATTCCGGTGATGTGCGTCAACCCGAAAGCTTCCTTTGCGAAAATGGGGCAGTTTATGTTTGGGAATTCTTAAAAATCCGTCCGCAATTCTGTTGCCCCGGCTCAACCGAGGAAAGTATCCGTTTTTATATCTTCGTATCGTGCCTTGCGATTGAATTTGCGCAGCATATGTTTTTTGTCAACCTTGCTACCCACCCACACCGCCAGAGATGCGAGGACGAAGGCGGGGATAAGTTCATACATTAAATCCGACAGGACCGGCAGGTATTTCCATACAATTACAGTGAATGCCCCGGTTATTACCCCGGCTTTGATGCCGCCTCGGGTTGTATCCTTCCATACAAAAACCGAAATGATGGCCGGGCCGATCGATGCGCCCAGTCCGGCCCATCCGAAAAGCATGAATTTACTGAGGTCGGTTTCGATAATTGTTCCTGCGAGAATAGCAGAATAAATCAAAACCACAATCGACAGCCTGCTATAAAGGAGCAGTGTGGCGTCTGACAAGTCTTTAACGGGATTGAAAGTCTTTTTATACAGGTCATTTATCACTGTGGATGTAGCCACGAGGACCTGGGAACCGGCTACTGAAAGAAGTGCGGCAAATATCGAAACCAGTACAACACCGAGGAGAAGGGGAGGGAGGATTTCTCCGGCAAGACCGATATACACGTTTTGTGCATCTGCGCCGGGAATTGAATCGGCCGCAGGAAAATAAACCCGGGCAAACAAACCGATACACAATGCTCCCGATGCCATGAGTATATTGGTAACCGTGTTGACGAGGGTCATCCGGGGGAACGAGGCAGGGTTGCTGACCGACATGAATTTCACAAGGACCTGTGCATTTCCCGGCGAACCCAGACCAATGGTGAAAAATCCCAGCAAAGCGCCAAAGGATAATAGCTTCAGATTGAAAAACTCCGGAAGGGCCGATAGTATATCGGTATGGATCTCTTCAAATCCATCTTTGCGAATTAGCATAATTATTGGCAGGCCAATCAGCACCACCAGAATAATAAAGGCATGCAAGACATCAGAATAGCTCAGTGTTTTAAATCCCCCGAAAAAAACAAACAGGAAAACAATGACGCCGGTAATAATAATCCCGTTGGTGGCCGAAAGACCCAGAAGGGCATAAAGAGCCCGGCTACCGCTTGCCAATTGGGAGGTAATAAAACTGATCAGAAAAAACAGCAGTGCCAAGGAAATCACGATCCTGAGAGAATGGTTTTCGTCTTTGAAGCGGGACACGATAAGGTCGGTAAGGCTTAAGCAGTTATAATTTGAAGAGTATTTGCATATTGCGGGGCCCAGAAAAATGAATACGAGGAACTCCGAAACAACAAATCCCGCCGCCATCCAAACCGCCGCCATTCCCATGATATAGGCCTGGGTCGTAAATCCCAGCAGTAGCCACGAGCCACGTGAAGCGACAACGGAAGAGACAGATATAATGAAAGGACTCATTTTTCTTCCCCCGAGAAAAAAACCTTCCATTCCCTGAGGCTTATTGCGACTGGTATAATAGGAAAAGACGAGGAGCAGAAGCAGGTAAATAAAGAAGGGGATCAGAATCTGAACTTCCATGAAAAGTAGGTTTGACAATGATTGTAAAATTATCAAAAAAATTGTTTTCAGGTAATTAAATTATGTGAAATTATCCCCATTTCACAATACTGCCCGCTCTTCCCTGAAGCCCGGCACTTTTTGCCCCCTCCCATTCCTTTGAATTTTTTTATTGACTATGTTTGTATAAAATAACTGCCTATGTCGATTAAGCTAAGCAATGTCAGCAAGTATTATGGGATTCAGGCTGCTCTGAAGAGCGTTAGTTTTGAGGTTGAGCGTGGCCAAATCGTTGGTTTTATCGGTCCAAACGGAGCGGGGAAATCCACCAGTATGAAAATTATTACCGGTATTATCCCGGTCAGTGAGGGAGAGGTTTGGGTTAACGGGATAAAGGTGGAGGAAGACTCTCTGCAGATCCGGCGATTGATGGGCTACTTGCCCGAGAATAATCCTTTGTATACCGATATGTATGTGCGGGAGTACCTGTGGTATGTGGCAGGACATTATCCGCTTAAGGGCAATAAAAAAGACAGGATTGAGGAGGTTATCGGGGAGACCGGGCTTGGTCTGGAGAGCCACAAGAAGATCAGCGCATTATCGAAGGGTTTCCGGCAAAGGGTTGGATTGGCGCAGGCTTTGGTTCACGATCCGGAGATTCTGATTCTGGATGAGCCCACCTCGGGTCTTGACCCCAACCAGATTGTTGAGATTCGGGGCCTTATCTCGAAAATCGGCAAAGAAAAAACGGTAATCCTATCCACACATATTATGCAGGAGGTTGAGGCGATTTGCGACCGGGTAATCATTCTCAGAAAAGGGGTTGTCGTTGCCGACGGCAAACCCGGGGAAATTGCGGCCAATGCCGGAATCGACAAAGAGACTCTGCTGCTGGAGTTCGACCGTAAGCCGGATTCCCTAAAAATTCAGGGCATTCCCGGGATTTTAAAATTGAAGCATCTAAGCGACACCGAAATTCTGGTTGAGACGGATCCGGCGAAGGATATGCGACCGGTACTTTTTAATTTTGCTGTTTCCGAGGGACTTACGGTGTTGTCAATGCAGAAACGGGAGATGAGCCTTGAGGAGGTTTTTCAGGAGCTTACCAAATAGCAGGTTAGGAGCAGAACTTTGAAAAATCCCTGATTTTTTCTATTCATACTCAGGAGCATTGTGGATTGAAGCATTTAAAGGGGGATAATTACAGCGTTTTTCAGAAGTTTTCAAACATTTACCTTTAGAGTAACAATAAAATTTCTCCCTGCTGCCGCCACACCCGAGGCAAAACTTTTATAAAACGTATCGAAAATATTCTCAATGGCAAACTGCAGTTGAACATTGTTGCTGATCCTGTATCCGGTGTTGATGTTAAAAGTGTACCAGGAGGGATACCCATGCAGGGTTGCTTCCGACTCATTGTCTTCTCCCAGGGGGGAGAAATCGCCGATACGTTTCCAGCCGTTGTAATCCATATAGGCTTCTACGGTGAACTTCGAAATATGGTACAAGAGGGATGTTCTTCCAAAAACCGGTGGGATGTGGGCAAGAGGTTCATCAAAAGTTTTATCCCTGCCCTGGGTAAGGTTCAGGGTACTTTTCAGAAGGAGGTTTTCATTCACATCCGAAACAAGACCGAAGGAGAGCCCGCGGATAGTTGCCTTGCTGGCGTTTGAATTCGTAATCATGCGGTACATGTCGCCATCGTAAAACAAGCTGTCGGACCCGTTAAAACTGTAACCGCTTCTAATGATGGCGTCGGTAAGCAAAGTATAGTATCCGGTTGCACTTATTTTTATATAACCTTCAATGGTTTTGTTGATTCCTATTTCAAAATTATAGCTGTATTCGGGGGAGAGGTCCGGATTCGGCACAGTTACCTCGCCATCTTTGGCCCGCACTTTTCCGTAATCGTCGATATTTGGATTACGGAAGCCGGTTGAGACAACGGTGTTTATCTGCCAACTTGGTCCGGGATGGTAAACCATGCTGAGGCTGCCGGTAAGTGCCGGATTGCTGATGTTTATGTCCTCATAGGGTAAAATACCGCTGTCGAATTTAGAATAGAAGGAGCCGAATTGATACCTGAGTCCGCCGGCAAACAGGTATTTTTTGTTAGGGGCCCATCTGTAGCTGGCATAGGCAGCTGCCGACCATGCTGTGCTGCCCCCATCGGGGTAACGGGTGGGAGCGGAACTTATGGAATTATCCACAATATTCCGGTAGTGGGCAGATGACAAGGCTCTGTTATAGGTCATTTCAACGCCATAATTGAGTCTTTGTCCTTCGGTAATAAGTTTCAGGTAATCCTGGTTCAGGGTAAGAACATGCACATCCTCTTTTTGTGCCATAAGATCGTCTCTGCGGAATTTCCGTGTATAGCGGTCTTCGTCAATCCGTTGGTATGCAAGGCTTGTAGTCATATTGGTGAACAGGGGATTCACCTTCTTCACTACCGATTTGAGGGAGGCGAACAGACGGTTCTGCGGACCATAATAGTGGCTGGCATATGCCATATTCACTTCATCCGAAGCATAATCGTTGAGGAAGTCGATGCGATCGATATCCGAACTTGTTGAATACTGGAGGTTGAGAATCCAGTCGTAATATTTTGAAGGGGAGTATTTGAATTTTTGAAGAAGATCAACTTGGGAATAGGCTGTGTTTTTCTGCATATAGGGATCGGGGTTGGACAGGGTTGAATCGATACCGTTTATGCGCGCCACATAATGTTTAAGTTCTCCGAAATCGCCATAGAAAGGGTTTTTGCTTTTCCCCATGCGGACGTCGCCAAAGCTTTTTAAACTAATGCTGCTTAAGGAGGCAATATGTTTTCCCCCGAGGTTAAAATCGAGATGTCCCGTTCTTCCATTGTTGGCACTGGAATATTGGGTGAAGGCCTGTGCATTTGTATAGCTTGGTTTGTCATCATCGGCCATCTGAGGGTCCCGGGTATAATAATGAATTACCCCTCCCAGAGCATCGCTGCCATAGATGAGGGATGTGGGGCCATAAATCACCTCCACCCTTTCGAGGATGGAATTGTCGATGGTGAGAGCGTTCTGCAGGTGACCGCTGCGGTAAATGGCGTTGTTCATCCGCACCCCATCGATTACAAGCAGGATTTTGTTGGCTTCGAATCCCCTGATGATCGGACTTCCACCGCCTCCCTGAGTTTTCTGCACGGCGAGGTTTCCGGTTGAAACAAGGATGTCGGCAGCATTCTGAGCCGTACTGTTCGCCAGATCTTTCTTTAGGAGCACGTCAATCATAAAGGGCAGATCTTTCTTGTTCTCCTCATATTTCGATGCTGAAATCACAAATTCGTCAATTAGAATTACACGGCGTGCGAGATACACCTTTTTTATATTCTCGAGGTCCGATTTTATAAATACAAGGGAGTTATAAGTCGGGTGTTGAAAAAAAATACTATCACTCTCCCCGAAATTCGTGATATTTGCTTTGCCGTATTTATCGGAAAGGGTTGAGTAGCTGCGGGTGGAATTGTAGAGGGCGATATTCTCTATGGGTTCCCTGGTAGACTCATTGAGCAGCGTAATGATTTGTGCATGGGCCATCTGGCTTAAAATCGAAAGGGCGAGAATAAGCGAAAAAAGTAAGCCGGGAGATTTCATACAGACAGTTTAGCGGGAATTCGCTGCAAAAATCATTCCAACGGAAGATCAGTATTGGGGGATTATGGGGATTTTTGGGTATAAAATAGAATCTAATTATTAATTGCAATACGAGTAATGAGGAATTTTCCAACAGTGGTTTTATGGTTTTTGCTTGTTGCAGCAATCATCTCAGGTATTCTTTGGGTGAGTAACCGCAGTGAAGGAACGGCTGATTCCATTGCTCTGCTCCCTGCCGGGACAGCAATTGTTTTTGAGTTGGCCGATTTTCCTTCTCTGGTCTCGGAATTACAACAGAATAACGAGATGTGGAAGGAACTTTCCTCCTCCGGGATTATCGACGAGGAGACAGTCAGCCTAAGTGCGCTTGACAGCCTTATCAAGCAGAATGCACAAATCCGCGAGTACCTTGGAAAAAGAATTACCATTGCTGTTTCGTTAAAAGCAAACAAGACTGCAGGCTTCATATATTGCCTGCCCAAATCGGCAGGAAACCAGGAAAAGCAATTGCTGAAATTCCTGAGCGAATCGCTAAAAGAGTTCGATTACAATAAGCGCCGCTATGAGGGAAGCCATATTTATGACTTGAGTTGGAAAGGTACTTCCGGGTTGCAAAACTTCAGTTTTGTTACGCTTAAGGGAGTTATTATTGGCTCATTTGCACCGGAGTTGGTTGAGGAGGTGGTTAAACCCAATGATGCGGGAGTAAAGGAGACAAGCCTTTCGGAGTTTACGAGAATACAAAAAACCATTGGGGAAAAAGTTCCGCTGAATGTATTTGTGAATTACGGGAAGGCCGAGGGTGTTTTAAGGTCGTTCCTTGATCCGAAACACTCCAACCAGTTTGAAGGATTGTTGAACTTTGCCTCATGGGGAACCTTTGATGTGGAAGTCTTAACCGATAAACTTGTTATGAACGGCTTTACCAGTTTCAACGACAGTCTGAGCCAGGAGCTGAAACTTTTTTACAAGCAGGAACCCATCGGTTTTGGCTGCCCAGCCTTTCTCCCCGAAGCAGTAGGGTTTTTCAAGGTATATGGCTTTACGAATAAGGATATTTATTTTAAACAGCTAGCAGAGTTCCTGCAAAACGATCCCGGTTCAAAGGAGCTTACAGCTCGGAAAAACAGTCTGCTCAAAGACTATGGAATAGACCTTGATAAGGGGTTCAGCGAGATGATCAGCGACGAATACGGATATTCAGGAATGCAATCGGGGAGGGTGCTGAATCCATTTTTCTTTATGGAGTTGAAGAGCCAGAGTCTGGCCGAGCAGCAGTTCGTTGAATGGATGAGGGTATGGGCTCATAAAAACGGCAGAAACCCTTCGGAGTTGATGCTGGATTATAAGATTGACAACAACAACACCCTCACTGTTTACAAATTACCCTTGGGAGGTATCCCTTCCATGGTTTTCGGGTCTCGTTTCAAATCGCCCGGGAATGATTATTTCACTTTCATAAATAATTATCTGGTGTTTGCGAACTCATACAATTCGATCAAGGAGTTTATTTATAAGGTTGTACTCGGAAACACCCTGGCGTCCGGGTCTTCTTACACCACTCTTGGCGAGAATATCTCCAGCAGGTCAAATATGTTCCTCTACGCCAGGCCGGCCGCGGTTTTAGAAGGGAGCGAGGAGATTATTTCAGAGCCCATCCGCAATATTCTCAACACAGGCAAGGAGAGCCTATCGAAATTTACATCGGTAAGTTTGCAATATTCGGCCGCTGATGAATTATTGTACAACCATCTTTTTATAAATTTTTCCAAGGATTTCAGTGCGACGGTAAACACGGTTTGGAAAAGTCGCATCGACACTACCACAGCCTTTAAACCTGCTATTGTGGTAAATCACCTGACAGGGGAGAAGGAAATATTTATTCAGGACCAGAGAAATCAGATTTATCTCCTGAGTAACGCCGGGCTCATTCTTTGGAAGCAAATGCTTGACGGACCCATACAATCGGAGCTGTTCCAAGTGGATTATTATAAAAATGGCAAATTCCAGTTCCTCTTCAGTACCCGCGATAAAATCCACCTTCTGGACCGCAATGGGAATCCCGTTGAGAAATATCCCGTTGAGTTGCGATCGCCTGCTACAGCCGGGATTTCAGTTTTCGATTACGACAATGACGGGAGCATTCGGATTTGTGTTCCAGGGGAGGACCGGAAAATCTACATGTACGATAAAGACGGTAAGATCATCCCGGGTTGGCAGCCCAAGCCCACAGATACCAAGGTGCTTCAACCCGTTCAGCATTTCAGGGTGGGAAGTAAGGATTATATTGTGGCGATTGATGGGTTTAAATTTTACATACTTGACAGAAAAGGCAGCAACCGGGTCGCTGTAAAACAATACTTCCAGGTGTCGGCCAATAACGGGTTTTATCTTGATGTCAGCCGGGGAGAAAAACTTGCACGGCTTGTTACTACCGATACTTCTGGGAACATAATGCGGGTTTATCTCTCGGGGAAAGTAGAAAAAATCCATGATCGAAGCATAGATCCCGGACATTATTTTATATTTGCTGATCTGGATGGGGACCAAAAGGGGGAATACCTTACAGTTTTCGATAGCACCCTGCATGTTTTGAACCCCTTTATGGAGGAGAAGTTTAGCCTTGAATTCGGTGAAGCGATTTCTTTCAGGCCCATAGTGTATAAATTTTCAGGTAAGGATAATAAAATTGGAATAGTTCTTCGAAGTTCGGGAAATATCTATCTTTATAATAATAATGGGACCCTCTACAATGGATTTCCTTTAGAAGGATCAGCGCCATTCAGTATAAGCAGTTTTCCCGAATTGAATGGCAGGTTCAATATGATTGTTGGTACCCGGAACAACTTTCTTTACAACTATTCAGTGCAGTGAGGTTGATTATAAAAAAGTTTATATGAAAACACAAGACAAACCAAGGAAAAAGGCATTATTGATTTTTACTTTCATAATGCTTATAGGCATAAGTTCCTGTTTCGACGACAACTATGATTTTAATAATATTTCCGATGAGATCGAGCTTACTCCTGGAATCTCGCTTCCCCTGGCTTACGGAAAGCTTCTGCTGAGCGAAATAATCAGTGAAGCCAATTTGAGCGATTATGTTAACGAGGATGAAGACAGCCTGCTTTTTATTATTTATGAAGAGAAACTGCTTTCTTACCGGGCATCTGACGTGGTGGATATACCCGACCAGAACTTTATTGATTTCGTGATCGATTTTGATGCTGCCGATCCTTTTCTGTTACCTGTTCCTGTTGGCGAGACAATGCCCATACCAATTACCCTGGACAAGTCGGGGGAGTTTGTCTTTGATAACGGCGAAAGGATCGATAGTTTGAACCTTCGTTCAAGTAGCATGCAGGTTGACATCAAATCCACGTTTCATCATACAGGAGTCTTAACCATAACCTCCAGTGGCATACTAGTTAACGGCATTCCTTTCAGGCAGGAAATACAAATAAGCAATTCCACCGGCAACTTCGAGGAAAGTCTTATCTACCCCTTGACTGATGTAAAGATCGTTCTGGACAATTCCAATCCTGACACCACGTATTTGCCCTTGAAATTTGATCTCAGCTTGGTTAATTCCGGGGCAAGTGTCCTTCCTGACGAGAGTTGCGCGATTTCGGTTTCCTTAAAGCAGAATGTTTTTTCTTCAGTCTTTGGATATCTGGGGGAATATGATATTCTTGCAAGCAGTGGGGAAATCGACGTCTCGCTTTTCAACGAGCGGGTTGAGGGAGGATCTCTGCGGTTTGCCGATCCGCGCTTGGCGCTGACAGTTAATAACTCCTATGGCATCCCCTTACAGATTGAGTTAAGGGATGTAACTATGGTTTCGACCATAAACAGTTCAACTACTCCCATAACCTTTTTCGGGGTTAACCCTTTTGATCTTGACGCTCCTGAAGTGACAGAAATCGGCAGCTCAAAATTTACGGAAGTCCCAATCAACAACGACAATTCAAATATTGTCGAAGCTATGGAGACTTCCCCAAACCAATTGAATTACAGGGCGTATGCTAAGACTAACGCGCTGGGACTGGCGGGACCTTACAACTTTATAACCGACAGCAGCACCATGGACCTGGGAGTTCAGGTTGTTTTACCAATATGGATAAAGGCAGAGGGTTTTGCGCTTGAGGACACCATTGATTTTGACTTTGAGGATGAGATTAGCACCGATATCGACATGGTGGACTACTTCAGGTTAACCATAGATACAGATAATGGCCTCCCTGTTGAAACGAAGCTACAGGTATATTTTGCGGATATCAATTATACCATTTTGGATTCAATGTTCAGGGATAATACAGTTTTGCTTGAT
>CAMAZH010000067.1 GCA_945863035.1 Chitinophaga pinensis | reverse complement strand
AGCTTTTACCAGGGTCCTGTTCGATTTATCAGTAAGATTAACGACTAGGGAAGTAATCTTTCCTTCCGCATCAAAGAGTTTTTGAGCGGCGGGTATTGTCATAATAATCAGCCGGTTGTCTATCTCGGGGGAGGGCATTTTAATGATTCCCCTTACGGGAAAAATCCCGGCAGCGGAAACTCCATGATACCCTTGACCCATGAGGATTACCGAATCACCAAGGCTAACCTTCAGATAGCTGGCTAACCTGTCCGAAACAAGAATTCCCTCGTCCCTGGCAGTAAGATATCCGTTTGGCACTTTCGAGCAATCCATAATCAAAGACATGTAGAGTTCGCTGTCGGCCTCGCTAAAGTCCATTTCAAGCTCAAGCCTGGAGGAGGATGAATACGATCGCCCCAGATTCATAATTATCTTTTCCAAAACAGGATCCGGGATAGTAACCTTCTCCTTCATGAGTTTTACCGATTCGTTAGTGATTCGGTATTTTACAAGTTTATTTTCCGGATTTGAGAAATCTTTTTCCTTCTCCGGATCAATCGCTATTACCGCTGCTGCCTTTGTCTGTGCCCCGCTTGAAGCTAGAGTGAAGGATTCGATGTGAGGAGTAACCGAAACGACTTTGTCGATTTGCAGGATCGAAGCAGTAATTGATTCATCGTAATCGAAGGAGTAATCAAGCTGAGGGTTGTCCTGATACTTTTCATGCTGCACCTGAATATAACCTGTGAAGGATTCAATGAAGTTTGTAACCATATGGTCATAACTACCCAATTGGTATGATCTCATGATCACTGCAAAGAAAACCGCAAAGAAAACCGATGCTGAGGTAATAGCGGTGCGGCGTCTGTTCCTCCAGAGATTTCTCCATGCAATTTTGAATTCCTCTTTCATTTCGTCAAATGTTCTTGCTTGATATACTTTTCGCAACCCAACTTCACAAAATCAAACTCCAAGTCAACGGCCGTTTTCAGTGTCCGCTAACCGTACCATTTCTTAATATAAAATATTTTCAGTGTACCCTTTTCATGTTTTGTTGCGAGAAGAATTGTTCCTCAACAGCAATATTGTATTTTACCTCCCGGATCAAAAGAATGGTTTTGTTTTCGGGCTCCTCTGCAGGAACCATTTCAATTTTTGAAGGTATCAGCCTATTATCCATGATCTTTATATCAGATGCGGTTTCTGTTCGTACCAGATACCCGTCTTCGTCGTATAACTCCACTTTTAAGATCAGAAAATCCTTTTTGTCGATCCATCTGAATTGCTTCCCCCATACAATGGCTGCATTTTCTTTGGCCGTCATTTTGATTTTGTGGCACAAGCGCCCTCCAACGATCTCTTCACCAACAAGCTCGTGCTTGTAGTCGTTTACAACGGAAGATTCCTTCAGGATATCGTCGTTTGTGTAATCCGATCCCATCCAGCCCTGCGACATCATTGAGGGAGGGAGTTTTATTAGTCTGCTGATGGAAGGGTTCCAACTCCACATTTCGGAACCTCTTTTAAGAAACGTCTGTCCCGCTTCTTTGGGCGGAGATGTAATGAGTGTCAGCGCAAAATCCCTTCCTAGAGTCCAGCTCTTGAAATCAATGCTTCTCTGCCATGTCGGCCTGATAATTGTCATCGACAGCTCACTGTAACTGCTTTTTTCCCCGTTGTATTTTTCATCTGCTTTCCTTACAATTTCGGTCGCGTTAATCGTTTGCGCGCAAAGATTATTTATACCCATTCCCTGTAAGAAAAGAAATATTGCTATAACAAGGATGATTTTCATGAAGAAACTCTATTAAATTACTTTATCTGAATCCATATCATATTTAAAACCGCAAAAAAAATGAAGCCAAAAGGTATAACATTCCAAAAGAAATTGCAAACCGGCTATGGCTTTTTGTAATGAATTCCTGTGATTCCTCCACATCTTTACTCTGAATTTGTCCTTACATTGCCTTACAGAATTTGAAATAAAAGCCATACCGAAAAAAAACAAATCGGACATTATATAGATTTATTCCATTTTGACTTGCATAAGCTTCAATTGTCAGGAATATTATTGTATTCCATAATTTTACATTTAGCTTTGGAAAGTTCATACCATGTATCCCCAAAAATCAATTGCCATGAGAAGAATTTTAATCCTGATTTCTATCATATTTATCAGTGTTATGCGCTCTTATGCCCAAACAGTTATGCCTTCTGACTCCACAAAGGGCAAGGAGGTAAAGGAAGTTAAGGTTGGAGGGGAAAGTGAGGGAAGTGAGTCAGGTGAGGAAAGTGGAAAGGGAAAAGAGGGTGATAAAGTGGCACCGGGGTTTAAGGAGGATAACAGTTCCCATGAAGAAAGGGGTTTTACGAAGGACCAGGGTGTTCACGGGGGAGGAGATACGGAACCGATTGGGGTTGAGGGGAAGGTTAGTGAGTCTGGTGAGGTTAGTGAGTCAAGTGAGTCAGGTGAGGGAAGTGAGTCTGGTGAGGAAAGTGGAAAGGGAAAAGAGAGCGATAAAGTGGCACCGGGGTTTAAGGAGGATAACAGTTCCCATGAGGAAAGGGGTTTTACAAAGGACCAGGGTGTTCACGGGGGAGAAGGTACAGAACCGATTGGGGTTGAGGTGAAGGTTAGTGAGTCTGGTGAGGTTAGTGAGTCTGGTGAGAGAAGTGAGGGAAGTGAGTCTGGTGAGGAAAGTGGAAAGGGAAAAGAGGGTGATAAAGTGGCACCGGGGTTTAAGGAGGATAACAGTTCCCATGAGGAAAGGGGTTTTACGAAGGACCAGGGTGTTCACGGAGGTATTGATACTTTAATTCGGGTTATCAGCGAGATAAGTGACAGTTTGGTTCACGTGGACGAAACTGTCTTGGACGTCAAACCCGAACAGCTTGAAATAGCTAAGGAGGCAGACCAAAACTCCGATACGGTTATTGAGGAAGTGATTGTTAACGAGGCTGAAACACGAAATGCCGGGCAAATCGAAGAAAGCCTTCCTGTAATACTGGAGGTGCAACCAACAGTGGCTCCGGCAACTCCTAGCATCGGGGAATCAACAGTTCCGCAAACCAAGCCGGATATCAGGGAAAGGCCGGCTGTAATAAAAACTCCTGCCCCAGCTAATCAAGGCACAGCGGTATCAACAGGAACAGAGGTTCGACAGGGTGTGCAAGTTACACCCGCACCTATTACTCAAAGCCCTCAGGTAACACCAGCCCCTCAGGAAACACAAAGCAGGGAAACACAGGGCGCTGTTGAAACAACTGTTCCGGTTACATCAGTCACGCATGAAACCACAAGTCCACGGGTGACCCAAGGAGGCCGAACCATGCAGACAACTCCGGTACCAACTGCTCCGGCTGGCCAAAACACCGGGGGAACAACTGTTCCGCAGGTAACGCAGGACGTTAAAGTTTCTCCAGTCCCCGTCACCCAAAACCCACGGGTAACAACCCTTCCTCAGGAGACCCAAACCATCCGGGAAACGCACGGTGTTAATGAAACAACCCTTCCCGTTACCACCGGCACACAGGAAACATCTCAACCGCGGGTAACAGAGGGAGGACGATACACACATGGAACCCGGGATTTGCAGGTTGCCCCAATTCCTGTCATCCCCAACCCCAAGCCAATAAATCTCCCCAAGAACACTGAGCCCACCCGAGAACCGAAAGCAGCAGCTGAAACGACGGTTCCTGATTCTCAAACACCTAAGGTAATTGTTGTTCCGCAGATTACACAGGACAAGCAGAATGTTCCGGTGTCCCCGGGCGTGCAAGTGCCCACAGGTCCCGCCACACATAGCACAGAAGTATCGACTGTTCCGAAGGCAACCACAGGGACACAAAATGACCCGGTCCCGGCAACCCCAATCTGGCAGGAAACGACTCTCCCGGAAAGTACCCAAACTACACGGGAAATGCAGGATGCAAATGTATCGACAACCCCAATCCCCCAAAGCGCAGAGGAACTTCACGAAACAACCGCTACGCAGTTCAATCAGGGAAATATGGATACCTCAGGCGCATCGACACAAAGCAGCCAAAGTTTTCAATGCAAGACAGGATATATGGGGATTTTCGAGTTGGGTTATGGGATAGGCGTATTCAAGTATGGAATGGATAACCTGAAATTGAATTTCACTAACGGGATTAAATTTTGTCCAAACTCCTTCCTTGGAATTGGGGTGGGTGTGCGCTACTATTCCGAGCAACCGGAAGAGCATCCTGATCGGGATCTCGTTTCGGGGGAATTGCAGATACCAGTCTTTCTCGAATTCAGACAAGACTTTTCAAAGCGCAACTTTTCCCCCTATTTTTTACTGGGAGTTGGGAATTCCATAGGACTCAGGTCGGAAGAAATGTACAATGAAGGCTTATTTGTAAACCCCTCAGCCGGGTTACGCTTTAAAGTTTCAGGGGAAGCAGCTGTTAATGTCGGAATTTCTTATGAAATCCAGAATATGGAGTATTCCGACCTCCTCCCCGATACTGATAATTATGAAAAATTCGCTGGCTCCGTAAGTTTTAATGTCGGTATTTCGTTTTAGCATAAATCCGTACAAACTGCTCTTTATCCTTATTGTAATAATATTGAAATTCCGGTTCAGTTTATACTGAACCAATAAAACTAAGTCTTATCTTTGAGGGAAAATTTTCAGGGATGACAGAGGAGGATAGGGTTAGGAAACAGAAGGCGTTGGTTGAGGCAATGGGGAGGATTTACGAGAAAGAAGGTCTTCAGCCGATCTCGGGTCGTATCATGGGACTTCTCACAATCATGGATAAGGAGTTTTTCACTTTTGATGAAATTGTTGAGGAGTTGCAGATCAGTAAGGGATCAGCCAGTAATGCGATAAAGATGCTGGAACTCCGCAATGTCATCGAGTATATAACTGTTGCCGGTGAGCGGAAACGGTATTTTCACATCAAAAAAATCGACAAGTTCACGCTGATTGATGAGCACAAGCAAAAGCTTAAGTTGACCAACGAATTTCTTCAGTCTGCTTTGGAGCTGAAGTCCGATAAGAACTCCGGAAACGCTTTGTTCCTTAAGGATATGATTGACATGATCGATTTCTTTATCGGGAAGTTTCAGGAGTTTAAAGAGGAATACAAGTCTGGAAGAGAAGAATGAATTGATTCGGCACAGTGCAGGGTAAAACCTTTTGCCAACAATCTCTGAAAGTGAGCGTAATGAGACTGAAGCTACAAATTTTTGATTTGAAATTCCTTGGGTTCCCAAGTATTGTCGATCATGAGATTTTTGGTTTAGTGAGGAAAATATTTACAGAGGGTTTTTTTATAAAACGGGATAGAGCCCGTGTACAATTTCTAATTTCTAAACACTTTCGAACATTAAGTACAAAAATTATGAAAGTCATCAGGATTTTTCTTTTCGCAATTTTAGCTGCCGGCAGTGCGGTTTATGCACAGGATCAGCCCTATGCGCTCTCCCTGGAGCAAGCCCGGGAATATGCCATTCTGCATAACAAAACCCTTTTGAACGCCCGAGACCAGGTCGCCTCTTCCAACGAAAAGGTCATGGAAACCCGCGCACAGGGCTTACCCCAGATCAGCGGAAGTTTGGATTATATGACCTATTTCAATTACGAGATGAATTTCAGCTTTGGGGGTTCGGGTGAGGAAACACCCATCGACATGACTAAACTGGATGAGGGGGATCTTGAAATAATGAAATCCCTTGGCTCCCTTTTCGGCCCTTCTTCCCCAATCATTATGGATGATCAGCTCAGCGGTAAGGTTCAGGTTTCCCAGTTGATTTTCAGCGGCCAATATTGGGCAGGTATGCAAATAGCGGGAATCGCCAGGGAACTTGCCGATAAGAATGTGGCACGAACCGAGCAGGACGTCAGGGAAAACGTTACCCATTCGTATTACCTGATTTTGATAACAGAACAAAACCTGAGGATCATAAAAGGGAATATTGAGAACCTCAATGCTACCCTGCAGCACACCACCAACATGTTTAATGCCGGGGTGGCCGAGGCAACGGATGTCGACCAGCTGAGAATAACCCTGAGTCAGCTTCAGAATTCTCAGAAAGCAGTTGAAAGGGCCATCCAGCTTAGCTACAACATGCTCAAGCTCCAGTTGGGCGTAGCCCCGGATGCCCTTATAGCACTTACGGAAAGCATTGAAAGCATTCTTTTAACCGTAAATCCAGCTGCCACATTGGCTGCCGATTTTGATGTTACCAGCAATATTGCTTATTCAATGACGCAGTCTCAAGTGAGGCTGAGCCAGGCAAGCTTAGGTATGCAAAATTGGGCTTACTCGCCCAGTCTGGCAGGGTTCTACAGTTACACGAACAAAATCATCTCCACAGCATTCGACCTGACCCCAAATCATCTGGCGGGCGTTAGCCTTTCGGTTCCCATCTTCTCGAGCGGCATGCGGAAGGCAAAAGTAAACCAGTCGAAGATTGAACTGGATATCGCCCTTCGTAACCAGGAGATGGTGAAGGAACAGCTGGAAATACAGCATCGCCAATTGCTTTTCAATTACCAGAATGCCCTGGAGAATTACAATACCCAGAAGGAAAATGTGGCTATAGCGGGGCGCGTTTATACCAGCATTGAAAACAAGTACAAACAGGGACTCTCGTCCAGCCTTGACCTGACTCAGGCCAGCGGTAACCTCCTGAATGCCGAAAACAACTACCTGTCATCGGTTTTAACACTTCTGCAAGCTCAGACATCCCTCGATAAATTATTCAATAAAATTTAAGCTCACTTCATAATTTCGAATACAATGAAAAACTCAAAGATTTTTTTGCTTCTCTTCCTTATTATAGTAACGGCTTCCTGTGGCAGTAAAGCTACGGTCGAAAATACCGAATCAGCGGCCGACACAACCTATTATAGGGTAAAAACAATGATCCTCGAAAAAAGGGAAATCTCGCAGAGCATTGGATATACAGCAAATATGTTACCATTCGAGGAAATCAATTACGCCCCGGCATCCCCCGGTCGCATTGAAGAAATAATGGTTGAGGTGGGAAGCCGGGTTGGCAAGGGCGATGTTATTGCCCGAATGGAAAGAACCCAGCTCCAGCAGGCATCCGAACAATACCAAAGCGCAAGGTCGAATTTTCAGCGGATGGACACCTTATACAAGCTAAACAGTATATCAGAGCAGGTTTATGAAGCGGCCAAAACGCAATACGAGGTGAGCAAGTCGAGCTATGATTTTCTTACTAAAAACACCACCTTGCTTTCACCCATCAACGGCATCGTGACGGGCAAATATTTTGAGAGCGGGGAACTATATTCAGCAATGCCGAATACCACAGCGGGGAAAGCAGCGATAGTTACGATTATGCAAATAAATCCCCTGAAAATAATTGTAAATGTTTCGGAAAGATATTACCCCATCACCAAAACGGGAATGAAGGCCGATATCACGGTCGACATCTTCCCGAGCCTGAGTTTCAGCGGCGTGGTATCCAACGTATATCCCACCATCAGCTCTGACACCCGCACGTTCCCCATCGAAATCGTGGTGAGGAACAACGATGAGTTGTTGCGTCCCGGAATGTTTGCAAGGGTGGATCTGAACCTGGGTGAAACAAATGCCCTTTTGCTGCCGGCCATTGCGGTTGTGAAGCAGGAAGGCACAAACGACCGCTATGTTTATCTGGCACAAAGCGACAATACCGCCCGCAAAGTGCTTGTCGATTTGGGCGAAAGATACGATGATCAACTCGAGATTCTCTCGGGGGAGGTAAAAGAGGGAGCCCGGGTGATTATTGCCGGGCAGGAGAAACTGCTTGACAAATCAAGGATCACAATCATCGATTAACGTTCGCATCAGTCTAATTAATTTGTATTAAAAGATTACAAACATGAGTATTTACGGAAGTGCTGTAAAAAATCCGGTTACCACCATCATGGTGTTTGTGGCAGTAATTGTTTTTGGCTTTTATTCCCTGATCAAACTGCCCATTGACTTTTACCCCGAGATGGAATTCCCGGCCATTATGGTTTTCACAAGCTATACCGGGGCAAATGCCTCGGATGTGGAAAGGAACATCTCGGAGCCACTTGAAAACAGTCTGAATATCGTCAGCAACCTGAAGCAGATTTCTTCCACCTCGAGGGATAACGTGTCGGTTGTTACCCTCGAATTCGAATACGGGACGAATCTCGACGGGGCGGCAAACGATGTGAGGGATGCCTTGTCGCTGGTTACGTCTTTTCTGCCCGAAGGTGCTGAAGATCCGGTGATTTTCAAGTTCAGCACCAACATGATGCCTATTCTCTTTTATGCCGTTACTGCCGGGGAGAGTTATTCGGGCATAGAAAGCCAGTTGCAGGAAAAGGTGATTAACCCGCTGAACCGCATTGACGGTATCGGAGCTATAACCCTCATTGGTGTTCCCACACGTGAGGTGGCAATAAACATCGATCCCAGAAGAATGGAAGCGTATAACCTTTCCATTGAACAGATTGGCGGGATCCTGGCTGCTGAAAACCTCAATATGCCTTCAGGGAACATCGAAATGGGCGAGATGAATTATCCTTTGCGCGTTCAGGGCGAATTTGCCGAAAGCGATCAGATCCGAAACGTGGTTTTGGGCAATTTCCAGGGAAAAACAATTCGCCTGAAAGATGTTGCCACTGTGAACGACTCCATCCGCAAAATGAGCATTGATGAAAAAATCAATGGCAGAACCGGAATCAGGATGATGATACAGAAACAGTCGGGCGGTAACACGGTCAAGATAGCAAGGCAGGTAAACAAGAGGCTTGCGGAATACGAAAAGACTCTGCCAACAGATGTTGAAATTTTGAAAATTTGGGACACAAGCGATTTTATCTCCGATTCCATCAGTAACCTTACCGAGACCCTGATGTTTGCCTTCCTTTTCGTGGTGCTGGTGGTTCTGTTTTTCCTTGGGAGATGGAGGGCCACGTTTATCGTCATCCTTACAATACCCATTTCACTGGTTTCCGCCTTTATCTATCTGGGGATTTCGGGGAATACCATCAATATCATCTCCCTCTCGGCTCTATCCATCGCAATCGGGATGGTTGTTGACGATGCCATTGTTGTGCTTGAAAACATCACAAAACATATTGAGCGGGGCAGCACCCCGAGGGAAGCAGCCATCTATGCCACCAATGAGGTATGGCTCGCTGTTATCGCTTCGACGCTTACCATCGTGGCGGTGTTTTTTCCCATGACCATGGTTTCAGGCCTTACCGGTGTGATGTTCCAACAACTCGGCTGGATTGTAACCATTACCATTGCGATGTCTGCCGTGGCAGCCATTACGCTTACACCAATGCTCAGTTCAAAACTTCTGAGGTTGAAATCCAAATCCAAAAAACCAGGACGCTTCAGCCACGACAAACTCATCCTTCCTTTATTGGTCAGGATGGACGATTTCTATGTTAAAACCCTGCGATGGTCGCTGCGCCACAGGAAAACAGTTATCGGGAGTTCTGTTCTTCTTTTGGTGCTGTCGATTGTTCTGGCGGCAGTATCGGTGAAAGCCGAGTTTATTCCTGAAACCGATCAGGGGCAGATAAGCGTGGCGGTTGAGCTGCAGGCAGGAGTGAGGGTGGATGAAACCGTTAAAATAGCGCGAAAGATCGACGCTTTTATTGAAAGCGAAATCCCCGAAAAAGACCTTGTTTCCACTTCTGCCGGATCGGACGACAATGCTGGATTTACAGCCCTGTTCCAGAATTCGGGCTCAAACATCATTAACGTCACACTGGCGCTCAGCAAGTCCTCGGAACGCGACCGGAGTGTTTTTGAGATTGCCGACAATATGCGGACCTTCCTTTCCACAATCCCCGAAATCGTGAAATACACTGTTTCCACAAGCGACGGAGGTATGGGCGGGGCCACCAATACAGTTGACGTGGAGATTTACGGCTATGATTTTAACGTTACCACAGCCCTTGCCAACGAGGTGGCCGAAAAAATAAAGAAAATCGAGGGTGCCAGGGATGTCAGCGTCAGCAGGGAGAAATCCAAGCCTGAGTTAAGAATTCTGCTTGACCAGGACAAAATGTCGCAAATGGGTCTGAACACAGCCACGGTATCCGCCATGATCCGCAACAGGATTGTGGGTCTCACAGCTTCCAAGTTCCGCGAGTCGGGCGACGAGTACAATATTGTGGTCAGGTTCGATGAAAGCTTCAGAAATTCCATCACCGACATCGAAAACATTGCCATACCAACAGCCAAAGGACTGGTGCGTTTGGGCGACATAAGCAAAATCGAGGAGTTCTGGTCGCCACCCAACGTGGAAAGGAAAAGGCGCGAACGCCTGGTTACCGTTTCAACCGTTCCTTATAAAGTTCCCCTGGGAGAAATGGCCAACCAGATACAGGCAGAAGTCGATAAACTGAATATCCCCGACGGAATCCTGGTCGATGTGGGCGGGGCCTATGAAGACCTTACCGAATCGTTTGCCGACCTGGGCATGTTGCTTTTGATAAGTTTGATTCTGGTTTATATCGTAATGGCTTCGCAGTTCGAATCGCTTAAAATGCCCCTGATCATCATGGCCTCTATTCCCTTTGCCTTTACAGGGGTTATTCTGGCACTGGTAATAACCAAAACCACATTGAGCATCATTGCTGCACTCGGTATGGTTATGCTTGTGGGAATTGTTGTGAAGAATGCCATTGTGCTGGTGGATTTCACCAACCTTATGCGAGACAGGGACTATGAACTTGATGAAGCAATAAGTTTGGCGGGCCGCTCGCGCTTACGTCCCGTACTTATGACAACCTCAACCACCATTCTGGGGATGCTTCCTCTGGCCCTTAGCACGGCTGAAGGCTCCGAGATTTGGCGCCCTATGGGCATTTCAGTAATCGGGGGATTGATCTTCTCCACGCTTGTGACTCTTGTGATTGTTCCTGTGATCTATAGGATCGTTGTAAGACGGGCAGAGAGGCGTACAGTAAGAGAGACGAACGAACTTGATTTTATGGAGGCTTAACACACAATGAAGATATGAAAGCAATAATGATTGTTTACAACCAGGCCCTCACCGAGAAGGTGGAATATATGCTCGAGCATTTGAATATCAGGGGATTCACCCAGTGGCCCAATGTCATGGGAACCGGTACCACAAAAGGCGAACCCCGGATGGGTACCCATACCTGGCCCGAGATGAATTCCGCAACCATCACTATTGTGGACGAAAATATGGTTGATACCGTGCTCGAGAAGGTGAAAAAGCTCGATGCCATTAACTTTGAGGTAGGAATCAGAGCTTTTGTCTGGGGAGTTGAGAAAACTGTTTAGGGAGCAAGGAGTTTTCCTTCCTGATGACAGATAAATGCAAAGAATGGACAAATCTGCAATCCAATTGCTAATATGTCCATTTCACCATGTTTTCTCACAACAAATCCCTAACTTTCTACCCTGAATTATCAAACTCTGAAATTGGAAAAAGAAGTTTTTCTCGAACTGGAAAATGTCTCCAAAAAATACGGCACTATAAACGCTGTAAACAATCTTTCGCTCAAGGTCTTTAAAAACGATATTTACGGTTTTCTCGGACCCAATGGCGCAGGGAAAAGCACGTCGATACGGATGATACTCTCATTGATTACCCCCGACTCGGGGAAAATCAAACTCTTTGGGAAAGATCTCTCGGTTGACCGATACACTACCCTTAGTCGTGTCGGTGCCCTGGTTGAAAAACCCGATTTCTACCCATATCTCACCGCCCGCAAAAATCTTGAGATCCTCGGGAAATTATCCAACGTTAAAAACCTTGACGCAAAAATTGACGAAGTTCTTGACCTGGTAAAGCTCAGTAGCCGGCAGCACAGCAAGGTCAAAACCTTCTCGCAGGGAATGCGCCAGAGGTTGGGGATTGCGCAAAGCGTGCTGCACGACCCGGATCTGATCATACTGGATGAACCGGGAAACGGCCTTGATCCCCAGGGTCAGAAGGAAATGCGCATGCTGATTCAAAAACTGAATGTCGAAAGGGGCATCACATTTGTGATTTCAAGTCATATACTGGCCGAGGTGGAGCAACTTGCGAACAGGATGATCATCATCAACAAAGGCAAAAGCCTGGTGGAAGGCGAAGTCTCCGAACTTCTTGAAGGTAGTGGGATATTGGTTACGGTTGAGGTTTCCGACCCGGAAAAGGCCCTGCTTGTTGCAAGCAAGTTTGAATCTGCTCAGGATACGGAATTATCCGAAAACAACAGTCTCCGGCTCAGAATCCCCAGAGAACGCATTCCTGAGCTGCTGGCTGAATTTGAAAGGAATGCGGTTAAAGTTTACAGTGTAATCCCGGCCCGATCGCTCGAGGATTACTTCATCAGCAAAATCGGAAATGAATAAACTCGTCAGAATAGAACTTTATAAAATCTTCACCAAACCCCGAACCTATATCGGCTTTGCTGCGGTTTTCCTTATTGTTGTATCTATACAGCTGGGTTTCTATTTTGAAGGGGAGGAGATTCTCGATTTTGTAATACAGAACCTGAAAGACAGTTTTCTGTTTGAAGGGAAGCTTATTAATGTCTACACGGTTTCATACATCGTTTTAACAAGCCTTTGGATACATGTTCCTATACTTATTGCTCTTGTAACAGGCGATCTGATTGCCGGTGAGGCAAACAGCGGTACGTTCAGACTGATATTGACGCGCCCTGTAAGCAGAACAAAACTACTTTTCGCCAAGTTTTTTGCCGGATGGACATATACCTATCTGGTAATTATCCTGATGATTCTTCTGAGTGTGGGTCTGGGTTCCATCCTCTTTGGATCAGGGGATCTCCTGATTCTCAAAGGAACATTGAATATTTTCGAGGCTGAAGATGCTTTATGGCGCTTCGGTTTGGCTTATTCGTACGGTATTCTGAGCATGACGGTTGTGGCTTCCCTTGCTTTTATGCTGTCTGCATTTGCAGAAAACTCCATAGGCCCGATAATTGGTACTTTTGCAATTATCATTGGCATCACGGTTATCTCAACGCTGGGCTTCAGCATGCTCAGGCCAATAATCCCCTATCTGTTTACAACCTACCTGCCGGCCTGGCAGTTATTCTTCGATTATGAACTTGATTATGTAAAGATTAGCCGTGCTGTTTTTACCGACTTGGCTTATATCATCCTGTTCCTTTCAGTAACATTTTACCATTTCAGAAAAAAAGATATAGTAAGCTGATGATGAGATTTATAATTGTTTTAGTTGGAATACTGTCATTTTTCTCTTCACGAATCAATGCACAAAAGGATGCCGGGGATCTGGTGAAGGATCTGGCCCTGAAAATGCAGTTGGTTGAAAAGTACACAGCCGACATCCTTGTGAAAATCGACGTGGAGTTTGTTAACATTGAAGAGCGAAAAGCAAAGGTCTTTTTCGAGAAGCCCGATAAATTCGAGATTAAATCAACCGGTATTCTCCTGCTCCCGAAAAAGGGGGTGGAGATGGATTACCTCAAGTTGTTTAGTTCTGAGTTTACCGCAATAGATGAGAAGACGGAAATCGTCAGCGGAGTACAAGCCCGCCTGATCAAGATTATCCCTATGGGCTCAGAGCTTGACATTGTGCTGGCCCAGGTTTGGATCGATGAGGGAAACCTGCGCATTGTAAGGATGAAAACCTATACCAAGTCATCCGGTTCCTATAGTATCGACTTTAACTATAACAACAACCCCTTCGATTTGCCAGCCGCCATCCGTGTGGAGTTTGATGTGAAGAATATGTCCCTTCCTTCAACCCTGACGGGAGACCTTGAGAGCCTGTCGAAGAAACTGGATAGCAAAGGCGTTACCAAAGGCATTGTGAGTATAGAGTATTCCAACTACATTGTAAATTAGGCCCTCCGACTTGCTGCAAACCTTCACTTGGCTCCTGCCCTGTGTATAAGGCGATTGTTGAGGTAAAGGCCTGAAGTCGCGGAATGTTGTCTTGAAACTGATTTTTTTGCTGTTATTCTTATCCAAATAGAATTAATTTTCGCAGGTGAATTGTCCTGATAATTCGTATTTTTGCAAATTAACCTTTCGATATAAAATTAGCCAGGCGATATGTTTCACTTAATTTTATAACCCTTGGTTCCAACATAAATTCATTCGATGGCGTTGATAACTAAAAAGGTAATCAGGACCTCCATAACTGCGATCCTGATAATTGTAATTCTCGGATTCATTTTTTATCCCAAGGTAAAACCCATGTTAAGTACCAATTCGGGTGCGAAGGCAGGCGCTGCTGCTGGCCCGCAGGGAATGCGCGGGGGCTCGCAGCCCTTGTTCGCCAGTGGTTTTCTGGTTGTTCCCACCCGAATGAACGAGCTGATATACAGCACAGGTTCCCTGATTCCCGACGAAGAGGTTGAGCTTTCCTTCGAGGCTTCGGGAAAAGTTGTTGGGATTTACTTCGGGGAAGGTACCCGCGTTAAAAAAGGCGAACTCTTAGCTAAGATAAACGACCTGCCCTTGCAGGCCCAGCTGCTAAAACTCGAGGCTCAGCACAAACTTGCTGAGGAGAGGGAGTTTCGTCAAAGGCAGCTGCTCGACCGTGATGCCATAAGCCGCGAGAGTTACGATCAGGTTTCCACAGAACTTCAGTCACTGAGCGCGGATATAAAACTGGTTGAGGCTCGCATTTCAGAGACAGAGTTGAGGGCTCCTTTCGATGGGGTTGTGGGCTTGCGCATGATCAGCGAAGGTGCTTTTGCCACTACTCAAACCAAAATAGTTCAACTCGTGAAGATCAGTCCCTTAAAAGTGGAATTCTCCATTCCCGAGCGGTACGCCGGCGAAGTCACTCCGGGCTTTTCAATCTCTTTTGTTGTGGATGGTATTTCGAAAACTTTTACTGCTAATGTTTATGCTGTTGCCCCCAAAGTTGATGTCGACACACGAACCATCGTTGTAAGGGCAATTTATCCCAATCTGAATGAGGAACTGAAGCCCGGACGTTTTGCCAGCGTCAGAGCTTTATTGTCAGAAATCGAAAACACAATCGCAATCCCTTCACAAGCGGTTATTCCGGAAATGGAAGGGGAGAAAGTCTTTGTTTACAAAAACGGAAAGGCAGAGGAAGTCAAGGTTACGATAGGACTTCGCACCGAATCGCTGATACAGATACGGAGCGGGCTCAATTTTGGTGACACCTTGCTTACCACGGCAATACTGCAGCTGAGACATAATATTCCTGTTCAGCTTGATACGCTGGTTGTCAACGAACCCATTGTTAACCTCGTGCTATGAGCCTTTCCTCAACTAGCATAGAGCGCCCGGTTTTAGCCACCGTATTCTCGCTGGTGATTCTTTTATTTGGAATCATCGGGATGACCTACCTTGGGATAAGGGAATTCCCCAGTGTCGACCCGCCCATTATATCGGTAAACACATCCTATCCTGGTGCGAACTCCGATGTTATTGAGACGCAAATAACCGAACCTCTGGAGCAGTCGATAAACGGCATCCCCGGAATCCGTACGTTGACAAGTCGCAGCAGTCAGGGAAACAGCAGCATAACCGTCGAGTTTGAACTGACAGTTGATATGGAAGCTGCCGCCAACGATGTTCGCGACAAGGTGTCGCAGGCGCAACGAATGCTTCCACGAGACTGCGATCCCCCGATAGTTGCAAAAGCCGATGCGGATGCGAATCCTATAATGATGATCGCAGTGAAAAGCTCCCAGAGGTCTCTCCTTGAGCTTTCCGAAATAGCCGACCTGACTTTTAAAGAACAACTTCAGACCATCTCTGGAGTTAGCGCTGTTTTTATCTGGGGAGAGAAACGGTATGCCATGCGAATATGGCTCGACCCGGCAAAACTGGCGGGTTACCAGATGACCCCCCTCGATGTCCGGAATGCGATCCTCCGCGAAAACGTTGAGCTCCCGGCAGGAAGTATTGAGGGAACAAATACTGAGCTTACAATTCGGGCCCTTGGACTGATGACCACTCCACAGGAGTTCAACAGCCTCATCCTGCGGCAAACCGGCGACCAGATTGTGAGGGTTAGCGATATCGGTCGTGCTGAGCTGGGACCCGAAGATCTGCGCGGGATAATGAAGGTGAATGGCATTCCTATGGTTGCCACTGCCATTGTGCCCCAACCCGGTGCCAATCATATCGAGATTGTTGATGAAATCTATGAGAGGCTCAAATATCTTAAGAAAGACCTCCCCGATGATGTTGAATACGACGTAGGCTTCGACAACACACAATATATTCGCTCCTCCATCAAAGAGGTGCAATCGACCATTTATCTGGCCTTCTTTCTGGTGGTAATTATTATCTTCTTCTTCCTGCGCGACTGGCGTACCACCATTATTCCAATACTCGTAATTCCTGTATCCCTCATCGGTTCGTTTTTCATCATGTACATCGCCGGGTTCACGATTAACGTTCTCACCCTGCTGGCCATTGTTCTCTCTATTGGTTTGGTGGTTGACGACGCAATCGTTATGATGGAAAACATCTATGTGAAAATTGAGCAGGGCATGACTCCCCTTGAGGCAGGTATAAAAGGATCGAATGAAATATTCTTTGCCATCATTTCAACCACGATTACCCTGGTGGCAGTTTTTATTCCCGTTGTTTTTCTGGAGGGGATGACTGGTAGATTGTTCAGGGAATTCAGTATCGTTATTGCCGGTGCTGTAACAATTTCTTCTTTTGTTGCTCTTACCTTAACTCCGATGCTTTCGACCAAATTGCTGAAAACACGGCACGAGCGGAGCAAAGCCTACTATTTTACCGAAAAATTCTTCCTTACGCTTAATAAGACCTATCAGGACTCGCTCGAGACTTTCCTTCGCAAAAAGTATATTTCAATTCTTATCCTTGCCTTGTCGTTTATTCTGATTTTTGTTTTGTGGAAGGTTATTCCCGCTGAGATGGCTCCTCTTGAAGACAGGTCGCAGCTTAATGTGAGTGTTACATCTCAGGAAGGCTCCACCTATGAGTTTAATCTAAGCTATGTTGAGGAACTGGCCACAATGGTTGACAGCGTAATTCCCGAATATGACAAAGTTACGGCTATGATCAGGGGTGGGGGCGGTTTTGTGCGTATTTTGCTCGTCTCACCCTCCGAAAGAGAAAGGTCACAGCAGGAAATTGCTAACCAGCTTTCGGCAGAGCTCCGCAAGAAGACCCGGGCCCGGGCCAGCGTAATACAGCAATCAACTTTTGGAGGACGAAGGGGTGGGCTGCCTGTGCAGTATGTGCTTCAGGCACCCAATATTGATAAGCTGCGGGAAATCCTCCCGGCGTTCATGGAGGAGGTTCAAAACAATCCCACCTTCGTCATGGCCGACGTGAACCTGAAATTCACCAAGCCCGAGCTGCAGATCGTTATTAACCGCGACAAAGCCAACCTCCTGGGGGTTTCCACCCAGAATATCGGCCAGACCTTGCAATTGGCCCTTAGCGGACAGAGGTTCGGTTATTTCATCATGAACGGCAAGCAATACCAGATTTTAGGCGAGTTGGCGCGGGGCGACCGGAATAAGCCCCTAGACCTTAAATCCCTCTATGTCAGAAATAACGGAGGTCAAATGGTGCAACTCGATAATTTCGTTACCCTTCAGGAGTCAACAGCTCCCCCTCAGCTATACCGCTATAACCGTTTTGTGGCAGCTACCGTCACAGCCGGGCTTGCTGAAGGCAAAACCATCAGTCAGGGTATTGAGGAGATGGATAAAATTGCTGCAAAAGTACTTGATGACTCATTCAGGACTGCCCTTGCCGGTGACTCCAAGGACTTCATGGAAAGCTCTTCCAGCCTGATGTTCGCTTTCCTCTTGGCTATTGTGCTGATATTCCTGGTTCTTTCGGCGCAGTTCGAGAGTTTTAAGGATCCGGTAATCGTAATGATGTCCGTCCCCTTGGCCCTTACCGGAGCCCTGTTCTTTATGTGGTATTTCAACATAACCATGAACATTTTCAGCCAGATCGGGATTATTATGTTGATCGGTCTGGTAACGAAAAACGGTATCCTTATTGTGGAATTTGCCAATCAGCGCAAGTTGGCAGGCATGAACAAACTCGAAGCAATCCGCTACGCTTCGGCTGCAAGGTTCAGACCCATATTAATGACCAGCCTTTCCACCATTCTCGGGGTGCTGCCTCTTGCTCTGGGTTGGGGCGAAGGTGCTCAGAGCCGGGTAGCAATGGGTGTGGCTGTTGTAGGCGGGTTAACTATTAGTACACTTCTCACATTGTATGTTGTTCCGGCAATATATCTCTTTATCTCTAGCGAATCAAAAAGCATCAACAATGAACCAAGTAATCCTGACAAAATTGAAATCGACAATAAGCATTAGCCATTTCGTTTTGCTGGTTCTTCCCTTTTTTGTCCTGAACAACGCAGTGGCACAAGAAGTATACGATCTTAGCCGGTGCATCCAGACCGGGTTGGACCGGAATTTCGCGTTGCAGGCCATCCGAAATTCCGAGGCAACAGCCCAAAACAATTACACGCAAGGGAATGCGGGCATGCTGCCAACCCTTACCGCGAACAATCGGCTGGGCGGTAGTTTAAACACAACCAACCGAAATTTGCGGGATGGCAGCGTGAGCACATCCTCGGGCATTCACAATACCTACGGTTCGGCAGGAGTTGACCTGGGGATGACCATTTTCAGGGGATTTCAGGTGCAAAAGACCTATCAGAAGCTTGGCGTCTTGTCTGAAATGGGAGGGCTCAATACGCAAATGTCGGTTGAGAACCTGTTGTCACAAATTGTTTCGGAGTACAATTACTTCATCCAACAACTCACCTTATATCATAACCTGGCTTATGCCGTTTCCCTTTCGCGCGAACGGGTTCGTATCGACGAGCAGCGATACATACTTGGCGGGGCATCCAAACTGGAATTGCTTCAATCGCTCGTGTATCTCAATGCCGACAGTTCAAGGTATGCACGACAGAACGAGGTGCTCCGGTCTTCGCAGATCAGATTGAATAAGCTGATGGCGGCCGAGGACCTGGGGGAAAATATTGCTCTGCAGGACACACTTATACAAATTAACGAAGGGCTCAATTATGATGAGCTTTTGACACAAACCCTGGCCGAGAATACGAGCTTGCAGATTGCCTCAAAGAACCAGGTGGTTTCGGAGCTGGATTACAAAATCATCCAATCCCGAACGTATCCCTATCTCACCCTGTCGTCGGGCTATGCTTATTCCTACAATGCTTACCAAACCGGAGAATTGTACAATCAGAACGTCAGGGGCATGAATTATGGGCTTACCCTGGGCATGAATCTGTTTGACGGATTTAACCAGAGACGAGAAAAGAGCAATGCCCGTATCGAGATAGAAAGCCGAAGCATTCAATACAAGGAAGTGGAGCAGGAAGTGAGAGCTGACCTGCTAAACATCTTTTATGCATATGAGAATAACTTACGCCTGCTGAGACTCGAAGAAAAAAACCTCGAAGTGGCAAGGGAAAATCTGGAGATAGCTCTCGAACGCTATAAGCTGGGAAATTTATCCGGGCTTGAACTGCGTGAAGTTCAGAAAAGCTTGCTCGATGCCGAGGAAAGACTTATCTCGGTTAAATACCAGGCAAAACTTGCTGAGATCTCACTGCTTCAGATTTCAGGCAGAATTATGGATTACATGTAAT
>CAMAZH010000066.1 GCA_945863035.1 Chitinophaga pinensis | reverse complement strand
ATGTTCAGTTTTGATCTGATCCTCGTATTCATTGTTATCATATTCATACTTATTTCCTTGTATTGGGGAATTCTTGGGCCTTCATTCACATTCGTTATTGCTGCAGCAATTCTTGGATTCGCCCGAGTTCTTACCCCGGGGGAAATCCTTAGTGGTTTTGCAAATGAGCAGGTTGCGGTTATAATCCTGCTGCTGCTCATTGGAGATATCATCAGGCATACGGCCGTAATAGAGGTAATGTTTGATCGCGTCTTTATCCGTGCTCATACCTACAAAGGTTTTCTCAGCCGAATGATGATTTTCTCAAGTGTTTTATCAACTTTTCTGAATAACACCCCGTTGGTGGCGGTAATGATGCCCTATATAAACAGTTGGTGCAAGAGGAACAAAATCTCCCCTTCAAAATTCCTGATGTCGCTATCCTATGCCACCATTCTGGGTGGGTGTGCGACCCTGATCGGAACTTCCACAAATCTTATTGTAAACGGGATGCTGCTCAACCAAAGCATCTTCCCGGAATTTCAGACGCTACATTTTTTCGACTTTTTTCCCGTTGGCTTCACGATGATGATCATTGGATTTTTTTACCTGCTTATTTTTGGGGATAAGCTCTTGACGATAAGGAATAAGCCTGAGAAAAAGAATGCGGCGCTTTTGAGAGAGTTTATTGTTGAATCGAAAGTAAAACCAAAATCCCATCTTGTTGGCATGAGCCTTGAAAAAGCAGGATTTGTAGGGGAAAAGTCTTATTCGCTCGTGGAGGTTATCCGCGATAGCGTAAAGATACTGAACTTCAGCCCGGACTTCATCCTAAAGGAAAACGACATTCTCATGTTTACCGGTAGTACCGAAACAATTGCTGAGATGGTAGGAGGGAAAACCGGCTTGCAGCTTCCGGAAGTTGGTATGATGAGCCGGCGCAGAAAAACCGAAATGGTGGAAATTGTAGTCAGTCAGAACTCGAGTCTTATCGGCAAGACCTTAAAAGTCGTGAACTTCAGAAGCAAATACGATGCGGCTGTGATCGCGATACACCGCAACGGCATGGTTTTAAAAGAGAAACTCAACGGTAACACTCTCAAGGCCGGGGATGTATTGCTGCTCTTCACGGGGGAGAATTTTCTTGAACGCACAAATAACACCCTCGATTTCTACTTTATCAGCAAGGTGCGGGGATTTGTCAAGCTGGAGTGGTACAAAACGGCTGTGCTTCTTGGCGGGCTAATATTGGCAATCCTTCTCTCAGCCCTCGGAATCATAAAATTATTTCTGGGACTCATCGCACTTGTAATTGTTCTTTTAGCATTGAAAATCACCAATCCCAAAGATCTTTCCAACAGCATCGACTATAATCTAGCTATTATCATTGTGTTGGCATTGGCCTTAGGTACCGCCATGGTGAAAACAGGGGCTGCCGATCTGTTTGCAAACTCCATTATCAACTTATTCAGTTCCTTTGGGAACGTAGGGATTCTCACCGGCATTTATTTTATAACCACCATACTTGCAGCCTATATTACCAGCAAAGCTGCGGCCGCACTCATTTTTCCGACGGCACTCACCACTGCCGCAACCCTCGGCCTGGATCCTGTGCCCTTTGTGTTGGTGGTGGCCTTTGCTTCAGCCGCCAACTTCATGACCCCAATCGGTTTTCAGACAAACCTCATGGTTTATGGCCCGGGAAAATACAACTTCAACGACTTCCTAAAGGTTGGAGGGCCTCTTACTCTGATTTACATGGTGGTGACTATTGTTATACTCACACATATGTATTTCTGATCGGGACGCATTTAAAAGGGGATTGCAGGGCAACAGAAATTTTTTATTGAGCGGTTGCCAAAAATCACTAACTTACCTACCTGAATTCAAGATCTATGAAGATACCTGGAATTGTAAAACTGGACTCCTGGCTCGGCCAGTACACGCATGTTATTGAGGAGCGTATGCGCAGGGTAGAACATAAAAAGCATGTGCTCTCTCCATCGGGAAAGCTCTCATCATTTGCAACCGGGCATTTATACTTTGGGCTGCATCGCGATTCGGGCGATTGGGTGTTCAGGGAATGGACTCCAAATGCCTCGGCAATTTATCTTTTAGGAGATTTCAACAAATGGAAGGAGTCGGAGCAATTCCGTTTCTCCCCGCTTAAAAATGGCAACTGGGAGCTGCGATTGAAAGCAGATCAGCTCCATCATAAAGATTTATACAAGCTTTCCATTCACTGGCAAGGAGGACAAGGAGAGCGCATTCCGGCTTATGCAACACGCGTTGTGCAGGATGAAGAGACGAAAGTATACTCTGCGCAGGTTTGGTCGCCCGAAAAGGAGTACAAATGGAAACACAATGCTCCGGGAACAAGCGAACCCCCATTTGTGTATGAGGCTCACGTTGGCATGGCCACCGAGGAATACAAGGTAGGTCAATACCGCGAATTTCGCGAAAATGTTCTTCCCCGTATCATCAAAGCCGGCTACAACACTATTCAACTGATGGCCATTCAGGAACACCCCTACTATGGCTCTTTTGGCTATCATGTTTCCAGTCTCTTCGCCGCCTCCTCGCGGTTCGGCGAGCCCGAGGAGCTGAAAATGCTTATTGATGAGGCCCATGGGGCAGGTTTGCGCGTGATTATGGATCTTGTTCACTCCCATGCGGTTAAAAACGAGAACGAAGGTTTGGGTCTGTACGACGGCTCCCCTTGGCAGTTCTTTCATTCCGGCTTCCGCAGAGAACATGTTGCATGGGATTCGTTGTGTTACAATTATGGCAAAAACGAAGTGCTTCATTTTCTGCTTTCCAATATCCAGTATTGGCAGAAAGAATATCGCTTCGATGGCTTCCGTTTTGACGGGGTTACCTCCATGCTGTATTTTGATCATGGTCTGGACCGCAATTTCACGAGTTATGAGATGTACTTCGATGGACATCAGGACGAGGACGCCATCTGTTATCTGGGCCTTGCCAATGATCTCATTCATGAAAACGACTCCCAGGCAATTTCTGTTGCGGAGGAAATGTCGGGGTATCCGGGACTAGCCGCAAAACTGTCAGACGGCGGATTGGGATTTGATTACCGGATGGCCATGGGCACGCCCGATTATTGGATAAAGGTTATCAAGGAAAAGGCCGATGAGAAATGGAATGTTGCTGAGATGTACTATGAACTCACCAATAAAAGGATTGAGGAAAAAACAATTGGCTATGCCGAATCGCACGATCAGGCTTTAGTAGGTGATCAGACTATCATCTTCAGACTTATCGGAAAGGAGATGTACTTCAGTATGGATAAGCTCACTCAGAACCTAATGGTTGACAGGGGCATTGCGTTGCATAAAATGATTCGTTTACTCACTATAGCAACAGCGGGTAACGGTTACCTCAACTTTATGGGGAATGAATTCGGCCATCCTGAATGGATCGATTTCCCAAGAGTGGGTAACGAATGGTCGTACCAATATGCCCGGAGACAATGGAGCCTTGCTGAAAACAATTTATTACGCTATGGCTTTCTAGGCGAGTTCGACAAAACCATGATTGCAGCAATCCATGGGAACAGCATTTTCAGGGGAGAAAGTCCGCATTTATACCACGACAACGTTGAAGATCAGGTATTGAGTTTTGAAAGAGACGATATGTATTTCGCCTTTAATTTCAGCCCCTCAAACTCTTACCCCGATTACGGTCTGAACGTGGCAGCCGGGAAATATCGCGTTTTATTCGACACCGACGAGGTTCGATTTGGAGGACAGGGTCGAATCGACCACAGCATTGTTTACCGGACCATACCTGCTCATCCTCATTCCTCGGGACAATATCTTAAGATTTACCTTCCTTCACGCACGGGGTTGGTGTTAAAGAAGGAAAAAATAAAGGGAGTGTTCGACACTCCCTAAATCTTAAATCCAACGAAGCAGAGGCAAATCCTGCCGGTGAGCCAGCAACTTATGCTTGGGGAACATCCTGATACCGAAATCAAAAATTCCGGGTCGGCTGGGTGAAAATTCAATCTCATACCATGCCATGGAACCCTCTTTCTTCGAAAGTGTGAACTCCCTCTTCTCAATAATCTGGGGTTTACGGCTCTTGGTTTCCAATTCGGCAACAACAAGTTCAACGCCAATCTCTTCAGCCCTAAGTCCTTTCAGATCGAGCACCAGGGTTGAAAAATAATGATTTCCAAGGCAAACAATCTGATTATCCATTTGGGGATAAGTGATTGATACTATTTCAATGTCATTCCAGGAGTTCAATATCTTTTTCTTCCATGTAGCAATAATTGCAGCCATATCATAGTCCTTCTCGCGCATCTTGAGAGTTCTCGCATAAAGTGGCTCATAGTACTGACGGATATAATCCAGCAGCTGGCGGTTCATTGTAAACTCAGGACACACCTCGGTAATTGATTTCTGGATCATCGACACCCAGGCTGTAGGCACTCCGCGGGCATCTCGCTTATAGAAGGCGGGTGTGATTTCACTTTCAATCAGGGAATAGATGGTCTCGGCATCCAACTGATCCTGGAAATCCTGATTATCATAACCCTTTTCTTCATCCAACGCCCAGCCTGCTCCGGGTTTATAGCCTTCAGCCCACCAACCATCGAGAACGCTAAAATGCAAATCTCCGTTCATTACAGCTTTTTCACCACTGGTGCCGGATGCCTCAAGCGGCCGGGTGGGGGTATTCAACCAGATGTCGACACCGTGAATCAGTTTCTTGGCAAGAGCAATTTCATATCCCGGGAGGAAAAGAATCTTGCCTTTAAACTCAGGCCTGCGCGAAATTTCCACAATCATTTTGATCAGATCCGCGCCCATCTTGTCTTGCGGATGAGCTTTTCCGGCAAAGAAAATCTGAACAGGCATAAACGGGTTGTTCACAATAGCTGCCAGACGGTTAAGGTCCATAAAAAGAAGGTGTGCACGTTTATATGTGGCAAACCGACGAGCAAATCCTATGGTAAGGGCATTGGGATCCAGTTTATCCTGGATTTCCGCAATTGTTTTGGGATCCTCATAGGACTTCAGTGAGTTTGAGACAATAGCGTCCTTAATGAAGTCAACGAGTTCCTTTCGTTCAAGACTTTTAATTTTCCAGATCTCAGCCTGGTCCACATTATTGATCTTCGCCCACATGGCACGATCATCCTGCTTTTTATAGAAATCAGCGTCAAGTTCCCTGTGATATAGTTCTTTCCACCTTTTTGAAATCCAGGTTGGAATATGAACTCCATTTGTCACATAACCAATCGGGACTTCTTCGGAAAGGTATCCAGCCCACATATCGGCGAACATCTCACGACTCACTCTTCCGTGCAAGCGCGAAACCCCGTTTACTTCCTGGGAAAGGTTAACGGCAAGGCAGCTCATGGAGAATTTCTCGCTCCCCGAATTCGGGTGCATCTTCCCCAGATTCATCAGCTGGTTCCAGGTGATTTTCAGGCGCATTGGATAATGAGCGATGTAAGCCCTCATAAGATCCTCACTGAAATAATCGTGTCCGGCCGGAACGGGTGTATGGGTTGTGAAAAGCGATGCTGACCTGACGATCTCCAGTGCCTCAGGGTAGGTATGGTTCTTGTTCTGGATCAGCTCGCGTAGTCGTTCAAGTCCGATAAACGCAGCATGTCCTTCGTTACAATGGTATACATCGGGGTGAATCCCCAGTGCTCGCAATGCGCGGATTCCTCCGATTCCAAGCAGGATTTCCTGCTTTAACCGGTTTTCGTTGTTCCCGCCATATAACTGATGTGTAATCGAGCGATCGTGCTCCTGATTCTCATCAATATCGGTATCAAGTAGATAAAGCTTTACTCTCCCAACATTGACCTGCCAGATACGCGCTGTAAGGTCGCGACCGGGAAGAACAATGCGGATTTTCTTATAATCTCCGTTTTCCTCATATACAGGCTGAGCGGGGGTTTTGGAGAATACCTGGTGTTCCGAAACAGACATCTGTTCTCCGGCAACCGACATGAGTTGCTTAAAATAACCGTAGGTATATAGGAATCCGACACCAATAATTTTATAGTTATGGTCGCTTGCCTCTTTAAGGTAATCACCCGCCAGCAGACCAAGACCTCCCGAATAGATTTTCAGGGAATCGTGTAGTCCAAACTCCATGCTGAAATACCCAACCGTCGGGCCAGCTTTTGGTTTTTCGGCCATATAGGCTTTAAAATGGTCATAAACAATAGTGAGCCTATTCAGGAACGATTGATTTTCACAGAGCTTGTTCAAGGTGTCGAAGGGGATTCTCTCGAGCAATTCAATCGGGTTCTCGGCGGTTTCCTTCCAAAGTTTCGGATCTACCGATTCAAAAAGTTCGATTGCATCCTGATTCCAGCACCACCAAAGGTTCTTGCTGAGTTCATCCAATGGCTGCAGGTTTTCGGGCAGAATCTGCTGAACCAGCACCCTTTTCCAAACCGGAGTTACTCCCAGATTTTCTGAAAGCTGTGGCAATTGTTCTACTCTCTCATGCTCAACAAAAGTATCCACCCGTTCCATGACTTTTGTAAGTGCCACGTCAAAAGCCTTGTAATAATAATCAATAAGGTTTGACCACAGGGCGATTCGGGAAATATCAAAAGCTTTATCGCGGGCTTCCTTCATGCCCTTTTGCGGAAGCTTGTCCATAATCCTGATAGCTTCGCTGATCCCCTCTACCACTTGGCCGTCGTTATAATCGTCGCGATCAATAACAAATATTCCGTTCCCCGCATCTTTGTAAGTATCCCGGGTCCACAGCCCAAAACCAGCCAGACTTGTTGTAATGGTTGGGATATGGAATGCCAGGCTTTCCATTGGAGTATAGCCCCAGGGTTCATAGTAGGATGGGAATACTGTAAGATCAAATCCAATAAGCAAATCGTAATACATCATGTTAAAGATCCCATCCACTGCGTTCAGGTAGGAGGGAACAAAGATTACCCTTACGTCGTCGCCTATCCGGTTGAAAAGGCCCGCAGCTTTAAACCGGCTCAGAATAGGGTCGCTTTCAGCATAATGAAGGTTATGCGTGAGGAAATTTTCCCCTTGAATTTCATGGCCTGTGCCTGCGAGTTTTTCCAACAGGTCCTTACGGGGTCCGTAATGATTGGCAGGGATTAAAATAAAAGCGATAAGTTTTCGCTTGAGTGATCCTTCATGCTTAAGTTTTCCCAGAGAGTCGATAAACAGGTCAATCCCCTTGTTTTTAAACTCATACCGGCCACTATTGGCCACAAGGAAAGTGTCATCTCCAAATTCTTCACCGAGAAGGGCCGATGCCACCTCAAGCAGTTTCTTTCTGGCGATTTTACGTTTGAGTGGAAAGCTGTTTGTGTCGGGAACAAAGCCATCCTCAAAACCGTTTGGGGTTACCAGATCAACTTCTTTTTGAAGAAACTGCTCGCATTCCCTTGCGGTAAGATTGCTAACGGTTGTAAAAGCATCGGCAAATCGTGCAGACATTTTTTCCATTGATTGTTTGGCAGCCACATTAAATTCAGCGGCCTTGACATCCCCGTTATACTCCTTCATTTTGCTGTACAAGGGGAGCAGATTTCCAGCCACCGAACGCCCAACAACGGTTGCGTGAGTCGTAAATACGGTTCCGGCTTGCGGCAGGACATCGCGCAGGTAAAGCAAGCCTGCCCCTGTCATCCATTCGTGAAAATGGGAAATAATCTTATCGCCTGGTGTAAGGAAGTATTTGCAATAGCTTTCAATAACCTGGCCCGAGGCATACCCGAAAAGGCTGGGTTCGACATAATCCCACTGACCCGCGATAGAGTCGAGCTTATAGGTTTCCCAAAACTTGCTGAAAACCTCATCTTTTTTCGAAAACAAGGTTGTGAAATCGACCAGGATTGCCATGGGGCTTCCGGCAATTTTCCAACGTCCCACCCTTAAACGCAGACCTTCTGCAGCAGCCTGTTGTTTCCAGCCGGCTAAAAGATTGAAATCCTCGCTAAACTCCGGGTGCTCCGAATCATCTCTCCACACATCGGGACCGATGGCAATATATTTATCTCCAAATTCTTTGAGCAGAGTTACCGCTTTGGTAGAAATAACAGTATGTATTCCCCCAACCTTATTACAAACTTCCCAACTAACCTCAAAAATATAATTAGGGCTGATTTTATCCTTATTCATAAGTTATTTGAATCGATTAGAATTTATTATTTCTTAACTGTGTTTCCAGCAACATTTTTAGCTTTTGGCTTTTCAGAAGCCTTCTTTGTGGTTTCAACGATCTTTCCAGAAGCAGATTTCTTTATTGGCTTTTCAACACTGGCAGTTTTGGTTTTTTCTTTTTTCACTGCCTTTTTCACGTTGGGCTTATTATACCCGTCATCTTTATTGAGCTGATCGGCATATTTGATAATCAGCTGTTCTTTTTCCTGGAGCAGTTTACTCAGGCGCTGCACCTCCACACTGCAATCCTGGGATAAGATACTGTTTAGTCTGATTTCGAAATCGCTTAGAATGTTCATGTAATTTATAAAAGCCTCATAGGGGCTGTCGTACGGATTGTAGTACGAATGCACCTCGCCATCGGAGAAGAACTTGGTGCTCATATAATAGAAATGGTCGCTTACCTGGAAGTACTCGAAATCCTTAAACAGTTTGGGGTCGTTGGCCTGCTTGACTTTTTCCTGCATCTCATATAATTTAGCAAAAGCTTGCCATTGCAGCTCATTGCCAAGCCAGGCAGTTAGGTCACGCTCTTCATCGGCCCAAGAAATTGCATGAGGAACATGTACGGCAGCAACGGGTTGAAGGGCCTGAACAACCTCCGAAGGTGTACTGAATTTGAATTTGGTGTTTTTAAAAACCATAGCGGGAAAAGCTTTGAGGAAATCGAAAATGCCGGTATCCTTTTTTTGCCGTTCGCCAAAAGTCTCGTAATCCATGAATAAATTTACTGTTTCCTCATTTTTGTCGATTGCCTTGATCCACGAAACGAACTTTTCTGCAGTAAGTGGATATTCCGACCATGACTTGTTCGAGAAGCGGAAGGCAATATCGTCGCTAAGCTTGAAATTCTTCAGAAGCACCTTGAGCTTAGGGTTAAGCGCATTGAAGTAGAGATAATTGGGGCTTTTCCATCCGAGAACGTGTTTTGCCCCTTCGGTGATCATGGCCTTATACCCCATGTCGGCAACCATCGAGCCGATTTCATCCGAATAGATCAACTCTGTGTTTCGAAAAACGGCAGGTTCAACACCAAACAACTCAATAATTTTCGCTTTATGTTTCAGGACCTGCTTTTCAAACTCCTCACGGTTTGAAAGGGATGCCAGACTATGGGAATAGGTTTCGGATAAAAACTCAACACACCCGGTTTTAGCGAGTTTCCTGAAGCTCTCAATCACTTCTGGGGCGTAGAGTTCAAACTGGTCGATTGCGGTCCCCGAGATTGAAAAGGCTATTTTGAATTTGCCCTCATATTTTTTTATCAAATCAAGCATAACAGCATTTGCAGGAAGGTAGCACTTATCAGCCACCTTGCGCAGAATACTCTCGTTCATGTAATCGTCGTAGTAATAATGCTCACCTCCAATATCGAAGAAACGGTATCTTCTGAATCTGAATGGCTGGTGGATCTGAAAGTATAAGCATATTGTTCTCATAGTTCACTATTTCTTAAAACCGCGTTTATTTTACAACTGATTGATATACTTCGTTTACCTTTAGTGCCGAATTCTCCCATTTCATATTCTCCACCTCCTCTTTTCCGTGCGATTTAAACATATCCGACAAGGCACTGTAATTCAATAATCCATAAATGGCATCTGCCATGGCGTCGATATCCCAGAAATCGACCTTCATGGCGTACTGCAATACTTCAGAAACTCCGGACTGGTGCGAAATAATAACAGGCACATTTGATTGCATAGCTTCCAGGGGAGATATCCCAAAAGGCTCAGAAACCGAAGGCATTACGTACACATCGCTAATGGAGAACATACGGTATACATCGTCGCCTTTAAGAAATCCCGTGAAATGGAACTTATCGGCGATACGAAGCGATGCGGCACGAATGATCATCCTGTTGAGGAGCTCGCCGCTTCCGGCCATCACAAAACGCACGTTATCCATTTTCTGGAGCACTTTATAGGCTGCCTCGACAAAGTATTCCGGACCTTTTTGAAGGGTCACCCGCCCAAGAAAAGTAACAATCTTATCGTTAATATTTCTCTTGAGTATGAGCTTTTCGGCCTCCTCAAGGGGTTCAACGGCATTATGAACCGTAACCACCTTTTCCGGGTCTATCCCGTATTTTTCGATTATGGTGTTTCGGGTGAGATTCGAAACGGCAACAATTTTGTCGGCAATCCGCATGCCTTTCATCTCAATGTCAAACACCGCCGGATTAACACTTCCCCCGCTGCGATCGAAATCGGTTGCATGCACATGGATAACCAGAGGTTTTCCGGAGACTCTTTTGGCAGCTATACCTGCGGGAAAGGTCAGCCAGTCGTGTGCATGAATAACATCAAAATCGCCTTCCTCAGCAAGTTCGGAAGCTACCACGGCATAATTGGCTATTTCATGATAGAGATCCGCTCCATACTTGCCCGTAAAAGGTAATTTCCCCCTGAAATTTGTATAAATAAAAGATCTGCCTTCCTTTTTTGCCTCTTTGACGGCATGGTAATATTCATCAGGATCAGTATAGGGAACAATTTTGGAGTTTATCTGAATGTATTCGATTTCGCGCAGAAAACTCTCGTAATTAATGAGCTTTTTGCTGATTTCAATATCGTTGGCACCCACAATGCGCATCCGACTCTGGTCTTCATCCCCATAAGCTTTTGGAACAACAAACTTAATTTGCATTCCAGGGATTTTACTCATGCCTTTGGTAAGACCATAAGAAGCAGTACCCAAACCTCCAGAGATATGAGGTGGAAATTCCCAGCCGAACATCAGGACCTTCATAGGCTTAACAGAGATTAGTTTTTGGTTTCAGATTCAAGTTTTTCGATCATTTCCCCGATCCTCAGCACTGACGCGACGCTCCAGGCCTGTGAAATGGCACCTCTGGGAGTATGTGGCGGATCACCGTCGTAGATTTCGGAAATAGATCCGATCCCATGAACAAGCATATCCTCCTCAAACCCGTGATATAGCTGCTTCACTGCGCTGAGGCCTCCAGCTTTGTAGAGATCAAGGTACGCCTTTACATAAAACTGCAGTAACCAAGGCCATACAGTTCCCTGATGATAGGCTGCGTCCCTGGATTTCTGATTACCCTCATAACAGGGATTGTACTTCTCATCTTTTGGGGAGAGCGAACGCAAACCCTTGGGCGTTAGCAGATATCTGGCTACGATATCAATAATGCTCTTTTTCATGTCCTTTGTTACCGGCGTGAATTCGAGCGCAGCAGCAATAATCTGGTTGGGTCTTACGCTGAAGTCCTTAAAGTCGCCATCCACATAATCAGCGAGATATCCCTTTTTTTCATCCCAGAAGGTGGAAATAAAAGAGTCGTTGATAAGTGCCGGTAATTTTTCCCATTCCTTAACAAATTTTGTGTCTTTGGCGTTGCGTGCCCATTCGAGGCATACGCATACCGCGTTGTACCATAACGCGTTGATCTCTACATCCATACCCATCCGGGGTGTAACCGGTCCGGATTCGGTCACCGCATCCATCCAGGTCAGCGCTTTGCCGGGTTCTCCAGCCCAAATCATTCCATTCTCAAGCATGCGGATGTTAAAAACAGTCCCATCGCGATAAGCATTCAGAATATCGGTTATCGGAGCTTTGTATGTTTTCCATATGTCGATTTTGGCATCATACTTCTGATATTGCTGCAGCGACCAGAAAAACCACAAAGGCGCATCCACAGAGTTGAATGCGGGATTGTCGTTATCGCCCATATTGGGGAAAAGACCAGCTTTCATCCTTCTAACCATGGTGTCGATTACATCCTTAGCCTGCTTGATTTTCCCAATTGTAAGGGTAATACCGGGCAAGGAAATGAAGGTGTCGCGACCCCAAGTTCCAAACCAGGGAAACCCGGCAACGATTTCTGTCCTGTCTTCAGTATAGACAAGAAATTGCTCCGCTGAGTTAATAAGGCACAGTTTGAAACTGTCGCGGGCAATCCTTTTGGATTTCTCAGCCTTGTATTTTTCAATCAGGGAGGTGGGCGAATCCACCAATGAGGTGCTTCCGGAGAAGATAATGCTTTCCCCTTTTTTTATAGGACATTCAAAGTACCCGGGGACAAAAAGATCCTCCTTGAAATCATAGCCCCTGTTCTGCTCCTCCATGTATTCAATATTAAAATACCAGTCGGGGGCAGAAACAAACTCAACGTTCTTGTTGAACTGCATATACAAGGAGGGAAGCTCTTCATATAACTTGGAAACTATTCCGTTTTTTACAGATTGGTATTTTGTGTTGGCAAACAGGTTCGCTTTGCTCAGGGAATGCATATTTCGAAAAGCAAGAAAGGGTTTGAATTTCAAAAAAGTAGGCGAAGTTGCCTCCTCAAGAGTATAACGGATTAGAATTTGTTCTTCCTTTTCTACCAACAAATACTCTTTCTTGAGCACTACCCCACCCACCCTATAGGTGGTAACCCCAACACTCTCCGCTTCAAAATTGCGAATATACTTGTGCCCTCTGGGCACATACAGATCGCCCTCGTATTTGTGAATCCCCAAATTAAACTCCTGTTGATGTTGCACCACAGTTACATCCAGGGAAGATAACAGTACGTTTTTATTGCCCGTCTTTTTATCGGGGCAAACCAACATTCCATGGTATTTTCGTGTGTTGCAGCCAACAACTGTTGTTGAAGAATACGAACCCGCGCGATTAGATCTGACAAACTCCTTGTTCAGCGAGTATTCGAGATTGATCAGCTTGCTCTTATCGAACTGTAAATATCCCATGTTGAAATGTAAATTAAATTTTCAATATTTAATTGAGAAACAAATGACTATCAATTAATTCGACCGGTTATCGGGGCAAAAAAGTGCAATTTTAAAAATCCTGGTACACGGCTCACAAACAACTGTAAAACTACAAAATTTTACTGAATATTAGCTAATTGCAATTATGTCAGTAATACGATTTACAATATACAAAAAAATCCTGCGTTTCATGATAATATTTTGAATAAATTAGCATGCTCGTATTTTTAAACAAGAATTATAATTAACACTATGCGAAATCTACTGTTTATTGGCCTTTTAGGCATTAGCCTCATTTTATTCTCCTGTGGGAAAACCAGTGAAAAGGGTTGGGGTTCAGGTAAGGCCCACAAATTTGTCATTCAGGGGAAATTGGAAAACGGAACCGGACGAATGCTGATCCTTCAGAAAATCGGTACTGAAAACTTGATTTCGCTCGACACAGCGACCATAGATGAGAATGGGGAGTTTTCCTTTAAGGAATCCACTGCGGTTCCTGATTTTTTTGTTGTGAGAACCGAGGAAGGCTCCTATATAAATCTTCTTCTCAACGGCCGCGAAAAAGTTAACATCACCGCTGATTACAACAATCTGGTGGATTACACGATTTCCGGTTCTGATGAGTCGGAGAAAATAAGACTGCTCAGCGTGGAAACCAACAAGGTGATCGAACGGATGGATCAGTTCAACCTCATGGCCCGCGACAGTGTTAACAGTCCGAATTATGCCGCTCTTCGTATTCAAAGCAACGATGAGTTCATTTCTCTGATGGAAGAACTTAAGGGCTATTCCCAAAAATTCATCGATGAGAACTCCGGCTCCCTTATCAGCCTGATGGCTCTATACGGCCAGGTTGGAGCCCAAATGATGGTCTTCCATCCCGTGAATGACCTTGCCGTATATGAAAAAGTTGACTCTGTTCTTTTTGCCAAATATCCTGACCTGCCTCTGGCTCAAAACCTGCACGAGTATGTTTCTGCTATCAAAGCTCAGATTGCTGCCCAACAACAGCCTGCTCCCAACACCTTTGCGCCGGGCGAGGAAGTCCCCGACATTGCGCTTCCCTCCCCTGATGGAAAAATAATTAAACTCTCCTCCTTGCGCGGGAACATTGTTTTGCTCGACTTCTGGGCCGCCTGGTGCCAGCCCTGCAGACACGAAAACCCAACTCTCGTGGAAAATTATGCCAAATACCACAATAAAGGCTTTGAGATTTATCAGGTTTCCCTCGACAGAACCCGGGAAGACTGGTTAAGTGGAATTAAGCAGGACAAACTCTCCTGGACCCAGGTTAGCGAATTGAAATACTGGGAATCGTCGGTGGTCAAGCAATTCAACATCCAGGGAATCCCAATGAATTATCTGCTCGACAAAGACGGGAAAGTTATTGCCAGCAACCTTCGAGGTCCTGCATTGGGCGAAAAATTGCAGGAGCTTTTGAAGTAACGGAATATAATTCTATCACTGAAATGAAACTTAGCCTTGTGAATAAAACCCTTGTGGCTCTTTGCGTATCGACCTCTCTTCTTGCCGTTTCATGTAAAGACCGGCCCAACACCCTAGTGGAAGGCACACTCCGAAATCCGCAAAAGGGTGCTGTAAAACTGGAGTATCTCAATGTTAATAAAACCGAGCTGATCGACTCGGTCGGGATCAAAAAAAATGGCGATTTTCGCTTTAAGGTATATCTTGACCAGCCGGGCCTGTACGTTCTGAAAAATCAGGAAGGGAAGATTATTAACCTCCTGATTTCGCCGGGGGAGCAAGTTAAAATTGACGGTGACTGCCAGGCATTTGATACGGACTACAGTGTTATGGGTTCGCCCGACTCCGAATATATCAGGCAGTTGGTTGAAAAGCTATCGTATACACGGAGCCAGATTAAGGTACTTGAGGATCCCTACCGGGGAAATGTGGAATTCACAGAGGAGGAGGCTACGGAGTTTTTGATTCGAAGAAACGAAATCATTAAGGATCAAAGGGATTTCTCCATATCATTCATTATTGAGCACCTCTCGTCGATAGCAAGCATTTACGCACTTTACCAGAAAATCAATCCGGATGAGCTTGTCCTGAGTGAGAACCGCGATATTCAGTACATGAAGATTGTTGCCGACACACTTTCCGTAAAATACCCTGACTCTGAATTTGTACGCACATTTGTGAATGATGCCAGACTGGCAGAGAAACGGTATAATAACCTCATTGGAATCCAGAAAAAAATCAATGAAGCCCAATACGGTTTTCCCGACATAAGTTATCCCGACACAACTGGCGCAATGAGGAGCCTCTCATCGTTAAAAGGCAAAGTGGTGCTTGTGTATTTCTGGTCATTGTATTCGGATGCAGCAAAAATGCACAATCCGGCATTCGAAAAAACCTATGAAAAGTATAAGAACAAAGGCTTTGAAATTTATTCGGTTTGCGTGGATAAAAACCCGGAACACTGGCGGAGGGTTGTGAAATACGAGAACCTCAGCTTCACGAATGTTTTCGGGCCCGATTTTCCCGATTCCGAGGCTTCCGTTTCTTACAATCTTCAGTCAATACCATCCGACTTTCTTCTGGACCGAAACGGGGACATTCTTGCCCGCGACCTTTATGGGCCGGAGTTGGAAAGATGGCTTGACAACAAACTCTAATGAATTTGATAAAAATCCCCGACACCAAAAAAATCTATTTCCTTTCCGATGCGCATCTTGGGCTTCCTCCCCTTGAAAAAAGCCTCGAAAGGGAAAAACTTCTTGTGCGCTGGCTCAACGAGGTCCGTAAGGACGCGCATTCGATTTATCTGCTGGGAGATATTTTCGATTACTGGTTCGAATACAGAAAAGTGGTTCCCCGCGGCTTCACCCGTTTGCTTGGAAAGATCTCGGAAATAACCGATTCAGGTATCCCTGTATACTTTTTTACAGGAAACCATGATGTCTGGGTGTTCGATTATCTCCCAACAGAAACCGGGATGAAGGTTTTCTCCAAACCCCTCAGGATTGAAATTAACGGAAAGAGTTTTTTCATTGCACACGGCGACGGATTAGGCTCCTATGAAAAGGGATACAACATCATCAAGTCGATTTTCACAAGTCGCATCCTCCAGTGGTTGTATGCCCGCATTCATCCCAACGCCTCCGCATCCTTTGCGCATGCCTGGTCGATGCACAGCCGACTCTCAAAAGATGCTTTCCTTCCCTTCCTGGGAGAGGACAAGGAATTTCAGATTCTGTATTCCAGGGAAGTCCTTAAAAAAGAGCATTTCCATTTCTTTGTTTATGGACACCGGCACCTCCCCCTTGACATAACAATTGGGGAAAACAGCAGAATGATATGCCTGGGTGACTGGTTCTATAATTTTACCTACGCCGTGTTCGACGGGAAAGAAATGGAGCTCAAATCCTATCCGGTTGAAAAGAGAATATCCCGGCAGGAATAATCCTGGTATTTGGATTAAAAGTGTTACGGGGGAGGCAAACTATGGCATCCTTCAGGAAATCATATCCTTTGTAGCAAAACTTCCTGCTTTTGGAGAAAATCAAACATAATTTCTCAGTTGCTTTTCACTTTTTTTGTTTTCAAAACCCACTCAGACCGCAAGCGGTTAGGTTGTGGAAATTAGTTTTTATACTTTTGTTCTTTAGCTATTGGTACACCTCACATGAAAAAACACCCCATCATGAAAAAAACAGTTTTTGGTTTGGCTTTGGCTTCGGCCCTTATGCTCTCAGTTTTCGACCTTGGCGCAGCAGACAATATAAAAAAGCTCAACTCAACCACCACGCATGTAACGGTTTTTGGCAGCGGGGCGCAGGTGACAGGTATCTCAGAGGTTTCATTGGTGGCCGGGATTAGCACGGTTGCCATCCAGGGACTGTCGCCATACATCGACGAGCAGAGCATTCAGGTAAAGGGAAGAGGAAAATTCACAGTGCTTTCCGCCAGTCTGGAAAAGAATTATATCGCCGAATTAAAGGAGAAAGAGCAAATTGAACTTCTTAGAAGTCAGATTGATGAACTTACAACAAAAATAGAGGATGAAAGGCTTCAGACGGGTATTCTGAAAGAGGAGGAATCATTTCTGCTCACCAATAAAGATGCGGGTGGAAAAAACGAAAGCCTGAACGCGGCGAATTTTAAAATCCTTTATGATTTCTACAAATCGAGTTTGACGCGAATCCGTACTGAAATCCTTTCCCGCGAAAGGAAAATTAAGGAACTTGATAAGGAACTGGCCAAGCTTAACAACCAGCTAAGCGCTTTGCAGACTTCGGAGAACATGCCCTCGGGACAGGTAATCGTAACCCTGAAGGCAGATGGCCCGGCAGCAGGTATTATTGAAATCAATTACCTGGTGCAGGGTGCCGGATGGTATCCCTCCTACGACATACGCATTAACAAATTGGACGAACCCGTTACCCTTATTTACAAAGCAAATGTATATCAGAATACCGGAGTGGAATGGAAGGACGTTAAATTGACCTTCTCCAACGCCACACCAAACCTGAGCGGGAACGTGCCTTGGTTGAATCCCTGGTATCTCGATTTCGTGAACCCTAATTATGGTTACCAAAGTCGCGATAGAAAAGCAGCTCCCTCTGTCATGGCAAAAGAAGTCATGTCGATGGCTGAAGATTTTTCGGCTGATTACGATTCTCCGGTACCTGTGGGCTTCACCACCTCCAACAACACCACCAGCATTGAATTTAAGGTAGACGTGCCCTACTCCATAGAGACCGGCGGAAAGTCAAAGAGTATCGACATGCTGTATCTTGAATTGCCCGCGGGCTTTGAATACCAAGCTGTCCCAAAACTTGATCCCACAGCCTTTCTGGTAGCACAGATACGGGAATGGCAGAAATACGATCTTTTAGAGGGAGAAGCAAACCTTTACTTCGAAAACACTTTTGTAGGGAAGTCGATGCTGGATCTGAAACTCATTTCCGACACGCTGAACCTTTCTCTCGGAAGGGATTTAGGCATTGTTGTGAAGAGGGAGAAACGCAAGGAGTTTACCAGCGAGAAATTTATCGGCTCCAACAAAGTTGTTGTCCGCTCGTGGGAAATCTCTGTGAGGAACAACAAAAAAGAGAGCATAAAAATTCAGCTTACCGATCAGATTCCTATTTCTCAAAACAAGGAAATCGTGGTGGAAGCACTCGAACTTAGTGGCGGAAAATTGAATCCAAACACAGGATTGGTTACATGGGATATTGAGGTTCCGGCAGGACAGTCAAAGGTTCTTATTCTCAGCTACTCGGCGAAATACCCGAAAAGCAGCACAGTCATCATCGAATAGGTATCAGGGGGCCTTACCTCACCATAATAATTTGGGCGTCGGAAATAATATAAGATAACATTAACCAAAATAAAATCCTTTGGCTGAAATAGTCATTTACAACAAAGACGAATCGGAGTTTCACAAAGAGGCGAGCATGCAGCTGGCAAAGGAAGTCGTACCTGAGACGAAGGTTAAGTGGATAATTGCCGGGTTGGACGAATACCGATTCATTAAGGAGATCTCTGATTATTATGGGATTCACCACCTCATTATTGAGGACTTTTTTAATACCTCACACCTGCCCAAGTTTGAGATATTTGAGGATTACTATTTCCTTACGTTAAAATTTATCGATTACAAATCGGTCGATACCGGTTACAGCCTGCATCACACTTCATTGATTCTGAAAGGAAACACTCTGTTGTGCTTTACGGAGAGCACAACAAACCATGTTCTGGAAGACATTATGACACGTATTGAAGAAAGTGTAGGCTTCGTGAGGACCAAAGGTTCTGATTATCTGTTCTATCGGATTATTGATCTTATGGTTGACCAATACATTGGGGCAGTAAGTGCTATTCGGGGAACCATTGATGAGTTGGAAGACAGCACGGTTGAGGGGGAGACTTCGGATATCACGCATGAAATCCTCGAAATCAAGCGAAAAATCAGTTCTCTCCGAAGGATCGTAGAACCCCTCAGAGAGGAGATTATCCGTGTTAAGAACAATGCGGCCGAAACGGGCAGTTCTTTATCCTCGACGTATTTTCAGGATATTCTTGACCATTTGAACAGTTGCATTTTCTCGCTGGAGTCGTTCCGCGACATATTAACGGATCTTATGGAGTTGAGGCTTGCCCAGGTAAGCCAAAGCATGAACCAGGTTATGAAAACCCTAACGGTAGTATCAACGATTTTTATTCCCCTTACTTTTCTTGCAGGAGTTTATGGAATGAATTTTGCCCGGATGCCGGAACTTGTCTGGAAATGGGGGTATCCCCTATTTTGGATTCTTATTCTAATTGTCAGCCTTATTATGCTTCTTTACATGCGATCCAGAAAATGGTTTTAAAAAAAAGCGGGTGATTTTCATCACCCGCTTACATTCTTATAATGATATTCCTGTGCCCTTAGAAAAGGCTGAGAGTTACAGTTAGTCCGGCCATAACAACCGCAACCATTGTCATAAGTTTAATAAGGATGTTCAGTGAAGGACCTGAAGTGTCTTTGAAAGGGTCACCAACTGTGTCGCCAACAACAGCCGCTTTGTGAGCATCGCTGCCTTTTCCGCCATGGTTTCCTTTTTCAATGTATTTTTTGGCGTTGTCCCATGCTCCACCCGAGTTGTTCAACATGGAGGCAAGAGTGAATCCGGTTGTAAGTCCGCCTGCCAGCAAACCGACAACTCCAGCAACACCTAAAACCAGACCGATCGCAATTGGAACCGCAATTGCAAGTAAAGAAGGAATAATCATTTCTTTCTGTGCTCCTTTGGTTGATATTGCTACGCATTTTGCATATTCGGGTTTACCTGTTCCTTCGAGAATTCCGGGAATCTCCCTGAACTGTCTTCTAACCTCGTCAACCATTGAACCGGCAGCGCGGCCAACAGCCTTCATGGTCATTGCGGAAAACAGAAATGCCATCATAGCACCCAGAAAAATTCCGCCCAAAAGCATTGGGTTGAAAATAGTAAGATCATACGCTTCTGTAAAATCCTTGATAGTGGCACCTGTAAGCTCAACCACTCTTTGACCTTCCTGAGCCACCGGGATAATTGCCGCTTTCGCATTGTAGAAAACAATGTTGCCGACTTCTTTTACTCCGTCGGCGCTATTGGCCAATTTACCGATCCACAATCTTACTTCCTCGATATAAGCAGCTAAAAGAGCAAGTGCAGTCAATGCTGCGGATCCGATAGCGAAACCTTTTCCTGTTGCAGCTGTGGTGTTTCCAAGCATATCAAGAGCATCAGTTCTTTCTCTTACTTCTTTTGGAAGATGAGCCATTTCGGCATTACCACCAGC
>CAMAZH010000065.1 GCA_945863035.1 Chitinophaga pinensis | reverse complement strand
GTTGTGATATAATTTGCATAAGCATATTGGGTCATCCAGCTGCCAAACCTTTGTTCAGCGGCCACCAGGCTTAAGGGGTATAAAATGAGCACTTCAGCATCACGGTGCACATTCTCGGTAATTTCTCTGATGGTTTGGGTTGCACTTGCGCCAAAAGCACTGTTTATGGCATGTTTTCTTTTTGCCACTTCCTTAGGCATGCCCCAGAACGCGGCATAAGCATTCGGGTATTTATTCAGTATGCCTATGGATGTTGCCATTGCAGCTCCATAATAGTTCCTGTCGGCCCATCCGCATTCGGCAAAATCGTTTCCGGTGGGTTGCAGGTAATCTCCCCATTTAAAATAATCATAACATGCTGCGGATGCCTGCTGCACTGTATTGGAGTAGATAAATCCGGGCGTGTATTCGTATTGGTAGGCCTCCATCTTGAGCTCTCCCACATCCCAAAGGTCGATGGTCGGACTCTGAGCCCACGACGCATGGGCACCGTTTGGGAGTTCCCTTTGGTAGAGATTTTCGGCATATTTCTTGGCAGCGATAAATATGTCTACAACCTTGTTGTTCAGCAACTTGTAATATCGGTCGCGAAACAGGAATGTCCGGCTGATTTCCTCGGCGCTTTCGCCCATTACATACTGGGTGTTGGTTATGGCGAAGGGGGAGTTTAGTGCTGAATTGGGACCATAAGCGAAATAGAGCAAATATTTTCCCATTTCGGCAAATTCCGATCCGTAGTTGTCAGCAAATTGTTTTGCCAGGTTATCGGTCATAAATCGCAGGCTAAACTGCCCGTTATCGTGGTGGTTGAAATAATACCAGTCTTGCTGCATATGCATTTCATCCGAATAGAGGGAGGTGAGGTTTATTCCTTCTTTATGATATTTGTCGAGCATGTTGTTAAGGAATCCGGGAACTTCGGGGCTGAAATAGTCCATTTCCGGAGTTTCATATTCGAGCATTACAAATACGCGGTCAAAGCCCTTCAGGTATTCATCCCCATCGGAGAAAATGCTCACCCTCTGAATCGGTAAGGTTACATCGCTGGCAAGGCTTGAAGGTTCCCATGCGGGAATGATGGTTGTGGTGTCGTAAAAATCGATTTTGATTTCTGAATCGATTTTATGGATATCAGTTGGGTAAACCACGTTGTATCGGCCGTTGGCAATAATTTTTTCCTTAAATGCATAGGCATGCACGGCTTTTAGTTTAAGGGGGATTTTACCCTTGTTGTTTGTCCAATACAGTTGACGCCACATCTGGACATTGAATTTTCCTGATTTGGCGTCGCGTATCCCTGTTGTATAATGCATCCATTTGCCTCCTTGGCCTGTTTTATTGACAAAGCCGGGGCCGATATCCAGAGGGCTGAGAAGGCTAAGACCAATTCCCAACCCATAATTCGCTGCAAAATTGCTTATGCTTTTTATTTTGGAGATATACTCGTCCATATCCGGGGTGAGCCGGCGGACAGTACCAGCCTGCTCTCTGTATTGTCTGAAGAATTCATCAAAAGCGATCACAAGGGATTTGTCGCCCTGAGCTTGAGCGGACTCACAGATTTCGCGAAGGCTGGCAAAGCGTTTCTCATAGCCGGTGGAAAGGTCTATTTTCTTGTCGGGATCCTGAAGGTCTGTAAGTTGCTGATCGCTTGTAAGGATTATGGTAGCTCCAAATGACAGGCTCGCAAAGCCAAACCATATGGGCAACACCGACAGACAAATTCTTATGAGTTGTTTTTTCATAGCGATTTTATTTAAGGATATAGGTATCAGGCTTACTTAAAGCAAGGGAAAGTGGTTTCATTTGGTAGTTTTTTTTTCTGTTGTTTTCGAACGATCTGGTTTCATGGCGAATTCAATCAGAGCTTCAAGGTTAATAGCGCTTTCCCATGGTCGGCAGCGTGTGCCGCTGGGCTTGTTATCCAGATAGTATTCAGACCATGAGCCTGACTGGTCGACAACCGACAAGGTTTTTTCATATACTGATTGAGACTCCTTCATATCGAGTTTGTTGAGCGCTGTCAGCAGGAATCCATAATCATAACCCACGGTTCGGATTACACTTTTCTGATCGCACAGTTCCATTCTTGAAATCATTTCAGCGGTAGGCATGAAATCACGGTGTATTGCATGTACAGCATTTGTAAGCTTTTCATAGGGAACAATGGTAAATCCCATGTAAAAGGGTGAAAGAGCAACAGAAAGAATATTATACGTTACGTACTCAGCCGCGGGGAGAGGCTCTTCGGTAATACAAGAGGCGCAGACATACCGATTGTTTACATTGCGCTCTGTCCATACTATTCCATTGTATTTGTTCATCAGGCAGTTAATGCCTGCACTTTCGCATACACCATGTCTGAATCGGGGCAATGCGGCATACAAGGCCCTCTGGGGGTTGTTTGTCCATAGCACGTCACTGGACCAGAAATTATCCATGAAATGGTTTTTCACCTGGGATACAAGGGCCTGATTTTCACCGATCATTTTTTTTGGCCAGAGTTTTTGGGCGGTTACCCAATCCAGATATTTTTGACCGCTTTCAATGAAAAGCATGGTCGATTCAGCAGAGCCGTCATTGAGAACCGAGCGCGGCAAGATGCCCCCTGCAATGTAGGTTTCGTCGCCATTAAAAGGAAGCATATCCTTAACAAGATTCTTTTTCTGACTGAAATACGCCCATTCGAGCATGGGGGAAATCTCAATGATAAATGCCTTGTCATTTGTGGCCTTTAGCAGTTCGAAAGACTGGAGTATCAAATATCCCGTGCTTTCCACCTCATCATTCTCGTGAATATGAAAAATACCTTCAAGGCCAATCGCCTGTGCGTTTTTTATATAACCGTACTTTTTCCAAATCTGCCAGTAGAAGTCAAGAATTGATTTTGCTTCCTGGTGCAAACCGAGCGTCAACAATCCTCTTGAAACACCGTATTGGTCGCGCACATAACCCAAAGGATAGGGATAACCGGCAAGAACTGCGCCCTCGCTGCTCTGCTGTGTTTTCAAAAGCACAGCAACATCGTCGATGGTTTGGAGGAGTTTTTCGCGTTCAGGTGTGGTTGGGGGAAGCATTGTTGTGAAGTCTTTTCTGCCTTTGGTGAAATCATCCCAATATTGGGTTGTCCGGGCTAATAATAATTCAGGCGGGGATTCAAGAATTTGCATAGTATTGCTCATCACTTCGGGGTATTCTGGCCCTCCTATAAGATACAGGTAACTGTTCCCTGGTTCGCAGATAATATCGAAGTCGCCAGAGCCCTCTATTGTCTGTATTTTTGCATTTCCGGAGATAATGACCTGACTGTAAAGGATTCTTGGATACACATATGTCTGATACATTGTTGTGCCCGGAGGTATCACAAAAAGTCTCCCGGTAACATTTCCCATTGAGTCCAATTTGCTGGAATTATCGATAAGCTGTACGTAAGGTTCCAGCTTCACCCTGAATGCAATACGGCTTTCAGTTTGAATATGCCTGACGAAACAGGGCATTTCGGCATCAATAAAATCGAGGATGTCGCTGGTCTCGGTATATCCATTAAACAGCGTATGTGTCCAGATTGCGGTACCGCTTTTTCTGACTGAGGCGGAGGATTCCCCGGCATCCTTTAGCCATTCCAACCTGAGAAAAGAAGGGGAGGAGTATGGACCGGTGTAGGCCGTTACAACATCAATACCCTTTTCATAAACGCACATTTTACCATTTCCCAGTGAGTGAATAGAGCCGTCGACAGGGAATTGCTCTGCAGCAATAGTCTGGCCAGACGTGAAAACCGGAATTATCAGACTTAACAGAAAAAGAATTATTGCATTCAAACTGATTTTATGTTTACCCATATCGGACGAGTTTTAAACCATTTGCGTTTTAATTTGCTATCATGATTTTAACGGGGCCCAGTAAGCCGGATTCCAACAATGGGGAATCCTTGGTATAGAAATCGAAGGTTGAAAAGGTATAGCGCCCGCTTGTGCGAGGCTCACCTTTGAGCAGCCATTCGGGCCATTGAAAGTTTTTCGGTCCGTCCCATGGCATGAAAGCATCACCAATAAGTCGGTTGGGCCACAGATTTGCGACTTCGATTTCGAGGGTGTTATTGGTTTCCTTTACCGATTTGGAAATATCAATACGCCAGGGAGAAGTCCATAAAACCCCGAGATCTTCGCCGTTTAGCTTTACGCGGGCGAGGTTATGTACAATTCCGAGATCTATGTGGATCGATTCATACTTTTCGGCTGCAAAATTATCAGGCAGGCTGAAGTTGGTTTGGTATTTGGCGATACCGGAATAGTATTTTATTCCCTTGTCGGAGCTTTTCGACCAGTCGCTTAGTTGCTCAATATTTACAGTTGCCGGACCTCCCATCACGGTGTCGAAACGGACTGTCCAATTTCCGCTTATTTCAGTAAGAGTAGTGAGTGCCGGGAAATTAGCTTTGTCGTTCGATTTGGTTTCAGAAGCTTTTGCAGTCTTGTCGAACACTACAAAGAAGCTTTGGTAGGATTCGAAAGTCATGGGGATAACCATTTCGTTATCGAGTTGGCTAAACGAATTCAGTTCCCGGGTTAAGCCAGTGAGGGGATCCCATAATTCAGGTTTGCCTTTGGTTATTCTGAAGCGGCAATCTGTTTGCACCGTTTTGTTGGTTTTGTTCGAAACAAAGTAGAATTCCAAATTACCGAGGGTGTGATGGTTGTAGCGAAGGTCTCCCGTGGAAATGAAGTCTTCGGTGATTCCCATTTGTTTTAAAACCGCAGCGGTTGCTTCGTATGTGGGATAGAGTTCATAGTCCCCCTGGACGGTAAATTCCCCACCCAAAAATATTTTTCCTTTTCCGTAATTGATTTCGGTCAACTCAGCAGGTGTGTCAAGGTTACCCCAAATACTTTCAGCCATTTCTTCAACCTGCTTATCGCATTCGGGATAATTGGAAAGTCCGGGTGATTTTTTAGGGGGATTTCCGATTACAACAGCTCCAGCTTTAATGAGGCTTTCAATTTTCTCCAGCATTGCCGGGGTCATGGTTTCCATTTTGGGGAGGACCAACAGTTTGAATTCAGCTCCTTCAGGAAAGACGATTTTGTTGTTTTTCACTATGGCAGAATAGAGCCTTGATGGGGGACAGCCTGCGAAATTGTAGCCTTTGCGGTCGGGCATGATCTCGTCATCGGCAAGAGCAGAAGTTATGGATTCGTTGTCACCCAGTTGCAATGTCTGCTGTGCGGTGTTATCGTTTGTTAATGCGGATTTGGGAGCGCGAAAAACCTGAGGGGAGCCTTCAGGCGTGAGATACAGGATATCGGCAACCGGTTTCCCCTGCTGAAGCATAAACTGGCAGCGGGTTACATATTTATGGTATCCTTCGGCCATGGGCCACCAGGTCTGCCCGCGGTCATGATGCACACCGTAGGGCCCCATGGTCATTCCCGGTTTCAGTTTGTCATCCAGGCACTGGTGCTGGTAGGTGTGATACACCAGACGGTTTACGCCTGCAGCAAATGCCCAGTCGCCCTGATTTTTCATTACTCCCGGATACATTTTCCATGCGTCGAGATGAGCGGTGAAGGCTTCAGCGGCCACCACGGGATTCCCGTTAACGTGTGCGATAGATGCGGCCTGAATGCAGCTCCATCCGGAAATAAACCCATAATCCTTGCTCCAGAACTCGCACATGGGGACATCGGCCACCGAGCCCAGTTCCATGTCGGCGGAGGGATTCATGTCGTAAGGTTCAATTGAGAAGCCCATGTTGTATTTTCGCGCGTAGTTTTTCAGATGGAGGGCATGGTTTTCAACAATAAGCTCGGTGGATGTTTGTCGCAGATCCCATAAAAAGCGCTCGCTTATCTCAAGGCTTTCCACAACCAGACCGGCATACACAGGATAGAATGGCATTGGGTCGTAGCCGCGTCTGGAGGTAAACTCTTCCCTGAAAAGAGCGGTCCAGTTTTGGGAGCCCATCTCCCAACTGTCCATATGGAGCATTTTTAACCCGCCTTGTTTTGCCTTGTCGGGAACTCCTGTCCTGGCAAATATTTTTCCCGTAAAGTTTTGTAAATGAGCATTAATGGCGGAAGTGTCAAACTTGTCGGCTTCAAAGCCCACGCCGGGAAGCGGAGCGGGTCTTGTGATTGCGCCATTGTTTCTGCTGCCCAATCGCATTATGGTCCAATTTCCCTCGGGCACAATCCATTTCAATGAACCGTCTTTCTGGAAATACTCGGTAATATCCAGAACATTTTCTTTTGGAATCACTGAATTTGCAGATAACTGTGGGTATTCGGCTCTGGAGATGAGAAACTGTTTTACACCCGGTTTTGATGTATAGGGCTCACGATAATACAATGCCTTCTCGTCGATGTCTTCAATAATTGAATTGCCAGAAGGAGTAGGGAATGCCAGAACAGCTATATCCTCGTAATATTCGCTCCATCTTTTTTTAAGTTCTTCGGGGAACTGTTCCAGCCCAAAATAGGGGTTTTTGGGTTCCGGCACAGGGAGGGAAATTGTTTTTTCCGTCCCATCCCCTGATATATCCATACGGGATGAGACCATGTGCTTCATCGACTCACTGCCTTCTACCCAGGGGCCGCCGCTCCCGGTCCATCCCGGACCCACGCCCAGTGTGATTGTTATTCCGAGACGTTCGGCCTCGTGAACAACATGTTCGAACAGCCCGAGCCATTCTTCACTTAAGAAATCCACTTTTCCTCTGGGAATACCAACGTTCACTTCTAAGAACACGACCTGCCCGATTCCAACTTCAGCCATGGATTCCAAGTCTTTTGTGACTCCTTCTTTTGTGAAATTCCCGTCCATGAAATACCAGTAAACGCCCGGGCGCGCGGAGTCGGGAGGGGATAGGAATCCCTGCTTAAGATCAATTGCAGGTGCGTTGCTTTCCTGCACACTGCATCGATTAAAAAGGGTAAAAGAAATCAGCAGCAAAAAGGCATGTAATAGAGAAGAAGTCAGATTCTTTTTCATGGTTATAATTTAGTTAGGTTTGCTTCACATATGTGGCTTCAATTTCAAGCGGGATTCGTTATTCGATAATTATCTTTTGTGGCTTGAAGGTTACGTCCCCTTTCAGTAGGATCAGATAAATGCCTTTTTCAAGCGAAAGATTGTATGTTTTTGTCCCGGCAAATGATTCATTGTTTGAGTACACGATTCTTCCCTGCAAATCAGAGATTGAAATGCCATCGACCGGCAATTTCCTGCTGTTGATGCTAATCTGGTCATTGGCAGGATTTGGGTACACGCTAAAAGTTGATTCCGTATCGACTATTAGTGTGCTCTGGTTTAAAGGGAACAACTGGTAGGAGGGGACTATTTCTATTGGATTTGAGGTGCTGCTCCACTCAAGCTTTACTTTGGCATCGGCTAGTTTTTCTGCAAAGTCCAGCTTGATAGGGACCTTCTGCCCAGCTGTCAGGTCAATGGTTCCGGAGGTTGTTTTGTTCGTGAAGGCAGAGGACCATGCATCAATAACCAGCTGGTTGTTTACCCATAGTCTGCCAATGTCGTTTACGGTAAGGTGGAAGGTGTATGTTTCTGAGAATAAAGGCTCAATCATTCCTTCCCATCGAACATTCCAAAAGTCCTTGTCGATTTCGCAACCGGGGGATATATCGGCCCATGCTTCATCAATTGATGAATCTGTATCAGTGCAGATTGAATCGGCAAACCAGGTGCGACCTCCAGCCGTGCCTTTCCAAAAAGTTCGGGTAAGTCCTGTTCCCTCACCCGGGTAAACCACCGATTTTTCCGAAATGGTGATTTTATCGAGATTGAAGTTTTTACTCGCCTTATTAATCCTGAACATAAGCACATATTCACCGGCCCTGAGCTGCAAATCGGTTTCTTTAACCGCCCATGTGTCAATTCCGCCTGATGACGGAAAAGTCAATGTTCCGGTTTTGTCGACATTATTCATATAGATGGATACCTCATTGCCATCCGTATCCGAAGCATAATGAATTCCCAAAGTAAAAAGCCCTATTGCATTGACGTTAACCGTATATTCGAGCCATTCCCCTGAATTTGTCCAGCCCACATAGAACCCGTCGCCTGATTTCTCCCCAATATCGACCGATTCACCGGGCCGGTATGCGGCACCGGCGTTGCCGATATTTGCATCCGCATAGGCAATTCCTACTCCCCCGTTGTCAAAATCCTCAAATTCGATAACACATGGAAAGGAGTGTTCTTTGAATGGGGATTGAGGAAGGGTTTCGATTGGCGAAGAGCTGAAATTATAATCAAATCTCCTGTCGGGAGCGGATTCTCCATCATTGAAGAAGCATGAAATGTCGTTCAATTGTTGAGCATTATCGGACCAATGGAAATAAAACTCCGGAATCCCTTCTTCCATTAGCAGAGCAGTTCTTGGAACGCTTAGTTCAAATGCGTCGCCGTTTAGGGAAATGGGAATTGCAAATTCATTGACCCAGCCAACTCCATCCCATTGTTTAACAGTTGTTTGAGTGTTGGATAGAACACTATGATTAATCACAAAGTCGTAGCCTTCCCAGCCGGTTCCTTTGTTCCGGTCGGTATCGAGGAACAATAACATCCAATTTGAATCGCTTGATGGGGTAAGGGCTTGAGCTGTTTTGACATAGAAACTGATGTTTTGATTATCAAAAGTTACCTTGCTTGTAACGATATCGTTTCGGCCTGTTTCGTTGGTGTAATGCAGTCCACCGTATCCATTGTGATTGCGCTGGTAAGTGTCACCCTCCGCATCGCGGTACTCATTGACAATTTTATCCCAATCGGAGAATTGCCCGTCAATTCTTATGGAATCATACCTTTGCGGTTCGGAGCCTGGTCTGACGCCTTTGTACTTCCGAATGTTTTGAGCCATTTGCATATAGTAGTTATCAGTATACCCTCCCTTCATAGGTTGCACACAGCGGTTAAATTCATCATTGTACTGATCGACAAAGAAATACGTGCTGTTGCGGCGCATAAAAGGCGTCACTCCGCCATTTGTCGGGGCGTACTTTCCGGCAGTCCATTCGTTCCAGTCGTTAATATACAGGAACTCAGGGTCGGTTTTCAAGGCCTCATCCCACCGGTCCTGAAAATAAATCCCATACCCTTCAGGATTACTGACCGTTTTCTCCAGCCAGGGAACAAAGGCAGTACTGGCCTTATCAAATTCATTAAGTACCGGTTGGCCGGTTTCTCTCCGCCATGATTTTCCTACAAGGCTTGAAGGGTGCTGGGCTGGGGTAACCGCTGCCTGTTCTTTACTGTTGTTATGGGTGGAAACCAAATCATCAGGATTCATAGCTTTTACTCTGTCGTCGGAAAGATCGTAGCCAAAACTCCAGTTATCCTCGGTTCCGACAAATCTTGCACCAGCCCATTCATAATAACCCCACCACATGGTTCTCAATGTAAAGAAGTCTTTCACTTCCTGGGTATAATCGGTATAATACTCTTGTGTATAATAAGGGTCTCCATAATACGGATGGTTCACATCCGTTACAGCTGCAGGGATATAATGCGGATTTGGGTTCTGGTAAACCTGGCCGGTAGCGTCCTTATCCGGCTTGCCATTATAAAGCAAAAGGGGTTTGCCGTCCCAGTAAAACCAAAGATCTTTAAAATTGGAGACTTTGTAAATATTATCGAAAAGATCCTGAACCACTGTAATAACAGGGCCATTAAATGCCCAGAAGCAAAATTGCGGTACTTTCTTGCCTTCGTTCTTCATTTTCTGCATGGTAGTGAAAAGTACTACCCATTCATCCCAGTACCTAACCGCGTTGGTAACATCCATTACCAGTACATCAACCCCTGCTGTGGCAAGCATGGCCATATCCTTCCGGATAACGTATTCGTCCTGGCTCAGAAAATATCCTAACTCGGGCTCTCCCCAGTGATAAGAGCCTTCAGTCCAGAGCGGGTGGTTTCCATCAAGCCGTGCAGAAGGGTCAGTTTTCAGAATCTTTGATACATCAGCAGCGTATGGACTCTTGAAATTGGAGAAATGGTCCTCGGTATGCCAGGTAATGTAAAAAATGCTGACAACACGCCTTTTGTCCTCCTTCACGGGACCTACGTCATCGAAGGAAGGCATTTTCCGGCCAATCGCATCGGTTGCAACCCAGGTATCAGAAAACAGATCCCGGTATGGTTTATTTAGGGTGGTTGTATCGGTGGGCAGGGTGAGATCGTTGTAATTAATTGTTCCGCTGTAGAGCCTCATGGTAGCATCCCTTTGAGCAACGGCAACTTTACCCGAATCTTCCACCTCCATCCCGGTAAAAATCCCTGCAACTTGCAGGTCGGCCCTGTAAACTGTTCCTGAAGTATAGATAGTACCGATTTTATCGTTAAGTTCAATTCTGATAAAGGGTTCATCGTTGTAATAGACATAGATGGATGAGCCGTAGTCTTCAATTCTCAATTTCCCCCTGTTTTTAAGACTTGCCACACCTGCGGGTTTGGGAACCAAAATGGGTTTGATTGCCATTCCACTGGCGTACCCAAGGTCAGCTCCTGAGAATTGCACAATCATGGAAGATCCATCGCTGCTAGGGTAAAAGGCAATCCCGTCGCGGTTGAAGCCCGGGTCGGAAACGGGTTCCTGCACACTTTCGGTAAGGTTTTTGATTCTTATAACTACTCCCCCGCGATTGGCCCCAGCCGAATAATCGATGTCCGTCTCAATGGTATAGGGTTGGCTATATGCTTTTTTTGAGCATAAAACACGTTTACCTATCCACACAAATTGCAGATAGCCCGATGAGATGTCGCTGGGATAAAATGTGTAAGGAGTTAAAGAACTCCATTGGCCATAGAATTTTATATGATCCCAACCTACAGCAGGGTTGAATTCTTGTGCATACTGTGCGTTATAGCTTATGGGTGCTTTATCCCCGTCGAAGCTTGTAATTTGGGCTGTAAGGGATGGAGTAAGCAATGCGATGAAGATAATCCAACAAAATAGAAATAAAGGATGGGTGTTCTTAGAAATCATAATTAAAATATTAATATATCATGAAATTCCGGATCGGAATAAAAGTAATCTCATTCTGTGGGGAGTGTTGCAAGAGTGCAATTGGTAAATAACCAGCAAGCATGCATTAGCAGCTGGGAATCAACAGATTCTCACAACTTCTATCCCCAGTATCTTTCCTAGTTTTTCAATGTTGCCGGCTATATGGCCCACACCAATTGCGCAATGGTGAGCGGGCCCCTGCTTCGACCATTGGTTCATAAACTCCTTTGCGCCTGTGGAAAAGCGATATCGACTGTTGGTGTTTCCGATTTCCAGAACCGGTCCGGGAACGGATTCCCCTTCGGCTGTGAGCAGAAAGACGCCGTTGCGGCCTTCAACAACCGACAAAAGGGTAACGGGTCCATGTTTTACACTCATCTGGATGGAAAGCCCCTTGCCTGGTTTACCGTGGTATACAGGCAGAGGGACCAACCTAACAGAGCCTTCAGCTATGATAGGATGAGCAGGGCCGTCATGCCCCAGCATCACAACATCGTCTGTAAAATCCATCAGGTAGAATTCCGAGAAAGATCCTCCGGCTCCGAATGAAGCCATGATTTTCATGGCCTGGGCATTTTTTATTTCGCACTCGCCGGCGACGGGAATACTCTTGCCTGTAAGCAGGGTATTTCCGGCAATGACGGAAGTGGCGATGTTTTCGTAATCGTTGCCTGGAGAGCCTTCATAATAGTAAGCCATTGAAGTAAGCTTGTGTTTTGCGACGATTTTATCCAGTGCTATGGATGTAAGAGCTGCCCTTTCGATTTCTGCGGAATCGCACTCCGGAACGACCTCAAAGGACGAGTGGAATTCCTTAATCTTTTCGATTATCTCATTAGGGGTGGACTCATCGCGCAGCTGCTTCAGCTCGCACATTTCCAGCAGCTCGAAATGGGTTCCGAAAATGGCCGATTGCCGCGTCATATCGGTATATACATCCAGCATCCCGCAATAATAGTGACCTAGCACACCCATGCGACTGGCCCGCATATCCGAAGCAACCTTTGCAGCCAGGGTCCATGACTTAATATCGGTCCATGCGGTCTCATCTCCCAGATATCCCGTTACAAAATCGTAGTTTATTCCCGCACGGTTAAAAACACTAGCTATTTCAGGCAAGGAACAGGCCTGGCAATGTTCGAGCCACAAACCCGTCATTTTTCCCCGATCGCCCAGCGCGTTGAATTTTGCATAGTCAAGTTGGGCTACTGGTTGCAGATTCAGGATAATAACAGGAACCTTTATTTTTTGGGCTACCGGCAAAACCGTCGAGGAGAGAGCATAGGTGGAAACGTAAAGAAAGACTATTTCAACATCCCGGCTTTTTAGAAATGCAGCTGCCGACTGTGCCTTTTCAGGATTGTCGACCATGCCGGCATCAATTACCTCCACGCCATAACCGGCTATTTTGTCTTTTATCTGTTTTTGATAGCCCGTCAGGTTGTCAAGTAATCCGGCAAATTGCCCCCAATAGGTATCCAAACCTATTCCGAAAAGTCCTACTTTTATCATATTGGTTATTATTTATTATGTTTTAATTATGCATGCAAATAATGACAGAAGTCAATTCTGTTTCGTTCAGGGTTTAAAACTGTAGCGTCGGTTTGCGAAACGAACAGGCTATAGGCAATCTTAATTCTGTTTGTACACCGTCAAAAATCTTCTTGTTCTTCAGTCCAGAATACTGATGCTTTCATCCTCGTTCCAAACCATCTCCTTAATTTCAAAAAAGTGCAAGCCGTTTTTCTGGTGTGAAATATAGGATATGTACCATTTATTTTCATCCTGGTAAATTTCGCTGGCTGATATTCCGCTGATCAGAACCATTTTTTCCACAGGAAGCTCCTGCCAGCCTGTAACCGGATTTTTACTGGTTAAGTAAACGGTCCCGTATTTGTAGCTCGTGTAAAACATGTAATACGTATCGTTTCTTTTCAACACAAAAGGAGATTCCGGGGGAGTGGAGAGACTATTCGTAAGTCTGATGAAACCCTCATCTTTCCAGGTCATCAGGTCTTTCGAAGACGAAATGCCTATACAGTTTTCCCGAAGTCCGGTTTCTGTGTTCATCCGTGCAGCAGTATAATAGCAAAAGAAGGTTTTTCCGTCTTTCAGGATCACCGGATCACGACAATCTGACCATTTATTGGGATCCCAAAGGCCCCAAGGGCCTGAGGTGATTTGCGGGTTAGATTCGTTTCGTTTCCATGCATACAAATCCGGAGAGGTGGCAAGGCATATAGCCTGACAGGCACTGTCGTTTACCCCGGTATAAAACATATAATACAAACCCTTCCATTGCAGAATGTATGGAGCCCATACCTGGTATCGGTCCCAGCCTTTTTCAGGGCTTTGCAGCACAGGGTCCTTTATTGTCCAGTTCGTAAGGTCGGTACTTACCGCATGGCCGAAATTAAAAAGTGGGTATTCTGGCCAGTTGGTAACGGCAGTCCCTCTGATATAGATCAGGTGATGAACGTCTCCTCTTTTTATGAGGGCATGGTCGACCACATAGCCCCCGGGTTCAGAATACTTACCTGCAAACGGGTCAATTCCCCTGGAAAGGGAGGTGAGCAATTCTTCAGCATGGGCAACCATTTCACGAGGCTGCTCAAAACCTGTCCAACTCCATTCATAGCGACCTTTCGGAAGAAGGTTGTAGATATTCTGTTCCGAGCGGTTCAGCAATTCATTGATAATCCCGGCTGTTTTATTCTGATCGTTAATAGAAAGATTCTCAAATGCGAACATTCGGGTATGGGTTAGCTGATCTCTCAATGAGGCAATATGTCGCAGTGTGATTGCGTTTTCTTCAGAAACAATCGGGCTTATCGGTTCCAAAGCTTGTGAGAGCAAGAGATTTGCAAAAATGAAAATGCCCGGTACTGTCAGTGCAAATAGTTTTGTCATGGTTTCCGTAGTTTTATCAGGGTTCGGAATAAATATTTACCGCAGCCGAGGAATACTTTATTGTAACCAAAACTATGACATTAACCCAAGTTGCACAATTCACATTTTGCACTTTAGTTTACATTATTTAACCCTTTTAGCCCTTGTTTTCAAGTGTTCAGACTTTTGGCTATTTATTCGGAATCGCATCCAGTCCGCATACAAAGGCTTTCCTATAGCATGTACTTTTTTTTTACAATATTTCCACCAATGGTTTATCTTTGAATATTAATATTATCTTGTTGCGCAATTACACAGTCAATTAACTGTAATAGTGCGATTTAATCAATTGCTGAGTTTATGGATTGTGCCTTTGAGGTTTAAGGGCTCCGAGGTAAAACAAATAAAGTAGTGCTTAATCGCTATCCCAATAGAAATGCAAAGTTATGAAAGACTTCTTTAAATATCTTACGCCGGGCGAAGATGACGTGAGTTGGGGTCTATACCTGAACGTTGTTGGTAAGACAATTTTTCCTCCCGGGGGATCTTATCCCAGTCCGATCCACCCCAATGGTTATTATTTTACATGGGATCAGGGACGGATTCTTCATGAATATCAGATTTTATACATTTCCGAGGGTTGCGGAGTGTATGAAGATTCAAATGGTCGACTCCCTGTCATGGCAGGATCGCTTCTTATCCTGCAGCCTGGAAAGTGGCATCGATACAAACCTGATATAAGCACAGGATGGACTGAAAATTACGTCGGTTTTAATGGTCTTATGGCAAATTACATGTTCAGTAATCCTCACCTTGCGGTGATTAAGTCATTGGTGAATATTGGTAACCGAGAGGAATTCATAGATACCTACTATAAAATATTCATGTATGCAATGGATGAGAAGCCTGGTTTTCAGCAAGTTTCGGCCGGGATGGTTATGAAACTGCTGGGTTACCTGATCTCTGTGGAGAAAAAGCTGGACTTTACCGAGTCCCGAATTGAGAAAATAATTCAAAAAGCCTGCTGCCTGATCAGAGAAAATGTTGAAAATGAAATAGATTTTAAGCAATATGCCGAAGAGAACAATATAACGTATTCCTACTTCCGCAGAATGTTTAAATTATACACAGGACTCCCTCCTGCAAAATACCAGTTAGACCTTAAAATAATCCGAAGCAAGGAGTTGCTTCTCTCTACCGATAAGATTATCAAGGAAATCAGTTACGAATTAGGATTTGAATCCATATATTACTTCAGTCGACTCTTCAAGAATAAAATCGGCGTTTCCCCTTCGAGTTTCCGTACTTCTGCCATTAACCCGAAGGAGAAAAAGAAAGCTGGTAAAGTGAAATAGAGGCTCTTAGTATATTTGTTGGTTCATGAAACTGTTTATTCTTTCCAAATGCAACGGTAATTGAACCTTCGGTTTGGAGCAGTATCCCCATTGACACAAAAGGATATTGGATTATCCAGGCTGGCTGGATTATCGCTCCATTTGAAATCGAAGGAAAAGGAATTCCCGTTTAGGCCCATTAAGTCTCGGGGAATGGCTAGTTCAAGCTTGTTAGCAGAATAGTTGTATTTTATTCTTGCTTTCTCAAGCCAGGGATCCGAGGGATTCCCGGGATTATAGGCCAACAAGGTCGAGGTTTTGTGGTCGTTCACCTCTTTATTGACCAGGAAATCATACCCGTACCATCCGGTAGAGGGATCCTGATCGGAGTCAATCAACAGGTACATCCAATTTTTGTCGGTATGGGGACTGATAGATTTATCGGTTTCCACAAGGAAGAAAACCTTGTCCTTATTGACTGCCACTTTACAGGTTGTGATATCATTGCGACCGGAGTTGTTTTTGTAATGTAATCCACCATAGGCTTTGGCATCGCGGTGAAAAACGTCCCCGCGGGTATCACGGTACTCGGTCTCAATCGTTTTCCAATCGGCAAAATCGCCGTCAATTTTTATCAGATGCATCCCTTTTAATTCGGGAATGGGCCGCACCCCTTTGTAGCGACGGATGTTCTGCGCCATCTGCATATAATAGTTGTCGGTGTAACCATCTTTCATGGGATGTATTCCCCTGTTAAACTCGGAGTTGTACTGATCCACAAAGTAGAACGAATTTTCGCGTCCCAGCCATGAATACGTTTTCCCACTATCGGGATGGTATTTCCCAGCGGTCCACTCGTTCCAATCGTTGATATAAAGGAACTGAGGATCAGCCTCAAGCACTTCGTTCCAGCGTTCCTGGAAATAGATGCCATAGCCTTCAGGGTTTTCGACTGTTTTCCCCAGCCAGGGCACAAAAGTCGGTTCGGGAAGATCGTATTCATTAAGTCTGGGCTGCCCGTTTTGTTTAGACCATGATTTTCCAACCCCCATATTCTCACTGGTCATGGTAACCGGGTGTTGAGCAGGGGTAACCGCAGCCTGCTCGGGAATGCCCTTGTGGGTAGATAGCAGTTCAACTGGTTTCAGTGCTTTGACTTTCGGGTCCGCCATGCTGTATCCGAAACTCCAGTTGTCTTCTGTACCGACAAAACGCTTTCCGCCCCACTCATAGTAACCCCACCACATGGTTCTCAGGGTAAAGAAATCTTTAACCTCACGGGTATAATCCTTATAGAATTCTTCCGAATAATCAGGGTTCTGAAAGTGAGGATGCTGAGGGTCTGTTTTTGCTGCCGGATCGTAATGATGATTTGGATGGCTTATTCCGCCTCGGTTGGCATCAAATTCAGGTGTGCCATTATAGAGCAGGAGAGGTTTTTCGTCCCAGTAAAACCACAGATCCTTGAATTTCTCTTCTTTGTAAATCCGGTCAAAAAGTTCCTGGACCACAGTAATGACCGGGCCGTTAAAAGCCCAGAAGCAGAATTTCGGCACTTTGTTCCCTTCCTCAATCATTTCGAGCATGATTCTGAAGGTAAAGTCCCACTCATCCCAATATCTAACCGCGTTCGTAACGTCCATCACCAGAACGTCCACACCGGCATCCGTAAGCATGGACATATCCTTTCGGATCACATATTCGTCTTTGCTCAGGAAGTATCCCATCTCAGGTTCTCCCCAGTGGTAGGATTTTTCTGTCCACAGGGGATTTTCAGCATTAAACCGGGCACCGGGATCAGCGGCCAGTATCTTGGTTACATCTGCATTGTATGGGCTTTTCAGATCGGCATTACTCTGTTCGTGCCAGGTAATGTAAAATATGCTTACCACCCGGCGCTGATCTTGCTTAACCAATCCCACTTCATCAAAAGAAGGCATATTACGACCGATTGCGTCGGTCGCTACCCAGGTGTCGGAATATAAATCCCTTGAGTCGATAGGAGGGGATGAGGATTCTGGTGATTGGCAGCTTGACTCGATTGCAAAAAAGCGCATTTGCAGCAAAGAAAAGCCGAGAATCAAAATGATCTGGAATAGCAGTTGTTTACTTTGCATTGGTGTAAAATTTAATGGGTGGACTTTTGGACTTCGGGTGTCATTGAATTACATCTTTCGATTTTTTTCGATAGCATACAGGGCTCGTCCGGATAAATATTTATTTAACGGGTTGGAGTAACCTGTATGCGTTTGGATTTAGTGGATGGGGTTTTTTCTAATTTTTACCTTTTAGTATTTTTACAGGACCCAATAAGCCTGATGGCTGCAATGGGCTTTCCGGGGTATATATATTTACCGGGCACCATGTGCCGCGTTTCGACAACGGCAGTTTGCTGTCGCCAATCAAACGGTTGACCCATGTGTTCACCACCTCGATCTGCAGATCATTCGAACCTTCCTTAACCGCAGATGTAATATCGAGTTGGTATGGTGCGGTCCATACTCCCCCGATATAAACATTATTAACAGTAACTTTGGCCATGGCCGTGAAGGTGCCCAGATTGATGGTTACTTTTTCTCCGGAAGGTACTTCTTCAAGACTGAAACTGCTCTTGTAAAATGCGGTTCCCGAATAATATTTGATGCGGTCATCCGCCGAGGCGGTCCAATCTGTGAGAGTTTCGAAGATTACAGGTTCTTCGGGGCCTCTGGATGCAGCATCGAAGGTAACGGTCCAAGGGCCCTTGATATCGGCAATCTGAATCAGTTCCGGATAATTCTCATCTATGCCCTTGGCCGAAGACTTGCCAGCCGATTTGCGAAAGACAATAAACACGCTTTCGTACGCCTCGAGTTTCAAAGGTACCGCTGTGGCATTTTTGCCCTGTTCATAAGCGGGAAGGTTTCGGATATATCCCGTTGTGGCTTCCCATAGTTCAGGCTGCATTCCGGTTACTCTGAATTCGGGAGTGATAATTTTGGTTTCTCCGGTCTGGTTGGTTACGAAATAAATATGGCTTTCTCCAAGGATCCGGTGACCATAGTGAATCATGTTGTCTTCGGGCAATTTGCAGTCGGGGATGCAGTTAACCAGAGCAAGGGCTTCGGCCATGTTCATGCCGTTAATGATTGTGCCTTTGCCATATTTCCGTGATTTCACATTTACTCCATCCACCTCGCCCCAGAGTTCTGAAGCCAAAAGCTTAACCTGTTCATCGGCGGACGGCTGGTTTTGTAAGCTGGGTGAGAGTTTAGGAGCGGGGCCCAGAATTACTGCACCTTCGTTTACAAGTTGTTTTATTTTTGCCAGCAATTCGGGGCGCATGGTTTCCTGCTTAGGCAAGACCATAATTCTGTATTGGGTTCCGTGAGGCAAGGTGATCAGCCCGTTTTTAACGGTCATGTATTTTTCGATAACTTCAGCATTCATGTAGTCAAACTGGTATCCAACGGGAAGTGCAGGGTCGGTGATTCCTGTCATTTTTGGAGCGTCCTCGCCGATAAAATAAGCCACATCGGCAACATTCAATCCCTGCTGCAGCATGAAATTGGTTCGCTTCAGATACTGCGTGTAAATATCCATCTGCGAGAACCATGTGTTTTTGCGGTTGAATTCATTGCCAAACCATGCATTCATTCCGGGATTTTTGTCTTCATAGGGTTGAGTGATATAAACATGAAGCAGCGTATTGTTTATGCCTTCGGCAAAGAACCGGTCGCCTCGCTGTTTAATAGTACCAGGGTAACGGCTGAATGGTGCCCCGGCGCAGGTGTTCGATTCGGCTGAGATTTTTGTCTTCCCATAAATATGCCCGCATGAGGTTGCAGCGCGGTTTTCGATGTCGCCCAGTTCGCCTTCGCTCCAAAACTCGCCACCAATTTCATCAGACTGGCCGCCATACATCAGGAATTCTCCGGGGAAACCCCAGTGGCCGTAATTTTCGAGCCAGGTTCTAAGGCCGTGTTTATGGCTGATATCCCGCAATCCTCCAACATAGTCGTATGCTACTTTATCGGCTACCATGCGTCTCATATCCCAAAGGAAGCGGTCGGAATCCAGTTGGCTGTTTACCACCATTCCCTGATAAACAGGAAGAAATGGGGTGGGATCGTAGCCATATTTTTGTTTGAACTCATCGATAAAATTGTCGGTGAAATTCTGACCACCGGTTTCGTAGCTGTCCTGAACCACCACTTTGAAAGTCTTTCTGTCCTCTGCCGGAATCCGATTGAGAATTTCGCCCATATGGCCGTAAAAATGTTTCTCCGCATGTACTTTGCTCATCTTATCCACTTCATAACCGGTAGCTTCAGGCGAGGCAGGCCCATTGGTTGTGCCCGTAGGTGTCATTCCGGTGCGTAAAATTACCCATTCCCCTTCGGGAACGTCCCAGTTGAGAGTACCATCAGCAGCCAGGTTTTGAGTGATGTCGATCACTTTGGATGCGTCGATCACGGTGGACTTGTCGTCCACCTCACTTTGAGGTTCCCAAAGGTAATCTTTCCAGTAGGGAAGGGGGGTCGGGTGCATTTTAGCCAGAGTTTTCTCGCTGTAACGCTCCACCCGGGGAGCTGCAGCAAGCACAACTTCAGCAAGTCCGCTCGAGGGATTTGCGTTTTTTATGATCAGGCGGAAAGAATTTGCTGTTGTGGCAGGAAAGGAAACCACAACCGGAGCGTAAGGTTCAAAACCTACATTGAGTTGTGGGTTTGACCTGTTTATTTGGAATTCTGATAGGGTTTTATAGTCGCCACCGGATTGTTTGACTTGAAAAACAGCAGTTGCCAGCATGGGATTTTGGGTGGGGCGAATCGAAAGGCTTCGGGCTGTAAAGGGTTCTGTGGAGGTGAAGTCAACAGTGAATTCAGTTCCCGAGGGTATGGCAATACCGGTGTTGGGGTTTCCGTCGCAGATCTTTGCAAGTCCTGAAATCTGGGGCACCGACGATATTATTCCGTTCTGTGCGTTCAATACAAGCTGATCATCTTTTGGAACAGGATAGGCAATGAGTTTTACATCCTGAAAGATTTCGATTGGCCTAGCAAGTTTCCCGGAGAACTTTTGCGGGCCGGAAACTCTTGTTTTCGAGGAGATCAGATAGCGCATCGCTTCTTCTGCTTTTACCCATGGCCCGCCCGACTGGCTCCAGCCCGGAGAGTTGAAGATACCGATTTCTATATTGAGCTCGGTAGCCGTCTTAAGGGCCGTATGTATGATTTTCCACCATTCTTCACTGAGCATTGTAACTTTGCCGTAAGGAATATCGCTAAGGCCGATATTACCTATGAATGCGCGGTTAATGCCCGCCTCTTTCATAGATTGCAGGTCTTTTACAACACCCTCTTCAGAAATATTGTCGGAAATCCAATACCAGTAAACGCTGGTTTGGATTGAATCGGGGGGGGTAATGAAGCCG
>CAMAZH010000064.1 GCA_945863035.1 Chitinophaga pinensis | reverse complement strand
ATTTTAATTGGTATTTTTTGAGTGCATCCAGGTATTCCTCCGCTTGGGCGTAGTTTCCTGATTTTCGGGATTCATCGAGCGTTTTCAGGTAAACCGGCAGAATATTGTCTGTGAAATCTGCCACATCTGCATCAAAAGCATGATGGGCCTGACCCGGCGTATACCATGTACCTGTAGAATCGCCTTCTTTGGGCAAGATCCGCAGCAAATCGTAGGTGTAGGTCATATAGCAGATATTGATCCGCTCATCAACCTTAAGGAGCTCGTTGTCGTATTTGCTGCGATAAGCGGGTTTTTTGCGGTAGGCTTCTTCCACCGCTTCCTGCAAAATGTAGCCATTCTCATTCACGATATCACGGAACGATGCATATTTGGAACTCAGGTTAAGCTGGTTTAGAAGCTGGTCGTTCGAAATTTTAATCATCGGGACGGTTTGCCAATATCCTGCGTCAAGCAACATTCCCAGAAGCACCTGGTCGGGGGTGAGACCGTTAAGACTTGTTTTGCGCGACACTTTTCGGAGGATTTCAGAGCTCAGGGTAGTTATGGGCTCAATTCTTCCCCCGTGATCCTGAACCAGAACCTCCCCGAAAATTCGGGCATGTGCGGGGCTAATGGGCTGTGGCGAATCTATGGGCTGGCTGTTTGCGGGTAGCACAGAAACAAGCAGTCCGATTGCGATCAGGGTTGCAAGCCGTCTGCTCTCGCGAAGGTTTGAGATTTGTTTCGACAAAAAGTTGAAGCGGCTGTTGGGATTAAAAATGCTAAGTATCATTCCAAGACCCATTACAAAATACCCGAGATAACTCACCCAGCTCCCCCAAAAGTCTTTGTTAACCGAGAGGATTGTTCCTTTTTCATCGGTTTCATACGACGATTGATAAAACCGGTATCCCTTGTACACCAGTACGTTGTTCATAAAGATCCGTCGGGCTTCCTGAAGATTCCGTTCCGGGTCGGACAGGGTAACTTTGCTCTCAAACCACGATGGACTGTTGGAACCAGGGTATCGCTCAAGGAAGAAGTCATCCAGCCGCAGCGAAAACGGTATGTTTACGGCCATGGCGCCATAAGAGATGTTGACTTCCAGCCCATCCAATTGCGTGTTTCGGGATTCACCGATCATGCCTTTCTTTCCCCATACAAGAGCTTCACGGGATTGTTCACCGCGGATGACTTCAAAGACAAGGGCGTCGAAGAACTTGTTTTTCTCCGCATTCTCGACCTTCTGCGGTTTCAGCACAGCGTTTTCAAGGAATATGCGGGGCACAAGCATGATCTCATCCAGATTGTAGAGCTGCATGGGTAAAAAGGGGGAGATACTGTCGGCTTTGAAGGAGGTTGTAGACGGATCGGCCATGCTCATAACCGTAAAATCAAAAGGCGATTGGATAAAAGCCTGACCATCGTGCATAGAAATTTTCACTCCATCCTTCTGCGATTCCCCATTAAAACTGAACCAAACCGACTTTATGAGTTTTTCTTCCCCTTCCTTAAGGATCAGCGTCTGTCTGCCGTTTTCGGCGGTAACCACCATTTCGATCATTGGCATTCCCGTTTCATTGGGATTTGCAGGCTGAAGGCTTTCGGTTGCATCATGAATAAACTCTTTCAGTCGCACCTTCACAGGTTCACCGGAGTTGGAAACCGTAGTGCGGAAGCTGCTTTTTCTCAGGGGAGAGAAAAGTACCTCCTCGCTTTTCGAATAGCTGTTTTCTCCCTCTTTAACGCTGACCTGGATGAAGGTTTTATCAGATACTATAGTGTTTGAGGATGCTCCCTCGCGAATGTTCATTGAACCTTCAAAGCCTGTATACCTTGTGATTGCTGCCCCCAGGATGATAATGGCAAAAGATAGGTGAAACAGGAATGAAGGCAGTTTTTTTCTCTGGTACAGCTTTGCCTGGAATATATTCACGAGCATATTAATCATCCCCAATAGAAGAATCAATTCGAACCATCGCGCATTGTAAACCATAGCTCTGGCGGACTCGGTGCCATAGTCGTTTTCAATGAATGTGGCTATTGCGATGGATACACCGAACACAACAAACAAAATTGCGGTAAAGCGCATGGAGAAAAGAAAAGCAAAATATTTTTTCATGGGATTTGAAATAGGAGAATGTTTTTAATAACAAAAGTAGGGCGCAAGTGTTCGAAGGAAAGAGAAGTCAGGTAATAAAAATCCCGCCATTGCGGTAAATGGATTCGTTTTCTTTTTTGCATTCCGGGTTTTCCGTTACTTTTGGACTCGGTTTCAACAAATATCCTATGGACAGCTTTTTCGCCGGCACCTTCTTTTCCATTTTTCAGGCAATATTAAAAGTCTTTCTTATTGCTTCTGTGGCTGGTTTCATGACCTACAGAAAAATCTTCACAGAAGAGTTTATCGACGGGTTATCGGTACTGGTGGTGCGGGTTTTTCTTCCCTTGCAGATGTTTGCTTCCATCCTCACAAGCTTTGATCCGGGAGCGCAAGCCTATTGGTGGGCCGTTCCATTGGTTGCCATGGCGTTTGCTTTCACGGGACTTTTATTCTCCGCACTTTTTTTTGCCCGCAACATCAAGGAAAAAAAGTCGCTTTTCCCATTGTCGGGCATGCAGAATGCTGTTTATCTTGCCTTGCCCATTGGGGAGTTTGCCTTCAGGGATCAGTTTCCTGAGTTTTCGCTGATATGTTTTTTGGTTTTAATGGGATTAAACCCAGTGATGTGGTCGGTAGGTAAGATGATTATAACTACAGGAGGTAACGATGGCAGTTTGTTCAAGAAGATAGTTACCCCACCCTTGGTTGCGAGTCTTACCGGGATCATTCTGGTATTGACCGGTGCAGCTCCCTATGTTCCGGATATTGTTGTGGATGCTTCGGCCATGCTTGGTAATGCCACGGTTCCGGTAGCCACTTTTATTCTTGGGGCAACGCTGGTAATGTCGATCCGCAAGATTCCACCTTTTTGGGATACATTCAGGATCGTGTTTATCAAGTTCGTGATATTGCCTGGCTTAACCATACTGGCTTTATACTTTCTGAAGACGGGGGAGCAGTATCCCCTGTTGGCACAGGTCCTTATTTTACAGTCGGCCACGGCCCCTGCCACAGCACACATCCTGATGGTGAGAACCTATGGGGGCGATATAGGAAAGGTAGGAGGGATAACCTTTGTAAGTTATCTGGTTTGTTTGTTTGCTATTCCGTTTTGGTTGATGGTTTGGAGTTTGATTTGAGGTCAGTATTCAGGTTTGTTTTAATAAGCCTGCTGGTTCTCCCCGGAGTATGAAGTTCCCATAATGAACTTACCACCCAGCCCGGTGCGAAAATATCGTTATAATAGCCTTTTCCGTTCTTTCCATAGTCCCAGTGTGTGTGCTGCACCACTTCGGGGTGATAACCGGGAGTTGATATTCCGCAGAGGTACTCATTCCGGGGTAAAAGCTGATCGTTCATGGAGGAGGAAATGAGCTTTGCCATATTCTCATACCTTGAATCACCCGACTCAGCAGCAAGCCATTTCAATACTTCCGTAAATTCGAACACATACACATCCACATGATTGTTTTCCACAGAGACATTGCCCCAGCCCCTGGTTTTAAATCCAAGGTCGCCCAGCATTTGCCCGGGTGCAAAGGGAACATCCCAGAGATAATACCATGACAGGGCAAAGAACGAGACTGTTTTTGCCTGAGTAAAATAATGGGTTTTCAGACTGTTCTCTGAAGCCAGCCAAAGATAGTAATAAGCATTCAGGGTATACAGCGAGGCTTCCTTGTCCTCACAGTTTGCGTCGAGGGTGGAGGAAAAGTAATCCGCCTTGGAAACAATTTCCCTGTCGAGGAAATGTGCAGTTTGCTGAGCCACGGTAAGATATTCCGGATTATTGAAGTATGCAGAAGCCATGATCAGGGGAGTAATGACTGTGGGTGTGCTTCCCCCTGACGGATCGGTAACTTCAAAGCGTGCATTAAATTTCCGGGGGAAGCTGTTATCTTCTCTCATGAGTTTTACCAGACGATTAAAGAGCAGCAGGCTTTTTTGTTCGAGTTCGGGGTGTAAACGGCCGTTCCTCTTTTCAAAATCAAGATAATGAACGATGGCCATAAGTCCTTCGCTTTGCCTGCGGAGACTGAAAATATCTGCTTCCTCGCCTTTGCTGCAATCGATCCATTCCCTGAGGAGTCCTTCTGGAGTAAACCCATATTGGGTATAGCTTTTGAAAATGTTATTTCCTATGGCAATCAGAGATGAATCTCCCTGCTGGTAGCCATATTCAAGGGAATTGAAAGCGTTCATCAGCACGCGTCCGACGAAGCCGATTTCGAAAATCCCTCTTTTTTCGCATAGATCAATTCTGAGTTCCACACCCGATGAGGATGCGAGATTACCGCATTCTGTGTAGCTTTCGCGGAAATATTGTGCCAGTTCTCGTTTTACGCTGTCAGTAGACATTTTAGCAGGGACCTCTTCCGGTTTTAACCTTGAATAAGCGAACGACCATGATTTCTCAGTGAATTCGCTGAAGGTTGCCGCTTCAAATCCTGAAATAATCCAGGATACTTCTGATTCCTCTCCGGCTTTCAAATTTTGGAAAGCCACTGTTTCAGGGGCCAGCCAGAGTTTCCGGCGGTAGGTAAATGGTTTTTCAGAAAAGGGATATGAGAACAAAAGGCAGGCATTTTCAGCGTTTTTCCCAAACCCGATTCCCCCGAGATCAGTTTTCCCATGAAGAATCACCTCCCCATATTCAAAAGGCATCAGAGCATCATTTCGGGGGATATCATTGCGCATAATCAGGTATGCGGATTTGTTCAGGGTGTCAAATACTGCGGAAAGAGGCAAACTAAGGCGGTCTTCCCTTACCAGCCAGGACCCGCCCTTTTTCAGATTCGGCGCATTTTCAGGGGATCGGGAATTGTGATGGTACCAGAAACCTGGCATCAGGAATTCCGAAGAATTATAAGCGATTCCTTCCGGAGTAAAAGCGCCGGAAATATTGAAATTACAATCCTCCCGTGCTTTGATCCTTAGCTTAAGGATGATGTTTTCATCAATAGTTTCAAGGGAATAGTTGACTTGTAACGGAAGGTCTTTATCTGCTTTCAGGCTGAATGTTTTGTCGTTTTCCAGGGCTTCCAGCTTGTGTGTTTCAGCGGGATTGCCGGGTGTTTTGAGGCTGAGATGAAGTGTTACTTCCTCCGGGAGTTGCTCTGAGACGGGCGATGAGCATGCAGAAATAATGAAAATGCTTAAAATCTGTAAGAAAAATACAATTTTACTGTACATAACTGCAGTTTTTTATTTCAGTTAACTTCAAGATCGTCGATTCCGGGAAGTTGCGGGAATTTTGCATGGGGTTCGGTCTGGTACCAGTAGGAAACAGATGAAATATCCGATTTCTGGACCAGGTACCTGCCACCGCTTCTCCAACCCAGGTCCTGAATGGTAACTTTCAGGTCTTTTTCAAACCTTACCGGGTCGGTGATATGCCAGCGATACATTCCAAAGCGTTGTTGCGACTGGTACATGCCATCGGGACGGATAACCTGATGCAGTCCTGCGTAGGGAGTGCAGAACTCCTGGTAACGAGCTTCTTTTTTGTTTTCAAAATTATATGAACCGCAGAAATAATCTTCGAGTCCTGTGCCGCAGATCGTTGGGAATTCCTTATCGCCGTCCATAAAGAATTTTATCTCCCCTTCGCCCCACCAGCCGTTGTTATTTACCTGCCAGGCAAGGTAGGTTCCAACAAACTGACCTTTGCCTTTAATTCCATCAACCAGAGTATGGATACCTGTCAGATCCGGATTAGTGCGTCTGAACTGTGCATGAAAGTATGCTGCATCTTCAGGAATTTGCGTTTCGACATAATCGATTTGGTAATACAGGTACATTTGATCCTGGGGGTTTATATTTTCGAAAGTGATTTTACATTTTTTGCGGAAGGGCATGGTCCAGTAGCAGTTGAATGCACTTCCCGGGTTCACGCATACGGCCAGGGAGCTGAGCTGGGCGTATTGTCCCCATCCCATGGCAAAAAAATCTCCAACAGGACATTCTACCGAGGGAGTTGTTTCATCATCCCAATAGATGCGGATAATGGAGTACCTCCAGTTTCCGGTCGGGGTCATCCAGATATGCTTGATGGCACCGGAACCAGCGATTTCAGCGAGGGTGAATGTCTCACCAGGCTTGATGATAACACTTGGGCTTACTTTCCATCCAACACCCAGTTCGCGTGAGGCGTTCGATCCTGTTCCCTGGGATGCCTGGCCGCCCTTTCCTTTTTCACCAGTGAAATTTTCAGGACTTATGGATCTGGATTTGGCGTCGGACAACCTGTAGAGATTATCCATATTGACATCCAATCCGTTGAACGATTCCTTGACCTGAGCAGATGATAAGGTGCACATCAGAAAGATGCCTGTTGATAGCAGAAAGAACTTTTTCATGGGTATAAATTTTAAAGTTTATTCAATTGGAACGATTTTTCCTTCAAGCCAGTATAATCCGCCACTTCCATCGGTAAACATCCTGCAAGAAACAGCTACAACGGTTTCGTTATCCTTGAGAAAGAGGGAGTTGTTCACTGCGCTTTCATTCTGAGGCAAAATTCCCCAAGGGGTGGAGAGATTTCCAAAATTCTTTGCATTATTATCTCCCACCATCACCTGCATGTAATTGTTCTGGTGCCAGTCGCCTCCCCGGTAAATGTGGGCAGAGAGGAGGACTTCACCTGTGGGAAGCTGCAATAGGTAAGGAGCTCCCCCGTGACCGCTGAAATTGCTTACAACCCAGCGGTAAGGGCTGGTGTTGAAATTTGAAGTCGTAAGATTCCAGGGGCCGGAAAGGTCTCTTTTGATAATATATGGAGAAAGGGCGCTATTAACCGATTCTATGGCAAAGGCGACTCCTTTGTTTCCCTGCAGAAGAAGCGGAACGGGCATTCCGTCGCGTTTTTGAGGGTAATATGCCACGGTGCGAGGTTCGGACCAGGAGTATCCGTTATCGGTAGAAACGGTCTGATGGATTTCCTGATAAATCGGGTCGCCCGGCCACCATTTTTCTTCAGAGGAATAGAACATTTCGATTTCCCCTTCAGAGAGCTGTACCAATGCCGGTTCCCATGTTCGGCCGGTAGGATAAATTATTGGACCATCGAAGGATTTGCAGGTGTCTTTACTGATAAGGATCTGGATGGAACTTTTATTCTCGTCGGGTTTTGCGTTGGCTTCAAAGGCGATCATTACCCATCCGTTTTGCATAACCAGAATTTCAGGAGTGCAGAACCTCCAGTATTCAGCATTGTAATCCTGAATGTTCATCAGGATTTTCTGTGGATTCCAGTTGTTTCCGTTGTCGTAGCTCATCCGCAGGCAGACATTGATCCAGTCTCCGTTGTTGGGTCCTCCCTGATAAACAAGGATCAGGGTATCGGTGTTGCCTACTCTCTTTATCCTTCCATAATCGCCGAAATAACCTTCCTGAGAGATTTTTTTCGCTGTGGAGGGATGGTTCCAGACAATTTTATGAGCAACGGGCAGGTTTGTGTTATCAACCGGATAGCTTGAGTAATCTGATAGCGTTTTTATTGTTTTCACCTCCCCTGTATAGGTTATTCCGTTTACAATCATGTAAGGTTTAATATAACTCAGAGAACCAGGTGCAAGTCCGTTTAATTCTGCGCTATACAAGCCATTGTTGAGGTTTCCGGTGATTTTTGCTGAATTTGTGTCAGGGATATCATCGGGGCTATAAAGTAAGCCATGTTCAGAAGGAGCAGAAGTGGAAGATATGGTATAGAAGAGTTGTGCAGAAGTTTGGGTCACATTAACAATATTTGTAGCGGCAATTTTCAGGGTGGAAAAGCTGATGATGTTTCCCAGGTAATATATGCCCTCAGCATTTTTGACATATATACGGGCATAATATGTTGTTCCTTCCTGCAGATTTGCAAGGCTGGCAGAAAAGGAATTCAGGTTCCCCGTATCTTTGATAATGGGAGAATTCTGATCAGGATAAGATTTTGTATCATAGCAAATGCCATGTTCAGGATAAACAGAAGGATCAAGATCAGAGGAACAATAAATGACAGCTTGGTTTTTTGTGACATTGCCGGCGCTGTCGGTGACTACATTCAACACTTCCAGTTTTGTAATTCTTGAATATACAGGATCGCAAGTGCCTGATAATACTTTTGCACGGTAATAGTTATCGAAATCTGCAGGGAATCGGTAATTTTTTGTGGTTTCTCCGGGGATTTCAGTCCAGGTGGAGCCGTCGGCCGATTTTTCCCAAGATATGGATCCATGATTCACCGTGTACCAAAGGAGGTTGAGGTTTACAGGTTCTTTTCGGGTTACGGTACGAACCAATATTTCGGTCTGGGAAAAAGCAATTACTACCTGACAGGTAAGTAAAAGTAGGATCAAACTATGCTTAAAGGCCTTCATATAGGTTCTTAATTTTTTACAAATGATTTGAGTGAATCAAATTCTTTGGTTTTAATCCGGATGAGGTAAATCCCCTGATAAAGATCAGAAATGTTGAGGGACACTTCAGGGTGTGATTTGGAAGGAGAGCATGAATGGCTTAGCAGGATTTCGCCTGTAACAGACAGAACTTCGACAAATATGACCGGATCTGAGGGATCAGTAAGGATGAAAATTGTGTTTTGCGCCGGATTGGGGTATACACTCCAGGCATGTGTTGTTTCCGTAAGGGCGACTGAGGTGCCAAAGACAATGATTGTGTCGGAATCAGAGCAATTCCTGGCATCGGTAACTGTAAGAAAATAAGTTCCTCCACTACTGACTGTAGCTGTTGGAGTAATTGCAATTTCTCCCAGCATTGAGCTCCAGGTATACAAAAATGCAGGTGATCCACCAGAGATGGTTAAATCATTTCCGAGGGTAATATTATCATTATCTCCGAGAATAAGATCGTTCCCGGCTTCTAAGTTGAGTTCACGTGGTTGTGAAAGGCTCAGGTTTATTATGGTTTCCTGTGCGGAGAGAGAAGCATTAAAAAACAGAATTATCAGCGCAGGAAGCAGTTTATTCATAAGAAAGTTTTTTCGGTATACAATAATAAACAACAATATGGTTTCCCAATTTACAAATACTTTTTAATAACGAATAAGCTGTGGTATTTAGTGATAGGAATTGCCGGCACGCGAGTGTCGGCAATTCCAAACCAACTAAAAAGAAAGACAAAACTTTCTTTACTAACTATTTGACAATTACTTTAGATGTTTGAATCCTGTTATTGCTTGCAACTTTCACGATATATGATCCTGAAGGCAGTTTGCTGGTAAAGCTGCCCGAGAAACTTTCTTTAACAACAGGCTGGCCCAGAAGATTGTAAACAACAACATCAGAACGGTTTTCTGAATTTATTTTAACAGTAAGGATCTGATCAATAGTGTAAATAGATGCAAAATCAACTTTTGTGTTCTTAACGCCGATGTTTCCAACTTTAAATGTACCGGTTGCAAAAGCAGAACCTTTATATTGGGCATCGATAGCCTGAACGCCCCATGAATAATCGCCATCGGACAGACTTATAAGTTTGGCGGATTTATTCAGGAAGCAGTTACCGAGTTTGTTGACTTTTCTGAGTCCGTCTTTGTCGCCGCCTACAAAAGAAGCAGGAGCAAGAATGAACTTTCCAGTGCCATCTTTCAGGAAGTACTCATATGATAATGATTTGGCAGGAGTTTTGTCATCGGTAGCCTCATTCCAGCTGAGAGTTACGTTACCTGCGTCAACTGCTGCAGCAAGACCGGTTGGAGCAGCAGGCGCTGCATTTGCGGTGGTTGTGTTCGGATTCAGCATAACAGCACCTGTACGCCCCTGGTCTGCTTCGTTTGGAAAGAACATAGGATCCCATGAATGTCCGGAAACCAGATAATCAGGAAATCCATCACCGTTCCAGTCATTGAACAGCACTATAGTTTCTGAACCACCGGGAACACGGCCTACTTCGGTAAAATTGCCTGCACCGTCGCCATTATATAAATAACCGGCCTGGGTATTAACGGTTGGAGGATTCCATCCGGTAATAAACAGGTCATAATGTCCGTCGTTGTTCCAGTCGATGATTCCTGTGCCAACACCTGAACTGCCAAGTGGACGAAGGTCTGCCTGGAAAGAAGTCTGAGGTTTGTCTGCATAGGTTCCATCTTTCTGGTTAAGATAAACGTGGGAAATGCATGCCCAGCCTTCATCAGCGGGTTCAAAAGTTCCTGCACCACCTTCACCGTGCAGCACCATATCCAGCCATCCGTCGGAGTTTAAATCGGCGAAATCGACACCGCCGTTACCTTTCTGGTAGATTGATCCGCTGGTGTTGGTTGCGGTTTTTCCGAGAAAAGCACGGTAGAAGTTACCTGGTTCTTCGTCGTAGTTGATGAACACATCAGCAATGACTCTTGCATTGTCGTTGGCTTCAGGATTGTCGCAATTTGAGGTAATGAAAATGTCCATAAATCCATCGTTATTATAATCGATTACCTCGCAATAGGGGATTCCGAATTTGTATTCACCAAAAATTTCCGTATTGGTTGCGGTGAATGTGCCGTCGCCCTGGTTGATATATACCCCTGAGACATCCAGATCCGCGCTAAGGCATACATAATCAATAAGTCCGTCGTTATTGAAATCAGCCCATGCGCCTGCGTTTGCTTTAACAGGAAGAGGGTAATTCAGTTTTTCAAACATTCCTGTACCCAGATTTTTATAAACTCCCCCGTGGTAGAGAATTGGATCAAAATTATGCTCGGTTGCCAGCAAATCCAGAAGGCCATCTCCGTCAACATCTGCCCAGTCAAGGTTAGCACGTTCAATTACCCTGAGGCTTGTTGGAGTAACGTCAAACTGATTTGAGCCTGCGTTCCACATATAAAGTCTCTGCCACCTTTCGGTGGTGTCGGGTATGGAGTTGGCATCAAGGTCCAGAGGAGTGCCGGCTTCATCGAGCAATGGTTCTTTTGGGTTGTTTTTGTTACCTGTAATGTAGAAATCCAGGTGTCCGTCGTTATTTATATCAACGGAAGTTCCGCCACCCCAAGCCTGTCCAAGCTCTGAGTGGACCGTGATTGTTTGTGAGTACCCGGTAGCAACAGCCAACAGGAAAACAGCAACGTAAAGGATTCTTTTCATAGTTTTGAAGTTTTAGTTAAACAAAGAGATTATTTAGTTTTTAAAAAATGGTTTTTCAACTGGTTCAGTACCTGGGCCTTTTCCCTGATTGATTACAGGCCAGCCCGAACTCCAGTCAATCGGGTCAATAAAAAGGGAACGGCGCGTTGCTCCCTTGGGTAAAAGAGGGTTGGATCGTAAAATTCCATGGTAAACAAACCAATCGACGCCCTTATCGTCTGTCAGGATCTGGGCATTATGCCCGGGTCCGGCAACGGTTTCATTTCCACTTAACATAACACCAGTGATCTCGTTTACCACTGGATCATGCCAGTTGTTGTTCTGTTCCATTAGTTCCTGTCCGGTAATGGTGGTATATGGCCCTTTGAAATCCGCGGAGCGACCCACAACCACTCTGTACTTGCTGTCAGCACCTTCGCAGCAGGTAGAAGTTGACACGAAAAGATAGAAATACCCATCTTTTTGAAAGATGTATGCCGCTTCGAAGGAGTTACCTGCAATCTGAAATTTTTGCCCTGTAATTCTTTTCCCGTCATCGCTTAGTTCAATTCCATAAATACCTCCGCCCAGACTTCCCCATATCATATAGTTTTTGCTATCGCAATTGAAAAAAGAAGGATCGATGGAGTTAAAAACGCCTATTTCTTCAGAGTCAAAAAGTTTTCCCTGATCGGTAAAAGGCCCTTCGGGTGTATCAGAAATTGCCAGGCCAATTGCTGCATTTTTATCTCCCCAGGTAGAAAAAGCATAATACAAATAATACTTACCCTGGAGGTATGTTATTTCCGGAGCCCAGATCCCGCCAGGTTTCCAGTCTGGTTTGATATCAAAAGCATCTCTTACATATTCCCAATTTACAAGGTTACATGACCTGATGACCGGAACCAGTCTGTGAAGCGCTTCATCCCAGTAGTTCTCGGTTCCATATGCATAAAACCAGTTCTCAGTGGATTTAATTATGGTCGGATCGGCTAGATCGGGTTCAAAAACAGGGTTTTTATAGTACAGGGAGGTATCAAAGGTACTTTCAGCAGAAGATGCGGATAATCCTTTGGCAGTCATATTTTGGGAAATGGCCCATGCTTGCGTGAGGCTGGAAAGAATCAGTAATATGAGGATCTGTTTCAGCATTTCTTGATGTATTCCTGTTATGTGTGTATTTCTGGTTTTGGTGGAGTTTTTGATTACCCCTGCTTGTTAGTTTGAAAGCACGAATTTCGGTTTTTGCCATCCTTCAGCTGCTTCAATAATCGTTACTGGCCATCCCTCTTCGTCCCATTCGATTCGGTTAAGCATCAATGGTCTGCGGGGAGTACCCGTTGAAAGGTTTGGTTTATCGTTATCTGTTACCTGATAAATGATCCAGTCCTTTTCTTCGAAGTCGGTAAAAATTCCTCCAACCTGAGAGGGAGAGTTTATATTTTTTGCAGGATCAGAGCTTATAAGTTCGGTTCCGTTTCCGCTGAGGATATCGTTACCGTTCTTATCGAGGTAAGGGCCATCAATATTGGTTGACCTGGCAATTTTTATGTTGATGTTTCCTTCCTCTCCTGAAGTGCCAAAAAAGTAATACGAGCTGGCTGATTTCCGGAGGATATGCGCGCCTGTAAATCCTGATCCGGCAATTTTGAAAACCTCACCCTTCAGGCTTGGTATTGCATTCCTGGTAATGTTCAGCTCGGTACCTGAAACGCCATCTTCCGTCTCAAAAAACAGGTAAAACTTTAATCCGGCCTGGATAAGATAGGGAGCTTTGCAGAAATCAAAATCAAGGTCTCCGGGAGCCACAAGTTGTCCATAATCGATATACGGTCCTTGGGGAGCTTTGGAATAGGCAATTCCTATTTCATCATCAATAGTGTATGCCAGGTAATAGGTGCTGAGGGTTTTTGCGAATAATCCGGAAACGGAGCTTATTTTACCCTCTGCCCATGAGGGTCTGGTTGCAAAAGCTTCCCCTGAAAGACTCCATGTCATAAGGTTTCCCGAGCGCAATACCGGAACAACATAGTTAAGTCCTTCCGACCATTCTTTCTCATCGCCAAAGGCAAAAAACTGAGTAGCTCCCCTGAAAACGGAAGGATTGCTTAGGTCCGGTTCCCAGATTGGGTTTCTGTAGCTGGATTCTTCAGGCAGGGTAGCTCCCAGCCATAAAAGGGAATCGGCTCCATCGCCTTCAATATCGGTACATGACATTTGCGGCAGGGTAATAACAAATAAAAGAAAGGTTCCTGAGAGAAACAGAAGGAAATTTTTTGTTTGTTTATAGGTAGGTCTCATTGCAGTATACTTTTTCGATAACTTTTTTTCAAATGACATATCAGAACCCTTTATTCTGGGTTAGTCCGGGATAGAGGCTTAATTCCCTGTTAGGAATGGGGTACAGGTGGCTGATTCCGAGCTTGAAATTCAAAAAATCCCCATCTCTTTCATTAGCCAGCATGTTGATCTGTGTCTGGTCGTGAAGAATACCCCAGCGGTCAAGATCGTACCAGCGGGTTGATTCGCCGCAGAGTTCCACCAGTCGTTCGTGCTGAATCTGATCCATCAGGACATCATAATTGCTGTACACAGCAGGATTCAGGTCCGACATATTTGAGCGGCGTCTTACTTTATTGATATATTCCACAGCCACTGAGCGGTCGCCGTTAAGTTCGTTGAGAGCTTCAGCGTACATAAGGTAAACATCCGCAAGGCGCACTAGGCGGAAATTGATACCCGAGCTGTAATCTTCACTGGCATGGGAGTCGACTCTTGAATATTTTCTCCAATAGCAGGGCTGGGTGAGTTTATAATCTTCGGTTGCCATCCATTGCGACCAGGTTTTTCCATAAAGCAGCTCGGTATCTCCCGGTTTCTCATAGAAAAGGGTTGCAGGGAGTCGGGGATCGTCATTCCCGTCAAGGTCTTTTTCTTTACGAAACTCTTCCAACAACCAAGACCTGGGATAAGCGTCAGCCCAGGCTCCGCCGTCAACAACAAGGCCGAGGAATTTTGGACGATGGGCACCAAGTTCCTTACCGTTGTATAATCCTTCCGCGAACTGTATTTCGAAAAGTGACTCGTTGTTATTTTCACTTGTCATGGTAAAATTGTCTTTGTAATTGCTTACAAGACTGTATTTGTTCAGGGCAAAGATCTCGTCCATCTTTGTCTTGGCTTTGAGCCAATAGTTTTGAGCATTTACATTATCGTATGTTTCCGGTCTTTTATAATATCCCGCCAGCTGCAAATATGTTTTTGCGAGCATGCCTTTTGCAGCTCCAAGGGTCGATCTGCCCAAATCATCCCCGGTCCAAGTCAGGGGCAGTAATTTTTCGGCTTGCAGGAAATCTGCTTCTGCCTGAAGGTAAATAGCGTCCTGTTCAATAACTTCGCCATTTTCGGTTGAGCTAACCATATGCGGGCCCCTTCCAAATGTTCCGCCCAGATACCAATATGCGGTACCCCTTAAAAAATAGGCTTGGCCTAGGATTGATTCTGCCTCGGTTTTATTTTTAAAGAGAACAAGTCCGGTAGAGTTCATGTTGTCAATAACCTGATTGCAATAAAACATTTGGCGGAAAATTGCCTGCCAAGGCTGAATGATTCCTTCTGCGTTATTATCGTTATAGCTGATAATGTTAAAATTCGAATATGCCTGAAAATAAGGGTTGGGGCTTTCACTCCATCCTTCATCGCTTCGGGAGATCATAAAGATGTGATACCATCGGCTGAAATATCCGGGAATCCTATAAACCGAATAACAGGCATTCAGCCCAAGGTGGTAATCATCTTCCTGTTGCCAGTAAGTATCGGATGACTCCCTGTTGGGATCTTTCAAGTCAAGATAATCCTCTGAGCATGACTGAATCATACCTGTTATCAGTAGGACTGTTATTATTAGGATCTTGATTTTCATTGCTTTATGTTTTTTCAATTTAGAGTTAAAATGATAACTGAATACCTGTCATAAATGAGCGGACTGGAGGATATCCTCCAATATCAACTCCCTGTACAAAAACAGTATGGCTGGATAATTCAGGATCGTAACCTTTGTATTTGGTAAAGGTCAGAAGGTTTTGGCCACTCACATAAACCCTTAGTTTTTCAAGAAACCCGAGTCGACTTATTACAGCATCTGGCAGAGAATACCCTATCTGCAGGTTTTTTAATCGGAGGAAAGATCCATCCTCGAGCCATCGGTCGCTCTGGGCTTTGGCATTATCGTTGGGACCAAAATATGGTCTTGGGGTTGTTGTGGAGGGATCGTCCCAGGTCCATGGATTCAGGTCAGCCGGCATATTGTTCGGTGCGTCCATGCTTTCCATGCCAATACGAACCCCATTGAAAATTTTGTTTCCATAAACGGCATTCCAGAAGAGAGTAAAGTCGAAGCCTTTGTATTCCGCGGAGAAATTCAGTCCCATTTCAAATTTGGGTAAGGGGCTTCCCATCCACTGACGGTCTTCGATATCTATTTTACCATCCTCGTTAAAATCGACGTACCTGATGTCACCCGGTTTGGCATTAGGCTGTATAAGTACTGTCTCGTATTCGTCGGTTGTGGCATTAAGAATGCTTGCGGTATGTGAAAGCACCTCATCGGTACTCTGAAAAATGCCATCTGTTTCGATAAGGTAGAATTCGGCAATTGATCTGCCTTCCTGAGTTCGGTTAACCTGGTTGTACCATCCTTCCCTGTATCCTTCTGCGGCTCCGAGTTTGAGCACTTTGTTCCTTAGGAGGGTAAGATTGGTGAACAGGCTGTATTTAAAATCCCCTGATTTTTCCCTGTAGCCGAGGGTAAATTCAAAGCCTGTGTTTTGCATTTCTCCGTAATTTGTCCATTCCACAGCATCGCCAAGGTAAGGGTCAACACCCACGCCGGTTGCCATAGCCAGAGGGAGGGAAACGAGGAGGTCAGTTGATTTGGAGTCGAAATACTCTGCCGAACCGTAAATCTGGTTATTCAGAAGTCCAAAGTCAAGACCGATATTGAGTGTTGACTTTGTTTCCCACCTCAGATTAGCATTTACCCGGTTTGATTGAAGTGCACCTTCCCTGATGGTCTGGTTTTCGCCAAGTACAACATAGTATCCTTCATAAGGACCGCTGTGGTTAATGGTTGCTTGGTAGTCGTAATTTCCGAGAGTCTGCATATCGCCCAGAACCCCATAGCTGGCACGTAGTTTAAGGTCGGAGAAGAGAGATTCCAGAGGAGTAAAAAAATCCTCATTGCTGATTCTCCATCCTATGCTGGCAGAAGGAAAGTTTCCCCAGCGGGTATTGGGGCCGAATTTAGAAGAACCATCGCGCCGGGCATTAAACTGGAAAAGGTATTTAGAATCAAAATCGTAGTTTATCCTTCCCAGGTATGAGATCATGGCGTTTTCCTGCTCACTTCCCCACATATTGTTTTGAACGCCAACGAGGTCGATCTGCCAGAGGCCATCAACTTTCTGATCGTAACCTTCGTTGGCAATGTAGTTATAGTTATTATTTTGGGTGGTAAACCCGGCCATAGCCTCCAGTTTCGACTTGCCGAACTCCAGTACGTAATTTAATGTGTGTTCGTTGATAAGCGTCATTCTCTCGTTGCTTTCCTGCCAGAGACGGTCGTTTCTTCTGGTTTCCACGGAAAGGTAGCGCATGGTATAGGCATGGTCTATTTGTTTTCTTCTTCCGTACCAGAAATCAATTCCCAGGTTGGCTTTATACTTTAATCCTTTGAGGATATTCCACTCTCCATAAAGGTTTCCAATGAGGCGGTTGTTGTAAAGACGGTCGTCGAGCGATTCCTGCTGGGCCACCGGATTAGTGCTGTAAGTAGGGTAATTCACTGAGCCGTAGCCATAACCACCACGTCCTGTAATTTCATTCGGGTCGCGGACGGGAATAACAGGAGGCATTGAAAGTGCATCGGCAAAGGAGCTGGTAGATGTGTTGGTAAGTTTCTGGTTTGTGCGGATAAAGGAAAGGTTTTCGCCAAAGGTTATTTTGCCCTGGGTTCCTTCAGCGTTTACCCTGAACGTGTACCGCTCGTACCATGGGCCTTTGAGGACGCCGTCCTGATTGAAATATCCGCCACCGAGCATGTAGCTGCTGTTTTTCCCTCCACCAGTAACATTGAGGTTATAGTCAGTGACTTTTCCCATTTCGAATATAGCCTTTTGCCAGTCGGTGCTTGGAATATTTGTGCTGTCGGCGGGTTTACCCAGCCATTCGGCACCGGCATTCAAAAAGCTCAACTGGTTGTAGTAGAGGAAGTCTTCTGAATTCATCAGCTCGATTTTTTTTGCCAGTTCTTCCCATCCCTGGCTGGCAGAGAAATTGATTTTGGCGGGACCCTCTTCCCCTTTTTTTGTGGTAATGATGATCACCCCGTTTGCACCGCGTGCACCATAGATTGCAGCAGATGAGGCGTCTTTCAGAACCTGAATTGATTCGATATCCGATGTGTTGATATGATTGGCATCGTTAAGAATGAGTCCGTCGATGACATACAGAGGACCGACGTCGGAAAATGAGCCTACCCCGCGGATTTTTACCGAGGCCATTGAGCCCGGGTCGCCGCTTGTAACAACCGAAATACCGGCAATCTGGCCCTGGAGAGCTTCACCGACTCCTGATGCTTTAATTTTCTGCATTTCCCCAACATTAACAACCGATACCGCACCGGTCAGGTCACGTTTTTTCTGCACGCCGTATCCGATGGTAACAACTTCATCAAGACCGAAAAGTTCTGCAGAAAGAATTACTTCGAGAGGTTTTTGGTCCACAATTTTCATTTCCTCCTCCTTCATACCTATAAACCTGAACACAAGGGTAGTTCCTGCTTCAGGGACTTCGATTTCAAATTCCCCGAGGTTATTGGTAATAACCCCTTTTGTGGTTCCTTTGATATAAACGGTAACACCCATAAGGGGAATTCCGTCTTCATCGACTACTTTTCCCCTGGCAATAAAAGACTGTGCGGATTTTTCTTCAGGAACTTCCTTCTTTTTCAGAACGATAAACCGGTCCTGTATTTCCCAGGTAATTAAGGAGTTGGAAAAAATCTGTGTGAGGGCGTTTTCCAGGCTCACATTCTCAAGGTTAATGCTGATCTGATCATTTGGTTTTATGAGCCCGGCATCGTAGAAGAACTTATAATTTGTCATTTCTTCTACCCTTTGCATTACTTCAGTGACCTTTTCATTGTCGGCTCGGAGCATAATTGATCTGGAATCCTGTGCCGTAACACTCATGTGAGCTGTAGATAGAAGGGCCAGGGAGATTAGCAGAATCAGCCTGATTTTACTCAGGTTACCATGTAAGCTGGTTTTGCGATCCGGAAGGATCGAAGAATCTGATTTCATACTGTATGGTTGGTTTAGTAGTTAATTAGTATATGGTAAAGGCAATTATTTCTTCGCTGTCACATATATTTTATTGTTATCGATTGAATAGCTAAAGTTTGTTGAAGAAGATTTCTTGAAAATCTCCAGCAGGGTATATACATTGTCATCGCTGCCAAGACTTCCGGTAAATCGCTTTTCCTTAAGTCCGTCCTTTCTGAATATTATTTCAACGTTATAGATTCGTTTCATCATCGAAGCGAGTTCGCCGAAGGGTCTGTCGACAAAGGAATATTCTCCTTTTTTCCAGAACTCGTAATAAGCGGATTCGAAGTTTCCGGCAATAAGTTTACCTGTTTCTTTGGTATAGATCAGCTTTGTACCCGGCTGCATTTTTGAAAGGAGGCGGTCTTTCATAATCAGGTCAATTTTTCCTGAAATCAGGCTTGCTTCCATTGAAGGATCGCCGGGGTAATCGTGAACGTAAAACTCCGTTCCGGTGACCCGGATGGTTGGGCCGGAGGTATGGACAAGGAAGGGGTGTTCCATATCGCTTTCAACGTCGAAATATGCTTCACCGGAAAGAGTGACCTCACGGGTAGAGCCGGAGAACTTTTCCGGATAGCTTAGGCGACTTTCATGACCGAGCCAGACTATTGATCCATCGGGAAGAGTTACGTTGGCGCGACTCCCCCGTGAAACTGATATTTCAGAAGTTTTTAAATTGGCAGGGGGATCGGAGAATACAAGTCCTCCCAGAAACCCAAAACCAAGAAGCAGGGCTATGCTTGCCGCATAGCGTAATATTTTTGTGGCAGGGAATGAAGAATATATAGATTTGGATTTTCCCGGAACCAGTGATTCCCTGGAATATTTCAACAATGCCTCAATACGGATCTTCTCGTTTTCAGTGGTTTCCCGGGGAGATTTGGTGTCCCAGTATTTTTTAAGGGAATTAAAGCGGAGTTCATTTTCCGGGGATTCCGTTCGCCAATGCTTCAGTTCCTTCAGGTCCAGCAGGGTAGAAGAGCCATTAAGCACTCTTGCGATGATCTCATTTATTCGATTTTCGGGCATGGACAAAATTTATGTTCTGTATATAGAACAGGATTATTCCATTTTACCCCCAAGGGATTAAAGTTTTTTTATTCAGATTTTAAAAAAGCAGAGATAATAGATTTGAAAGGCCGTTTTTTCTTTTGAAGTTAAGGTCGTTATTTTTCTTAAGGCAGTCGCAGATTTTTTTAAGGGCAATTGAGATCTGGTTTTCGACGGTTTTTTCTGAGATGCCAAGGAGTATGGCGATTTCTTTGTATTTGAGGCCGTCTTCTTTGGCAAGTCTGAAGATAAGTTTGCATTTATCGGGCAAGGAGTTGATTGTTTTAAGGTAATCCTGGTCGAATTCTTTAGATATAAGCACATCCTCGGGAGTATTATGGAAAGAAGGAATTGAGATTTCAGGAAGGATTTCAAAAGGGATGATATGGTGTTTTTTTATTTTCTCAAGGTAGTTGATGGAAGTGTTTTTGATCGCTTTATAAAGGTAGGAGGGGAGATTTTCAATCTGGGAGACTTCTTCTCGGCGGTCCCAAATTTTCATAAAAACATCGTCGGTAATTTCCTCAGAGAGTTCCCTTGAAAGGGTAATGGAATAGGCAAAATCGCATAAATACGGGTAATATTTATTAACCGTTTGGTTGAACCATTTCAGCAAGATTTCATTTCTGATTGCCTGTCTGTTCACGAGTTGGAATTTTGGGCAATTTAGAAATAATTAATGAAAGAGGAGGAAGGAGTGGTTATGAAAAGTGGTCAGGCTTGTTGTACAACAAGTTTTACATTCTGATAAGAGTTTTCGTAAAGACCGTTTTGAGTTAATGAGAATTTACTATCTTTGCCTTGCGAAAAAACGGTCAGTTGTCCGAGCCCACCTTCGCTAAAGCTACGGTGGACGATTTTGGATGGATTAAGATTTTTTTCGATAAATTGAGTTCTTTTTCATTAATGGTCAGTTGTCCGAGTGGCTAGGAATCGGTCTGCAAAACCGGCTACGGCGGTTCGAATCCGCCACTGACCTCAACCCTTGACAGACCCCGCTATCCATGCGGGGTCTTTTTGTGCGCCCGGCATGGGCGATGACTATAGGGTGAAAGTCCCGAACGCGCCTTGACAGTAGGAAGCGTTAGCCAAAGGCAAGGGTGTCCATCGTGAGATGGAATCTGAAGGAAGCCGTAGGCAAAATCCCGGTCTGACGAATAGAA
>CAMAZH010000063.1 GCA_945863035.1 Chitinophaga pinensis | reverse complement strand
CGCACCAAGAACCAAATCATTACCGACGAGATCAAGCATATCCATGAGATGCAGGATATGGCCATGGATATTCTCGAGGAGGGATTGGATCTGAAGATGATGAATTATAGTGATATCCTTGTAAGAGAATACTTTAAAAGCACCAGCGGAATCCAGGAAGTGGATCTGGGCACTATCCGCGAAAAGATTGGCATGGACCCCCGGTTTGAGGATATTTATGTGATTAATAAAGAGGGCATCGTAGTTAACACCACCTTTGAAAACGACAAGAATCTGAACCTTTTCAGTTTTGGGGAGGAACATAAAAACCTTCTTGAAAACGTTTTTTCCGAGGGAGTCTTTTTCAACGAGCGCTTTGGTATTGAGAGCCAGACCAAACGCTTGAAGAAGTTTACCTATCAACCCACCCTGGATGGCAAGTATATTATTGAGCTCGGGATTTATTCGCCCCAGGCGGATACAGTCATCCAATCCATTAAAAACCGCATTAATGACCTTTCCACAAAAGTGAAAAGCATTGTCTCTGTTGATCTTTTTATCGGGTTGGATTCCCCTTTCTCTCTCAATAAGCAGGCAAACATCGACCCTGCTCACATGGATTTTTACAAAAGTGTGCTTACCACCGGCGAGACCTATGATTTCACTGAGGAGGCCGACAATAAGCTTTATCATTACGAATTCATCTACATGGTTCGGAAGAATACGCATCTCTATAAGGAATCGGTTATCCGAATCATTTCCGACCGCTCCGACGACCGAGCGTTTCTGCGCACCGAGCTGATGAAGTTTTTCCTCATTTTCGGGATTATCATTTTCGTTGTCGTTGCCTTGATCTACCGAAAGACCAAGGTCATCACCGATCCGGTGAAAAACCTTCTCGATAAGGTAAACCGTATTACCGACGGGCATCTCAATGAAAGAGCCGATATTGTGGGGAACAACGAAATCGCCTCTCTTTCCGAGCAGTTTAACCGGATGATTGAGCAGCTGGAAAGCTATTATAACGAACTTGAAGAAAAGGTCCGCGAGCGAACCGCTGAGATTATGGCCCAAAAAGAAGAAATTGAAGCCCAGAGAGACTCCATTCAGGAGCAGCGAAATATTCTTTCCGATATTAACCGCTCCCTTCAAAAGGCTTATATCGAAATCGAGGAACAGAAAAAACATGTTGAAGACAGCATCCATTATGCCCGAAGAATTCAGAATGCCATTCTCCCTCCGGACGAGTTTGTAACCAAACTGTTGCCGGATTCTTTTGTACTTTACAAACCCAAGGACATTGTAAGTGGCGACTTCTACTGGATGGCCAACAAAGACGGCATTGCTATTGTTGCAGCCGTTGACTGCACCGGACACGGCGTCCCGGGCGCTTTTATGTCAATCGTGGGAAACAACCAGCTGAATTATGCCGTTAACGTCGAAAATGCAATCCGCCCGGATCATATTCTGAATGCCCTGAACGAAGGCGTTACAAAGTCGCTGCGCCAGACAAGGCTGACCTCGTCGGTTAAGGATGGAATGGACATCGCCTTGATTACTATCGATTTCGAAAACGCTAAGCTAAACTATGCGGGAGGGTATAATCCTTTGTTCATTGTGCGTAACGGCGAACTGATCCAAATGAAGGCCGACAAGTTCCCTATCGGGGGATATATGGGAGAGGCGCTCAAGAATTTCACAAATAATGAGTTCGATCTGATCAAAGGCGATGTCCTGTATTTGTTTTCAGATGGATATGCCGACCAGTTTGGTGGAACCGACGATTCGAAATTCATGATCAGGAGATTCCGCGAACTTCTGATGAAAATACACCACGAGCCCATGAACGAGCAGAAGGAAATATTGAACCAGATTCACGACGATTGGCGTGGAACTTCCGTTCAGATTGATGATATTCTGGTTATCGGCATTCGATTCTGATATTAATGGTAGGATAAAAAAAGCAAAAAAATATGACCGGTTTCAGTCAGACGATTAGTAAAAGCACCAATCCTTTCCCCGGTTTACGCCCTTTTACCAGCAATGAAGCTCACTTGTTTTTTGGCCGTGAAGGGCAGGTCGATGAAATTGTCAGCAACCTTAGAAAGAATCGTTTTATTGCTGTTGTCGGAGCCTCGGGAAGCGGTAAGTCTTCGCTGATATTCTGCGGAGTAATCCCATCCCTGTTGAAATCGCCCGTTAACAATACCGGCAACGACTGGCTTATTGTTAACACGCGTCCGGGTAATTCTCCTCTTGCGAACCTTCTTAATGATGTGAGCGAAAGTGCAGGGGCAAATGCCGCTATTCCTGAGCCAGCGGGTTTGTTCAATTCCCCAGGAGGGGTTTTGCGTTTTATTCAGAACACGGTTGGAATCGGGAAAAATATTCTGTTGATTATCGACCAGTTTGAGGAAATATTTCGTTTCAGCAAAATTGGCGCTCCCGGCGAGAATTCCAAGGACCATCTCTCCTATGTAAACTTCATTGTTGAGGCAGCAAAGCAAACCAATCTGCCCATTTATGTCGTAATTACCATGCGGTCCGATTTTATTGGCGAGTGCAGCCGTTATCAGGATTTTACCGCACTAATCAATCAAAGCAACTACCTTGTCCCCCGCATGACAATTGTCGATTTCCGGAAGGTTATTGAAGGACCGGTAAATGTTGTGGGAGCAGAGATCGACGGGCCGCTGGTCGAAAAACTGCTGACCGATCTGGGCGACAATCCCGATCAGCTGCCCGTTTTGCAGCATGTTTTGATGCGAACATGGGATTACTGGAAATTACATAACGACGTTTCCAAGCCTCTGACAATTTCCGACTATGAAGCGGTAGGTCGAATAGAGAAAGCATTATCCGAACATGCCAATGAAGCTTTCGATGAGTTGGACGAGAAGGAAAAGCTGATCTGCGAGAGTCTTTTCCGAACCATCACCGAGAAAGGTGGCGATAACCGGGGCGTGCGTCGCCCAACCCGAATCAGCCAGCTTTCGGCCATTGCACAGGCAAGCGTCAGTGATGTTGAAAAGATAGTTGACGTTTTCAGGGCTCCCGGGCGTTCTTTTCTTGTGCCGGCAAGTTCGGTGAAGCTAAGCAAGGATTCGGTTATCGACATTTCCCATGAGTCGTTTATGCGAATCTGGGAAAGACTAAGGTCATGGGTCGACGAGGAAGCCGGGGCCGTTCAGATGTACAAGAGGCTGGCCGATTCTGCCGCATTGTTCCAGGCTGGAAAAACAAGCTTGTGGCGTCCGCCTGATCTCCAATTGGCCCTTAACTGGCGAAACAAAACCAAGCCGGGCCTCACCTGGGCAGAACGCCATAACCCGGCATTCGAACGTACCATGGTATTCCTCGAAACCAGTGAAAAGGAGTTCGTGAAGGAGGAAGAGAATAAACTCAGGCTCCAGAAAAGACAGCTCCGTAGAACCCGCATTTTTGCACTGGTTCTGGGAAGCGCAGCTATTGTCTCCATGGGATTGTTCGTGTGGACTCAGCAGCTGCGCGTAAAGGCGGAAAACGAGTTTACTCGGGCGGAAACCCAACGTGCCCTGGCCGAAGAAAAAACTACCGAGGCAAACCAACAAAAGCTTCTGGCAGAGAAGGCCGCCATGGAAGCCCGGGAACAACGGAATATCGCCGAGGAATCATCCTTAATTGCCGAGGAGCGAAGAGTGGAGGCGGAATCCAATGCTAGGGAGGCCAGGCGCCAGGAAGCAATTGCGCAAAAAAACCTCTCGGAAGCCAACCGGCAAAGAAAAATTGCACTGGATAACGAGAAGGAGGCCAACAACCAAAAGGTGCAGGCAGAGAATGCCCGGGTTGAAGCCTTCCAGCGAAGGATGCTCTCAACCGCAAAATCCATGGCTGTGAAATCCATTCAGGTTAGCAACGATCCCAACCTAAAAGCGCTCATGGCTTACCAGGCCTTCCGGTTTAACGAAAAATACAGCGGAATTACACACGATGTGGATATTTATTCCAGCCTGTACCTCTCGCTGAAGACACTCCTCGGACAAGACTATAACCTGCTCAAAGGCCATGAAAGTGCTGTGCGATCGGTGATTTTCGTTCCGGGTTCATCGGACCTGATTAGTGCAGGTGGTGATGGAACAATTTTAAAACGGAATATTTACGATCCGGAAAAGAAATTTGAAACCATTGGCAAAGCCTCAGACGTAATTGAGAAAATACAGGTTTCAGGAGATGGCAGGTATCTGACCGCGGCTACCAGCGGAGGTGGAATTACTTTGTATGATCTCAATTCAGATCCTAAAGCACCTTTTCTTCTTAAAGGAGAGGACGGAAATATTCGCGACATGGTAATCGGTCCGGATAACAAAACCATGTTTACTGCCGGTTTAAAACCCATAATAGAGTATTGGAACCTTGAAACAAAGGCGTTTTCAAAGCTTGCGGAAACCGAGTCCCGCATAAACTCACTGGCGATTTCCCCCGATGGGGGAATACTGGCCGGAGGGACCAAGGACGGTAGCATTATTATCTGGAGGGTTAAGGGAACCACAATCTCACAGGAAATATACCGGGACGAGGGCAAATCGATACAGTCTCTCGCTTTTAGTGCAGATGGCTCGTATCTGGCTTGCGGAAATATCAATGGGGATGTGCTCCTTTTTACAGCCGATACCTTTGAACTGGTTTCCCAGTTGACCGGCCATGCAGCAAGAGTCACAGATCTTGGGTTTAGCCCCGACAGCAAAACACTTGCTTCATCTTCCTACGATGGTAAAGTGCTGTTCTGGGAACTTGCTAACCTCACAAATCCGCCTATCGTAATGGACGACAATTCCGGCTTTGTGTTCTCCTTGGCTTTTAGCCCCGATGGGAAAAGTCTCCTGAGTTCAAGCGCCGATGAACCAAGACTTGTGAACCGCCCAACCATGGCTAACATGATGGCCAGTCAGATTTGTGGACTTGTGAGCCGAAACTTCACACAGGATGAATGGAAAACATACGTGGGCTCTGACATTCCCTATGAAAAAACATGTCCTGCCGTTCATAAACTTGAAATTGGAATAAAAAAAAATGAAGAGTAAACCCATCCTTATTCTGGCGCTGTTCCTTGCGACAGTTGCCGGATCAAACCTTCTGAATGCTCAGGAAAACTGCGCCCTTAATCTCAAACGTGCCCAGGAACTGTTCAGCATCGGCCAAATTGAGGAAATACCTGCCCTTATCGAATCTTGCCTGCAATCGGGTTTTACGAGTGAGGAAAAAATCCTGGCCTATAAAATCCTGATTAATGCCTATGTTTTTGATGACAATCCTGAAAAGGCCGGGGTTGTTATGTTGGGCTTTCTCAAAAAATACCCTGAATACGATGTTATCAGCACCGACCCGTCGGAGTTTGTAAACCTTATGCAGCAGTTTGACAACCGCCCAAGATTTTCGGTCGGGTTGACTCTTGGCGGCACCTACTCCGTAATACGTGTAATTGACCCGGTAAATACCAGTCCGGTTAGTGGGAATTATGGATCTTACAACTCCTCCAGTATGGGGTATCATGCCAGTCTAATGTTTATCAAAAATTTGAATTCCAAAATCGAACTCTCCATCGAAACCGACTTAAAGAACACTGTTTTCGACCAAACCCTCGCCCCCAACAACTTTACCTCCAATTCATACTATGAGTCACAGATGATTGTTAGCTTGCCGGTCTCAGCAACCTACACCTTCGGTAAAGGGAAATATACTCCGTATGCGCGTCTTGGATTCAATACAGGCCTGCTGATTAGCTCAGGAGCACGTATGATTACCGATCCGGGTACCGAGAGCCCGAGCCTTTCAAACCTCGATAGCCGCGAGTCGCTCAGTTTTTATGGGGTTTTGGGTGGAGGAGTGAAATTCAAAATATCAAAAGCTTACTTGTTTCTTGACCTTAGATACAACCTTGCCCTTGCCAATCAGGTGGAAAATTCCGGGCGCAATAGAACGAATACCGATGAACTCTGGTTATATCAGTCTAGGGATGACAATTTTTATCACGATGATCTGAATTTTAGCCTGGGCTTTGTCAGGACCCTATATCAACCCAGAAAAAAATAATCTAAACAGTTAACCGGAAGGAAATGAAAAATATTCTGTTTCTCTTATGCCTTATAACCATGCTGGTTGCCTGTCAAAAAGAAGTGTCTGACCTGCAGTCGGAGTATTTTGTTAGGTTCTACGGGGATCCCCTCGACGATATTGCCGGCGATATAGGACTAACTCCCGACGGGGGCTATGTTTTCGCGGGAACCACAACCCGCCCTGCTCCCAGAAACGATAAAGATATCATCCTCATAACCACCGATAAATTCGGCTTTCAGAATTCTGAGACAGTTTATTTCGGGGGATTGGGAAACGAGACCTGCAAGGGCTTGCTCGTACTCGACGATGGTTATGTGCTTACAGGATCGGTGAATTCAGGTGGGGTGGATAGCCTAATCCTGGTGAAATTCGCGACCAACGGAACTTTGATATGGAGCCTTGTGACGGATACGGATCTCTCCTGGGACAGAACGGGGCAGGGAAACGATATCGCACTTATAAATAATCAAATTGTCATTACCGGCTACACCCTGAGCGACGGTCCTCAGAAACCAATGTTCTGCACCTTCACCCTCGATGGTAAGAAATTTGATTGGGATTCTCCTCCCTCTAATCCTGGAGGCTATTATACCTCTATATTCGAAAGAGACAAGCAAATTTTTGGGTTTGGCACCAGTCTCCAAAATACTGCAAATTCAGATATGTTTATCATCGGGAAAGGGAACATATCCGATCAGTACCCATTTGTTCTTTCGGGAAACGAAACCTCTTCCAGAATTATTCCTGCAGATGGGGGCGGCTTTTTTATTGTTGGGACTACCGACCCTGTTGGCTCGGGGTTTAGCCAGATTATTATAAAAAGGTTAAAAAGCGATTTTTCTGAAGACTTGTCTTTCAATACAAATCCTATTGGCTCCGATGCCGATTTCCAGGGAGTGGACATAAAGGAAATGGAAGACGGAAGTATTGTTGTATTAGGCGACAAAACCCGTTCAAACGATACCGATATTGTTTTGTATTTTTTAAACCCGGACGGAACAACAAAGTCTTCAAAAGTTTATGGGAAGACAGGAAATCAGACAGCCTCCGCTATGGAACTTACTCCCGACGGGGGCATCATCATTCTGGGCAGCAACCGACAGGAGAAAACCAATAGCATGATCACCCTGATCAAGACCGATAAAGAGGGAAATATCTGGGAATAAACAAATTAACCGGAAAATTATCTGAGATGAGGATATTTAAAAAATTTATATTGTCAGGCCTGATTTTATGTTTTCCTGTTCTTTTAAGTGCGGCAGGAACCTTAACTATTTCAGGATCAATTACATTAAACCATTCCGAGCAGGATGTTATTGACGGAAATCAGGAAATCATCTTGAATCTTACGGATGGTGCCACCTGGATCGCTGCTGTTGCCGACAGTCTTGCCGATTGGCAGTTGGTTTTTTCTTCGTCAGGCAGTTGGGGCGAGATAAGCTCACTTCTTTCCTTAGCCAGTCTGGAAAGAACAAATGATACGGTTTTCACAATCACACTTCCGGCATCTGCAGCATATGCAATATGGGCTGATGAGACAGTAACAATTACTGTTCCCGACGAACTTCTGGCCACGGGCAGTGCGCTTAACACCTCAGCTTTTACGATTACAGATGAGGCGCCGGTTATTTCAATCTATTCCGGGTCAACCTTGCTGACCAACAACGACGAATCCGATATCCTTGCCGGTTTGGAAACGATTATTATCGATGTTTCCAGAGACAACTGGAATACCCTGTTGGGTTCGGATATTCCCATCACAAACGCGTTTATCGATGGCATAACCGGGAATGGTAAATGGACCGAAGTCATGGACCTTCTTGCAGTAGCCAACATTGATCGCGCTTCCGATACCCGGGTTACCATAACACTTCCTGCAGCAGCAGGTTATGTGATAACTGCAGACGAGACCGTGACGTTCGAATTCCCGGGATCATCGTACCTGAACGCCACAGTTCCGGCAACCACCAATCCCACTTTAACAATAAACGACCTTAGTCCGGTTGTGACAATTAGCGGCACTGCAACCCCCGCCATTGGGGAGTACAGTATCCGCGCGGGAACAAATACAGTAATATTCGATGTGCAATACGATACCTGGCTTAACCGGCTTGGAAATAACAACGACACAACCACATCTTTCCTGAATGGTATAACTGGTAACAGGGATTGGGGTACAGTTGCCGCCCAACTTGGGTTTGGCGACCTTGCCAGAAATTCCGATACGCGCGTTACTCTCAGCCTTCCTGCCGTTTCCTTGTATGCCATTAGTACAAATGAAACGGTCTCTTCCAGCATTCCTGCTGCTGCATTTACCGGCTCTTCAGGGGCTGCTCCGGGCAACCTGTTTACTGTGAATAACCAAAATGCCGCTACCAGCGTCACCTGGTCAACCGGAACATCAACGATTACCGAAGCTCAGGTTCGTACCGGGGGACTTACCCTGACACTTGATCTGAGCACTTCCGACAGTTGGTCCAGCGATCTTGCCGTGCTTAAAGCCCAGTTTATTACCGGACTAAATGCGGGTGCCGGAAGCGAATGGAATACCAAGGTTCTTCCGAACATCAGTGTCGCAAGACCCTCTTCAACACGGGCTGTAATTACATTTGCTGCAGCAGTCACTTTTGATATCAGCTCCACCCTGTCAATTACCTATGCGATCCCCGACGGTGCTCTTCAGGCATCAAGCGGTGCGCTCATAACTGCAGCAACATCGGGATTTTCCATTAACCCCTCAGCAGCAGGCGCTGGTATAAGTCCCGTGAGCATCAACGAGGCTGACTTGGACGGGGCAGCCATTGATCTTATTGTTTCCGAAGAGGTTTTTTCAACCCCGGCTTTGGTCGATGCCAGCTATTTCACCCTTTCGGCCCCTGCGGGCGTAACAATCAGCTCTGTCACGAATAAAACTTCCAGCGGGGTAAGGTTGAACCTTGCCTACAGCGGCAATATCGATGTGAACGCGACTTTGCAGGTTACCGTAATTAACGGGCTTTCAGCAGGAGGTTCATTGGTGTCGAACACTTCAACAATTGTGGCTGTTGTTGAACCCGTTGTAACCAATGTCACTATCCCCAATCAGGCACATAATATTGGAGATGTTGTTCCGGTTACCATTACAGTAGACAACGATAATGGGCAGGTCTTTTCCCTCACTTCAGGAACAGTGGGCGGGCGCTTGCTCACGGGCCTGACAAGAACCAACAGTACCACTTACAGTGCCGCAATTACTATAGTTGGCGGCACAACCGACTATCCGGCACTTTCAAACATCCCTGTTTCGGTTCAGCTGGAAGTTTCGGGAAGATCAGGAAACCTGTTTACTTCGTCGATTATTCAAAATAGCGACCTAATCGATGCCAATCCACCTGCGATTAATTCCTTTCAGGCTTTGGGAACAATGCATAAGGCAGGTGATTTCGTGCAACTTATTGCCACTTGCGACCAGGCAGGGTATTCGGTTAACAATGCCCTTACCAGCATAAACGGGATATCGATCACGTCTCCCGCTTTCGAATTGGTAAGTGAATCGGGAGGCTCGTATTTCTTCACTTACCAGATTTCAGGAAGTGATAATGATGTTCTGACTTCTGCCGCTCTGACCGGACAAATAGCTTTCAATGATGCTGCAGGAAATGTGAGCCTTGTAAAATCGGTTGTGGCGGTATCTCCTTCCTTTTCCATCGATGCCCATGCCCCTGCAATATCTCTGGTCTCGGCCCCTGATAGTACTTATATTCCCGGCGAAACAATACTGGTAGCAATAACTGCCGATGGAAACGGCTATACCCTGTCCCCTGAAACCTTCATTAACGGGATCTCATTCAGTTCAGGAAGATTCACTCTTAACGGGACGGGACCTGCCTATACACTGCATTACCCGGTTCAGAACAGCGATGCAGAGGTCACCCCGGGAAATCTCCCCCTTAACATTGTATTAAAGGATGCTGCCGGCAACAAGTCAATTCCGGTTACTTCCTTCGCTAACAACCTGGCTATTTATACCGCAAAGCCCACAGCAACCACAACTGGGTCAGGATCGATTTGTAAGGGTGATTCGGTTACGGTTTTTGTAAATCTGACAGGTAGACCCAATTGGAACCTTGTGGTTTGGGATGGATCAAAAAATCTGATATTTAATCAGATACCCAGCTCTCCCTTCAGTTTTAAGGTTTCTCCACAATCAAGTGCAACGTATACGGTTCTGTCGGTTACCGACAATTCCGGGCTTTCGAATACAGGAACCGGAGCGGCGGCTATTACGGTAAATTCAGGTACCGCGGTAAGCATAAATTCACTGGGAAGCGCGTACAGCGTTGAATCGCTAGGCGTCATTCTATCAGCAACTCCTTCCGGGGGTGTATTCAGCGGTCCGGGTGTTATTGCTGCTCAAAACAAATTTTATCCCGAATATGCGGGCGTACCCGATTCTCCCCATACAATATTGTACAGCTACACAAACGGATTTGGCTGCGTAAGCAAAGACAGTGCGATTGTTAGCGTAATCGAAGCCTCCGGGGGCATCTCTGCGGAAGACCTTTATTGCTATAGCGCCGAACCCTTTACAGCCTTTGCCTTTACCGATCCCCCGAATATCCCCGGCGTTTTTGAATTACGGCTAAACGGTACATTGATTCCTAATGGAAACGGCATACATGACAACGGGGATAACTCGGTAACAATTTCACCAAAGTTGCTGATTCCGGGTAACAACTATTTGTTGACCTTTGTCTATTATTTCAACGAATATCTCCAGCTTAACAAAAACTTTTTCATCGAGTATATCGAACCTCCAAAATTCCTGGGCCTTCCTGATCCCGCAGATATATGCGAGAACGCGTCTTCGATTAATCTGGCCGGGAATGCAGCTAACGGCTATTTTACCGGCATCGGGGTTTCGGGAAGCAGCACCTCAGGGTTTAAATTCGATCCCGCCATTGCCGGCAGCGGTGCAATTACAATTACCTATGCTGACAGTACAATTAACGGGTGCAAGAACCAAAGCCTTGCTGAAATTACAGTAAATGCCATTACTCCCGTGAAGATAAACAGCTTGAGTTCCGAATACAACTTGCTGCGTCCCTATGTTGAATTGTCTGCGACCCTCTTGGGTGGCGTTTTCAATGGCCCGGGGGTTGAGAGTACCTCAAGCAAGTTTTATCCGGGGATAGCGGGTGTTCCAAACTCTCCCCATAAACTGATTTACACCTATGCCAATGCTTTCGGTTGTGTAAGCAAGGACAGCACACTAATTGGCGTTAAGGAGGCTGAGGGAAGTATACTTTTGGGGGATGTTTACTGTTATAATGCCGAAGCATTTGTTGCACGAGCCATCCCAAATAGCCCCTCAATACTTGGGCGGTTTGAGCTTATCAATGAAACGCTTGACATACCTGTGGTAAGCGGGATTCTTGATAACGGCGATAACACCGCGGTCATCAGCCCCCCGGAGCTTGCTCCCGGCGATTATCAACTGGTCTACAGGTATTTTCAGAACGATACCTTCAGTATTCAAAAAGGCTTCTCTATTGAGACGATCAAACAGCCGAAATTCATTGGTTTCCCTAACCCGGCTGAGAAATGTGAGAATGATGAGCCTTTTAATCTGGCTGGGGATGCCGCTAATGGATATTTTCTGGGTATTGGCGTAACCGGCAACAGTGTGAACGGTTTCAGGTTCGATCCTTCGGTTTCCGGTCATGGCCAGCACCTGATTACTTATTTTGATTCCACTGCTAACGGTTGTAAAATCAGTGCAACCCAAGGAATAACCGTGTTTTTCCTTCCTTCGCTGAGCTTTACAGCAAGCGATAGCTGCATCGTTTCCAGTGATTTGGGAAGTGTTATACATTTTACGAATACCACCGCTGCGATAGACTCGGTTAAAACCTGGAATTGGGATTTCAATGATGTGAATTCCGGTGAGAATAACTTCAGCACAGATAAATCGGCATCCCATTCATTTAAAAATGCCGGTAGGTATACAATTGTACTTAAAGATACCACACACCGTGGATGCGCTGGGCGTCATGAAGTGAATTTCGAATTCGGGGAAAAGCCCTCGGGGACTTTTAAGGTTTTGAACGAGTGTTTCTCTCCGGGTACACCTACAGATTTTTCAACCGATGTTACCTCTAAAGATGGAATAAGTTTCTATAATTGGAAAATCCATCTTCCGGGAGGAATCGTTATCGATACCACTATAACAGGTAAAAACTTCAGCTATTTGTTTGATTCTGAAGGGAAATACGACATCGAGCACGGGGCGGTTTCATTAACCAAGTGCAGGCTGGATTTGGCCGATTCAATTATCCTGAAGCCTACCCTCATTATGCAGCACGGAACTCCTTACATTGAGAGTTTTGACGCCACAGAAGGGGGCTGGAGCCGCAGCAGGGTAAACGATAACAGTATTCCCGGCTTAAGCTGGACCTGGGGGCTTCCTGAGTTTGATGCGCTTTCCGAGGATGGAAGAAAAGCATGGCACACGAAAAGAGCCAATTCCAGTGTGAGGGAACTTTCTTATGTGATAAGCCCTTGTTTTAACCTAAGTGCCCTTGAGCGACCGATGATTAAAATGGATATTTTCAGAAACTTCGGTAGCTTTCAGGACGCAACGCTTTTGCAATCGTCGGTTGATAATGGTGAGGTATGGAACACCTTGGGAAACCCTGGGGATGGCATAAACTGGTATAGTAATTATCAGACCGCCAACTACGCTTTCGGGTCGAACTACGGTTGGGCAAATGAAACTGGCACTATTGCTGATTCAGGTTGGGTTGAATCCCGGCATATTCTGGATCCGGTAGCTGGCTCAACCAATGTGCAGTTCCGGATTGTATTCGGAACCAAGGAAAGCACAGTTTCGGATTATGAGGGTTTTGCCTTCAGTAATTTTTCCATTTCCGAGCGGGAGCGTTTCAGCGTATTGGAACATTTTGCAAATACTACTCCCCTGAACCCTGTTAAGGACAAGGTGAAATCAGCAAATCTGAAGGTAAACGCCTTGTATAACAAAGAGTATATGCACCAAGACTTTATTAAGCTTGAGTATCACACCCGTTTCCCATCCGAGAAGGATTCCCTTAATATCTTCAACCGTGATGTTCCCGGAGCCAGGGCCTATTATTATGGGGTCACATCCGTTCCGTACTCTCTGTTGGACGGTGGCGATCGCACAGGGCGCCGCTTTGATTTTACCGATACGAAATTCGAACCCAAGGAGGTTGATATCAATCTCCGGTCGCTGGAAGACCCTGCTTTTGAAATAGATATTGAGACCAGTCTGGCAGGTGATAATCTCAGCATCGACATCGACATAACCGCTCTGGAAAACCTTCCTGCATCCGAACGCGTGTTGTATGTGTTGCTGTATGAAACCTTTGTGACGGGATACAATGCCGAGAATGGAGAAACGAAGTTCCAGAATGTCGTTAGGGACATATTGCCCATTGCAGGAGGCACCCCGATTTACCATGCTTTCAGTTCAGAGCCCGGCAATGTCACACATCTTGAGTATAGCTTTACAGCTGATCTGAGTAAACTCGATACGGATAAAATCAGGGTGGCGGCTTACCTGCAGGATGATTTCTCGGGGGAGATATACCAGGCAGCCTTATCCGACTATTCCCGGTCGGTGGGAACGGGTATTTCTGGCAATACAGTATATGGAACCCGGATTTCGGCATATCCGAACCCTGCCACAGACTTTGTTGAGATCATGATTTCCGGAACCCTTGGGCCTGACTCCAGGCTTGAGTTTTTTGACCAGTTAGGCCGAAAAATCCACTTCGAGGAAATAGGGAATTCAGAAAACTCCCGTGTAATAAGCACTACAGGCTTTAACAAAGGAATTTATTTCATCAGACTCACAGAGCGCGGTATGCAAAAATCAGAAGTTGTTAAACTGGTGATCTTGAAGTAGAATATTGGAATCGGATTATTCTGGTTCTGTTGCGGATTCGAGGATTTTCTCGCCGAAAGATTTGCCAAACTGGGTAAGTCTTTCAGCTTTTCCGTTGTTCGGGTAGAATTTTTCAGCCACACCTTCGATTAGGATATTGAGTTTCAGGTTTTTCAGATGATCCTCAATAAGTTTCACAGCTTCTCCGCTCCATCCGTATGAGCCGAATACGGCTGCGGGTTTCCCTTTGTCACGAAGCGGACTGATAAGCGAAAACAACTTGTAAATCGGAAGCAGGGTGTTTTGGTTTATCGTGGGGGAGCCAATGAGAATGGCATTGCTCATCACAATTTTCTCTTCCAGGTCTCCTAAGAGTATATTCTCAATGTCTACAAGGTCGATGTCGAAATCGCCAGCCATCTCAAGTCCTTGAGCGATTTGACGGGCCATTTCGGCCGTGTATCCATAAGCCGATATATAGGCAAGGAGAATCCTTTTGTTTTTATGCTTCAGGACTTCCATATATTCCAAGGCTCTTTGCTCGGAAGAGTCAATGCATTTCTGCCAGCTGGAGCGCAAGATGGGTCCATGACCGGGACAGATTACATCGATGTCCAAAGGTTTGATTTTCTCGATTGCCTTAAGCATAAATTTACTGAAAGGCTTGAGAATCACATCGAAATAGTAATTGAAGGATTCGGTGTAATCTCCGACTTTATTGTCAAACATTTCCTCTTTGCAGAAATGTGCACCGAACGAATCACAGGTAAAAAGGGTACGGTCTTCCTCAAGATAGGTGTAGATGGTATCGGGCCAATGCAGGTTTGGAGCCCCGATAACTTTTAACTTTTTATTTCCGAGGTCGATTATGTCACCGTCTTTAACCTTTAAGGTCTTGAATGGCTTTCCAATCATCTCCTGCAGGTAGTTCAGGGCTTGTCCGCTGCCGATAACCGTAAGCTCAGGTGAAAGTTCAAGTATTTTCCTGATACATCCGGAATGGTCGGGCTCGGTATGGTTTACTACGATATAGTCTATTTTGGTCGGGTCTGTAAGAGATTGAATTTTTTTTAAATAGACATCCCAAAACGATTCCTTAACTGTGTCAACAAGTGTTTTCTTTTCCGCATTGATAAAATACGAGTTGTAAGTAGTCCCGAATTTGGTTTCCATTACAATATCGAAAGTAATGATATCATAATCAAGAACACCCAGCCAGAATACTTCGGGTTTAATTTCCAATACTTTAGAGTCTTTCATTTATGTTTTGGGATTCAAATTGTAAAAATGCAAAAATACTAAGCCTGCTCTTGTTTTGCAACACAAATAATAGAAGATTCAATATTAATTGGGGGTGCCGGGTCTATTGTAATAGGTTTCAGGTTTAATAGAAAAGAAAAAGGCAGCCTGTACAGGCTGCCCTTTTCTAAAAATTTTATTCGGGAATTATTTCTTTTCTGAACCGCAGCATGCTTTCTTCTCAGTAGCGCAACCTTCTTTCTTCTCGGTGGCACAACCTTCTTTTTTCTCTGCGTCAGCTGCAACCTTAGCTTTTTTAGGCTTATCGTCAATAGCTTCTATTGCAATTGGTGTAGAAAAGGAAGATGCGATAACGGGGCTTGCAATGGCTCCGAAAAAAGCAACAAGTGCAAATATTGCAAATAATTTTTTCATGATTTCGAGTTTTAATTGTTAAACATTGAGCAACAAATATAGGAAGTTGATCTGCAGGCAGCTGTTAACGACATGTTAAAAGCGAAAATGATTTATAATCGGGCTATCGGCGTTTTGCTTCCGCAAACACGATCGCCTTGTTTTACAAGTATTTCGGTCCCTACTGGAAGAAAAATATCCACTCTCGACCCAAATTTAATGAAGCCCAATTCTTCCCCTGCGTTAAATGTGTTTCCCTGTTTCGCGTAGCACACAATTCTGCGGGCAACAGCACCGGCTATTTGACGGAGCAGTACCGGTGTGTTCTTCTCGTTTTCGATCACAACGCTTGTCCGCTCATTCAAGGTACTCGATTTCGGATGAATAGCCAGCAAAAACTTCCCGGGATGATATTTGAAATACTTCACTTTTCCCTTGAAGGGAAAAAAATTGATGTGAACGTCCCAAACCGACATAAACACGGAAACCTGCAATCGTTTGTCATTAAAAAACTCGTTTTCAATGGTTTCTTCTATTACCACAACTTTTCCGTCGGCTGGGGAATAAACGAGTCCCTCAATAAAATCTGTTTTGCGCTGCGGAACCCGGAAAAATCGGGCTACAAATATTATGAAAAACATAAAAACCGTCAAAATGGGAATAAGGAGCCATAATGTCTTGGCTAACAATATTGCAAGTATAATTCCAAGAAAAATGAGCAAACTGCTGATTATGGAAAAAATCAGTAGTCCTTCTTTATGGATGCGTATCATTGTTAAATTTTTATGAGGTAAAGATACAGAAAAACGAAGGGAATAATCAATAATAAGGAGTCAAAGCGGTCAAGAATTCCCCCATGGCCCGGCATTATTCTCCCTGAGTCCTTAACCCCCGCTTCCCTTTTTAGCAAGGATTCAAAAAGATCCCCTGCTGTACCCGTTAAAACGATTATGAAGCTGAGAATTACCCAGTCGGTAAGACTTAGCATAGTTGTAAAGCTGGAGTAGAGAAATCCCATGAGTACCGCAAAAACCATTCCCCCGAAAAATCCTTCCCATGATTTCTTTGGGGAAATCGAGGGAGCCATTTTATGCTTACCGAACAGTATGCCACTGATGTAAGCACCGGAATCGTAGGTCCATATTATCAGAAGAATACCAATGAGTATTTCCGGATTGTAGGCAAAGCCGGTAAGTTCATTCTGAGACACAAAAGGAATCAACGAAAGTGGCAATAGAATATAAATAAGTCCGGAGACTGTAATTATCATCGATTGGACAAGCTGATCCCTTTTAATGAAAACAAATGAAAACCAGAGTCCCGCGAAGGGGATAATAAGTAGGGTGAGAAACTTTGCAGGTATGAACGATTGCCTTTCAAGAAAAACGACAATAAGAATGATGCTACCGGAGGCAATACCTGCCTTTACCAAAGGTGCAAATCCCCTGAGACGAAACATATTATAAAATTCGTGCAGAGCGATCCCTGAAATACCCAGCAACAGGATCAGCAACGACCATGGATTCCAGAGAATGGCACCCATCATAACCACAATAAACACCGCCCCGGTAAGGCTTCTTTTAACAAATTCGTTCAATTTTCAAATTTTTCAATTAAAAGTTTGGCCTTCATAACATCTTCAGGTCGCGTATAGACTTCAACATCACCAAAGTGGTAGGATGAATCCTGCTTATTTATAACGAATGAGTCAACACCGTTATCACTCAGGAATTCCCTGAGTATTTCTGCTTCATATTGCTTGTTGCTGGTATAAACCAGACTCCAGGTGCTGTCCATTGAAAAAAATTAGTGCTTGAAGCGTTCGATAGATTGAATACGGGATTTGGCAAGGCAGCCTATTTCATAATCAGGCAAGCCTTTCCAACGCCCCGATTTTCTCTAAGCGCTTTTTTTCTTTGCTCTGGGCTTTTTTGCAGGGGCTTCGTCAATCACTACTGCCTCTTCGATGACTTTCTTTTTTTTGGTCGGTTTTTTCATCTCTTCAGGCTTTTGACCCTTTCTGGGGCCAAAGATCTTTTCAACGTCGTCGCTGAAAATCACTTCTTTTTCCAAAAGAATGGTTGCCAGTTGGGTTAGTCCTGCTTTGTTATCCGAGAGTATTTTTTTTGCCCTTTCATATTGTTGCTCTACCATTGCTTTGGCTTCCTGATCGATGAGCTCAGCAGTTTTGTCGCTGTAGGGCTTACTGAATGTGAAGTCCGTCTGACCGGATGAATCGTAGAAACTCAGGTTTCCGACCTTGGGGCTCATCCCGTAATACGAGATCATGGCATAAGCCGTTTTGGTTACCCTTTCGAGATCGTTCAAAGCACCCGTGGAAATTTTCGAAAAGTTGATCTCTTCCGATGCGCGTCCCCCCATGGTAGCACACATTTCATCGAGCATCTGCTCGGTGGTGGTGATGGACCTTTCTTCAGGAAGATACCAGGCTGCACCCAGCGATCTGCCTCTGGGAATGATTGTTACTTTTACCAGGGGATTGGCATATTCCAACAACCAGCTAACTGTGGCGTGACCGGCTTCATGATAGGCGATGGTTTCTTTTTCCCCAACCGACATAATCTTGTTTTTCTTCTCCAGTCCGCCTATAATACGGTCGATAGCATCGAGGAAGTCTTGTTTTTGAACCGACTTTTTACCTCGTCGGGCAGCGATCAGGGCAGCTTCGTTACATACGTTGGCAATATCGGCTCCGGAGAATCCGGGTGTCTGCCGGGCTAAAAACTCGATATCCAATGCCTTCTCGATTTTCAGGGGTTTAACATGTACCGCAAAAATTTCGTTTCTTTCGTTCAGGTCGGGCAGTTCCACATGGATTTGCCTGTCGAATCGGCCGGCTCTCAATAAGGCGCGGTCGAGAATGTCGGCCCGGTTGGTAGCTGCGAGTATGATAACACCGCTGTTGGTGCCAAACCCGTCCATTTCGGTAAGAAGTTGGTTGAGGGTGTTCTCGCGCTCATCGTTGGCGCCAAAATTCGGGTTTCGGCCACGGGCGCGACCCACGGCGTCGATCTCGTCGATAAAGACAATACAGGGAGATTTTTCTTTTGCCTGTTTAAACAGATCCCTTACACGGGATGCGCCAACTCCAACGAACATTTCAACGAAGTCGGATCCTGAAATGCTGAAGAAAGGAACATGAGCTTCTCCGGCAACGGCTTTTGCCAAAAGAGTTTTACCGGTGCCCGGGGGGCCTACAAGCAATGCCCCTTTGGGGATCTTGCCTCCAAGGTCGGTGTATTTCTTAGGGTTTTTAAGAAAATCGACGATTTCCTTAATCTCCATTTTTGCCTCTTCCAAACCGGCAACGTCTTTAAAATCGACTTTTACTTGCGTGTCTTTATCGAAAATCTGGGCTTTTGACTTTCCTACATTGAAGATGTTTCCTGCACCCCCGCCTCCTCCGGCTCCCATGCGGCGGAAAATAAACATCCATACGGCAATCAGAAGGATAATCGGTACCACCCAACTTAAAATTACCCCAAGATAGTCACTGCGGGTTTCGGTTTTGAACTCCGGCCTTTTTTCAATCGGAAGCGATGTGATCAAAGTGTTGATTTCCTTCGGCTGGTCGGGGTACTGTATGTTGAAAACATAACGGGGCCCTTCGGGGGTAAACTGCCCCAGACCGCGCTTTTTTGTTTTTTCGGTGACGCTTGTCTCACTCTCAACCACCTCGGCTTTAACAAATACTTCAACCTTATCCTTGTTTACAACAATAAGTTTGGTGACTTTTCCCTCGGTTATCATAGTGGAAAACTGATTCCAATCCAGTTCCTTGGGAGGTTCGCTAAAGGGAAATATGTTTATCGCAATGAAAAATACCGCAATAGCAATATAAATCCAATACCCATTAAACTTTGACTTGTTGTTGCCCTGTGGTTTATTCGCTTTGCCGGAATTATCAGGCTTTCCGGTACTGTTGTTATTATTCAGATTATCGCTCATTTACTTTTGTTTTAGACGTCTTCATAAATTTTTGTTTTCCCGTCAGCCCATAAGTCCTCGAGCCGGTAAAAGGCTCTCTGGTCTTCAAGAAAAACATGTACTACTATACCTGAGAAATCCAATAATACCCATTGTGAGTTTTGTACACCTTCAACATGAGCAGGTTTTATTCCCAGCAACTCTTTCGGCTTGGTTTCAACGCTTTCGGAAATCGCAGAAACATGAGTTGTGGAAGTGCCATGACAAATTACAAAATAATCGAATATGGAGTTATCAACTTCCCGTAAATCTATACTTACAATATTCTTGCCCTTTTTATCCCTGATAGATTCAATAATTGCTTCCAGCAACTTTTCGTCGCCGGGTTCTGTTTTCTTTTTCATTCAAGATTTTTAGTTTTACAAAGGTAATTATTTTAATTCACCGAGGAAATCCAACGGAAATTGTCGGTTTATTGGGAGTTTGTTTCGTTTTGGGGTTATTATTGGCTCGGATTAATAGGATTGTAAACAGTTTTTTTTCATTTTTGTTTTTATTTCGGGGGATAGAAAATGTTTTCACAAAATTACAAACTTATTCAACTTGAACATGTGAGTTCGACAAATTTACATGCGTCTGACCTTTTGTCATGTAAAAGTCTGACTGAGCCCACAGTTATTGTTGCCACTTACCAGACAAGTGGAAAGGGGCAGGGGGATAACCACTGGGAAAGTGCTCCTTCACAAAACCTTCTGTTTTCTGTGGTGGTTTTTCCGCAGAAAATCAAGGCCAAGGAGCAGTTCTACATTTCAAAAATTGCAGCCATTGCTCTACAGGAGTTATTGTCGGCCAGCATTCCTTCGGTTAAGATCAAATGGCCGAATGATATTCTGGTTCGAACCACAAAGATTTCCGGGGTACTCATCGAAAACACTCTTAAGGCAGATATGATCGGCAGTTCTGTTATCGGTATCGGGATAAACGTCAATCAGTCGGAGTTCACAATTCCCGCAGCAAGCCTAAAAAATGAGACGGGCAAGGAATTCGAACTGACAGGTCTTTTGAACCGGTTTCTCGACGCTTTTCACTATTGGTATGAAATACTTTTAAGTCGCGATTTTGCGCAAATAGACCTGGAATATTATAAGCATCTCTATGGCTTTCAGGAATGGCTGAGGTTTTCCTGGGGCGGAATTGAATTCGAGGCTTTTATCGAGGGAGTGGAAACCGATGGATACCT
>CAMAZH010000062.1 GCA_945863035.1 Chitinophaga pinensis | reverse complement strand
ATCCGCCTGAAAGCAGTTCATTCGATGCTTTGGGTTTTGGCCACGACTCTTTATGCATACCCTTTCTTGTAAATGTGGCATCGGACTATAAGGCAGCAATTCCCGGAAGTTATAAGTTTGAAGGTTCCTGGCAGTTGATTGATCAGTTTTTGGTAAGCGAAAATTTTTTATCGGGGGAGGAGAGGGCTCTCGTGAATTCCACAAGTTTTACCGTTTTTGCTCCGGATTTTCTGTTGGAGAAGGATGAGAAATTCGGAGGGGTGAAGCCCAAACGAACGTATGCGGGTTATGTGTATCATGGGGGGTATAGTGATCATTTGCCGGTGGTGTTGGATTTATTTGGAGGAAAATGAAAAAATTTATACATGATGATTACGATTTTCCCCCCTCACGTCCCCCTTCTCCATCTTAATCCCCAGCCCCAGCTCCTTACCCTTTTCAACCATCAGGTCCCAGGCCGCATCGAAATCATTGGCGATAATCCCATCCAGGATGGCATCCTTGATGTGATTCTTAATAACTCCAATTTCCCTGCAAGGCTTGATCCCAAATGCATCCTGCACATCATCGCCGCTAATGGGAGGTTGAAAGTTCCGGATTGAGTCCCGGGCTTCCAGTTCGATCATTTTCTCCCGTACTTTTTGGAAGTTGGAAAGGTGTTTTCTAACCGTATTTGGATTTTTTGAGGTTATATCGGCTTCGCACAACGTCATGAGATCTTCGATATTCTCACCGGCATCGAAAAGCAAGCGACGTACGGCAGAGTCGGTAACGATTTCCTGAGAAAGCACGATGGGTCGAAGATGCAGCATTACAAGGTTTTGCACATAACGCATCGACTCGTGCAGCGGAAGCTTCAGACGGCGAAAAATTGAAGGGACCATTTTGGTTCCGAGAAACTCGTGTCCGTGAAAGGTCCAACCCAGATCGGGCTCGAATTTCTTGGTCAGGGGTTTGGCAATGTCGTGAAGTATGGCTGCCCATCGAAGCCATAAATTGTCGGAAACAGAGGCAATGTTGTCGAGAACCTGCAGCGTGTGGTAAAAGTTATCCTTGTGTCTTTGTCCTCCGCTTTCATCGACCCCTTTTAATGCCTGAAATTCAGGGAATATGAGGTCGAGCATCCCGGTCGATTCCAAAATGATGAAACCTACAGAAGGCTTTGGCGATAAAACAATTTTGTTCAGCTCGTCGGTGATGCGCTCCATCGAAACAATTTTTATCCGATGCCGGTTTTGCTGAATTGAGGCAAAGCATGTGGCTTCAATCTGAAACCCAAGCTGGGTGGCAAAGCGGATGGCGCGCATCATTCGAAGCGGATCGTCGGAAAAGGTGGTATTGGGATCGAGAGGAGTGCGGATTATTTTATTCTCCAGGTCTTGCACTCCGCCGAAGGGATCGTTCAGCTGGCCGTAACTGTCCTTATTGAGACTTATTGCCATGGCATTTATTGTGAAATCCCTGCGGTTCTGGTCGTCTTCAAGACTTCCGTCCTCCACTATGGGTTTTCTTGATTCCTGACGGTACGATTCTTTCCGGGCCCCCACAAACTCAACTTCAAAATCCCCGGCTTGCAGCATGGCGGTCCCGAAGTTTTTAAACACATTAAGCCTTTTCTTTCCCAACCGCTTAGCCACTTTTCCTGCAAAATCAATTCCGCTTCCAAGAACCACGATGTCGATATCCTTGGAAGGCCGTTTGAGGATACAGTCTCTTACGAATCCCCCGATAACAAAGGCTTTCACGTTTTCTTCTGCCGCAATGTCAGAGATAATCCTGAAAACCGGCACGTTTAGACAATCCTTCATATGTAGATATGACAATTTATTCAATTTGTGTGACAAAATTACAAATAAATGCCATTATCCCACCTTGAAGTTGAAATAAAGAGGGTGGTATGGAATTTGGGAAAAGAATAAAAACAAAAAGTAAAAAAGTTCAGCCAGAGCTTGAAAATAAATTGAAAAAGTGGAATCACAAGCCTGAATTTTATGATTTGCTGTCGCCTTTTTATCTTTTTTCTTGTTTTATGTAAGAGTAATATTTTGTAAATTGTTCACTAAGAATTTTTGTTTAACCAAATACTATCAAAATGATTGAGCATTTAACACTGGATACCTTCAAAGAAAAAGTATTCAATTTTACCGACAACAAAGAATGGAAATTTGAAGGCGACAAGCCTTGTATTATAGATTTTTATGCCGATTGGTGTGGTCCCTGCAAGATGGTGGCTCCGATTCTCGAAGAGCTTTCGAAAGAATATACCGGTAAACTTGACGTTTACAAGGTAAACACAGAGGATCAACGCGAGCTCGCCGGAATTTTCGGTGTTCAGAGCATACCTTCACTATTGTTCGTCCCGCTGGAAGGTCAGCCTCAGATGGCTATGGGTGCATTGCCCAAAGAGACTTTTATCCAGGCATTTAAGGATGTACTTAACGTGGAATGAGAACCTAATTTGAAAATTAACTAATTTGAAAATTTGAAAATGTGTCAATTTGAAAATGTTTTAATTTGAAAATTTGAAAATGTGTCAATTTGAAAATGGTGACTTAGGTAATCCAGATATATCTAATTCTTTAGGTGACGTGCATCAAATTACCTCATTTTCAAATTACCCAATTAACTATTTTTCAAATTGCCTCATCTTCAAATTACCCCATTTTCAAATTAATTAATTTTCAAATTATCTCATCTTCAAATTTATTTTTACCTTTGCCTTCACAAACTTACTCTCTAAGGGGGTGCCTTAATATTACGGGCTGAGATTATACCCTTAGAACCTGATCCGGGTAATGCCGGCGCAAGGAAATTTGGAGAATTTAAAGTGAGATCTATCTAATTAACTCATTTGGTCATGAAGGTAATTCTGTTGCTTGCAGGCATTTTTATGTCTGTTATAGCTCATTCACAGCATCGTGTGTACGGTAAGGTTTTTGATTCCGGCGGGCGTGCACTTGCCGGCGCAAATGTCATTATTAACGACAGCTACCTCGGGGCTGTCAGTAATGTCTCGGGGGATTTTGTATTTAACAAAGTCCCGGCCGGAAATTTCCTTTTTACAGTTTCTTATATTGGATATGAAAAGGAAGAGAAACGTATAAGCCTTCCATCAGATACAGGCTTGAATTTTTATTTAAAGCGCTCCCCCATAATGGGTCAGGAAGCAGTTGTTACTTCAGCCCGCGCGGGCAGTAAGGACCCTGTGGCGGTCACACAGATTTCGAGCGAGGAGCTTCGCCGTCAGAATATGGCACAGGATATACCCTGGCTGCTCTCACTTACCCCATCCATGGTGGTAAGTTCGGATGCTGGGGCAGGTGTTGGTTACACTGGTTTCAGGATTCGGGGTGCCGATGCCAATCGCATAAACATCACTGTAAATGGAATCCCTCTTAATGATGCCGAATCGCATTCCGTATTTTTTGTAAACATGCCCGATTTTGCTGCTTCCACCGAAAACATTCAGGTGCAAAGAGGGGTGGGGACTTCCCAGAACGGGGCGGCAGCTTTTGGCGCCAGCGTGAATATCCAGACGCTTGCTCTTAACCGCGAGTCATACTCCGAAATCAGCAGTTCTTATGGTTCTTTCAATACCTACAAAAATTCGGTTAGCCTTGGAACAGGTCTTCTTAATAATCACTTCACACTGGATGTCAGGCTTTCTGGAATTCACTCTGACGGATACATCGACAGGGCCTTTTCCGATCTGAGCTCGTATTTTGTTTCGGCCGGTTGGCATTCTTCTAAAAGTGTGGTTAAACTCAATGTTTTTTCTGGTAAAGAAAAGACCTATCAGGCGTGGGACGGTGTTCCCGGATATCTGCTCCAGGAAAACCGAACCTATAACGGTCTTGGGTTTTACACGGATGAGAATGGCGTTGACCGCTATTACGACAACCAAACCGACAATTACCAGCAGGATCACTATCAGCTTCATGTTTCGCGCGAGATCTCCCCTTATATCTACCTGAACGCCTCACTCCATCTTACTCATGGCGAGGGGTATTATGAGGAGTACAAGGAAGATGAGGAATTGGCATCCTATAGGATACCGGAAATTATTCTCGACACAGTGATTGTAAGCACTTCGGATCTTATCCGTCAGAAATGGCTGGACAATAATTTCTATGGTGCTGTTTTCTCCGCCACCTATAAAAAAAATAATACGGATGCCACATTAGGCGGGGGATGGAACCGTTACGAAGGCGAGCATTTCGGCAAGGTGATTTGGTCTCGATTTGCCGGTGCATCGGAAGTGAACCACAGATGGTACAGTAGTTTTTCGGATAAAAAAGATTTCAATGTTTTCGCAAAGATGAATTATTCATTGACCCAGTCGCTGAACTTATACGGCGATTTGCAGTTCAGGGGAATATCCTATCTGATTGATGGCGAGGACGACGACCATCGGGACATTAGTCAGAATCACGACTTTTTGTTTTTCAACCCGAAGGCAGGACTTAACTATGCTGACAATCAAGGGAATCGATTGTACTTTTCGTTTTCTGTTGCAAACCGCGAACCCAACAGAGGGAACTTTGTTGATGCCGATTCCACACAGCCGGCTCCAACATTCGAAACTCTTTACGATTACGAACTTGGATACCATTATAGCGGAAGCCGTTTTCAGGCTGGCGCGAACTTGTATTTCATGGATTACACAAACCAACTTGTGTTGACCGGGGAAATCAATGACGTTGGGGCGGCAGTGATGAACAATATCAAAGACAGTTATCGGGCTGGCGTTGAGTTCACTGCGGGTTTGCGGCAAAAGGAAGTTTTTAGCTGGGATTTTTCGCTCGCTCTTAGCAGCAACAAAATCAGAAACTCAGAATCCTTTGTCGATAATTGGTCGTATTGGGATGATCCTGATACCCAACCCGAGCAATTTGTTTTTTACAAGGAAAGGTCCGACATAGCCTTCTCCCCCGAAATTGTAGCTTCCAGCAGGTTCAGGTATTTCCTTGCAAAAGGTCTCAGCGTGGATGTGGTCTCCAAATACGTTGGCAGTCAATTTACCGATAATACCAGTTCATCCAACCGCAAGTTGAATCCCTGGTTTGTAAATGATCTGAGGTTTGAATATCTTCTGAAACCGCGATTATTGAAGGAGTTGTCGGTTAATCTCTGCATAGCCAATATTTTCGATTACCAGTACTCCTCCAACGCATGGGTTTACAGGTATTTTGAGGGGGGTGTTGAAGGCTTGTACGATGGCTTTTATCCTCAGGCAGGGATAAATTTTATGGCGGGTGTCAGAGCGAGATTTTAGGACGCATTGATCTGTAAAATAATGCAATAGGAATGATTTGCTGATAAAAGTGCTGACCGGAACCTTTGAACAATTGTTTTACTGACAGATTTATCTAAATTGCACCCGAATTAACTCTTAATACTATGCAAGGTGTTTTTATTAAAAGGCTTGCATCTCTTCCATGGATAGTAAAGGTTCTTTTACTAGGCTCTTTGTATTGGCTTTTTTGTTGGATTGGCACCCTTACTTTCTATAAGGATTTTGGGATTGCGATTTATTGGCCGGCGGCAGGTATCGCTATTGCAGGTGTCTATATTTTGGGAAGGTCTTCTTCTGTCGGGATTTTTGTAGTATCGGCGTTCATAAATTATTTTATATACAGACATGGATATGGTAACAGCCTGAGTCTGGTTCTGAGTATTCTTGCCATTGCTGCGGGGAACACATTAAGTGCGGTTTTGGGCAGCCGCTGCCTTGAAATAAAAGCCCTTAAAAATGGGCGTTCTTTTTTCCGTCTGGATTCAGTTCTGGCGTTTCTCGTCTTTGTAGCTTTTATACCCGCCGTAATTACAAGTCTTACCGGAGGATTGGTAACTTACTTTTCTGGTGCGGTGCCTGACTTGCTTTTAAAGGTGCACACATGGATGTTGGCTGATTTAATCGGAATATTAGTGCTTGTCCCCTTTTTCTTTGCTTGGGTTGAATCGCCTGCTGTAAGAATAATCAAAAATAAGATCCCGGAGTTTACGGCAATTCTGTTATTGTTGGGTTTCACCGCGTATTTTATTTTCAATGGGTTTTTCGATGATTATTTTTACAACTTTTTGATTGCTTCTTTTACAACCCCGTTGTATTTTTGGCTGGCACTTAGGTTTAACAGCAAGCTGATCACTTCGGTGCAAGTCGCCACACTGGTCTTTATAAGTTATGTGGCGATTTATAAGGACCATACCTTCATTGAAAGCATTATTGACAGGCCCTTTGTGTTTATTCAGGGGTTTTCCATTCTGGTATCGGTTCTCATTTTGCTTGTTCATTCCATTTACATGGAGAAGCAGCAGATCATTGTTTCTCTTCATAAGAGTGAGCAGAATCTGAAGGATGTGCTCGAAAATCTTCCCCTTAGTCTTGGAATATTAAATAAGTCGGCCAGGCCAGAGTTTTTAAATAAAGAGTTCAAAAAGAAAACAGGCTTAAGTATTGAAGATTTCAGCAGTTCTGAATTGTTGCCGGTTTCCGCATCAACCGATGACCAGCCGGTGAAATTGATTCGAAATGCATGGGAAAGTTATATAGAAATCTATAACGAGGGCGAAATCAGGGAAAGGGATATCAGTATTCTTGACAAAAACCACAGCGAGCGAATTTACTCGTTAACCATAAGTCCCTTGAAAGACCGGTATCTGATGATAATGATGGATGTGACCCAGCGAAAGAAGATGCTGGAGCGGATCAAAGAGGACGAGAGAAGGCTTTCGTCTTTAATTCAGAATCTTCAGGGAATGGTTTACCAGTGTCGGTTCGACAGGAATTGGACAATGGAATTCGTAAGTGAAGGCTCTTTTCTTTTAACGGGATACCTGCCTTCCGAATTTCTTTATAACAGTCATGTTCCTTTTGCTTCAATAATACATGAGCGATTCAGGAATTATGTGTGGGAGAAAATTGAAAAAGCGGTTAAAAAAGGAGAGATGTACTCTTTGCAGTACCAGATAATAACAAAGAGCGGTGAATTAAAATGGGTTTCCGAAAACGGGAATGGCATTTTCGGGATCGATGGGGTCTGCCGCAGTCTTGAAGGGTTTATTTACGATATAACCGATCGGGTAGCAGCTTTGGAGGCATTGCAGAAGGGTGAGGAAAAATACCATTCGCTTTTTGAGAATATGCCGGTCTCCCTTTGGGAGGATGACTATTCAGAAGTGAAAAAGCACCTTGATTCATTGCCTGACCACTTGAAAGAGGATCTCGCATTTAGCATCAGAACCAATAAAGATCTTTTCCAACAGATCGTTTCAAAAATAAGAATTGTTGATATGAACCGGGTTTCCCTTAGTTTATATAATACTTCAAGCAAAGAGAAATTGCGTGAATCGGTCCCTGAAATATTTTCCTCAAGCGATCCGGAGCCTTTTTCGACTGTTATCGCATCCTTTTATTATGGAAAATCCATCCTTGAAGAAAGGATAATGGAGGTAAGGATCAAAAAGAAAAGGCAAGTCCATTTTGTGAGTTGGTTAATAATGCCGGGTCACGAAAATGATCTCTCGAGAATATTGGTGACTATCCTTGACATCACAAACCTTAAGAATGCAGAGAAGGAAATCAGGCTTTTGAACCAAAACCTTGAAAAAAAGGTGAAAAAGCGCACCGAGGACCTTGATCGGGCAAACCAGGAACTCGAAGCGTTTTCCTATTCTGTATCCCATGACCTTAAAGCACCACTGAGAGCTGTGCGTGGCTTCTCATCCCTCCTGATGCAGGAATACGGGCCAAGTCTTCCAGAGGGAGCGATTCACTACATCAAGAATGTTCAGAAGAATTCGGAAAATATGACACTCTTGATCACTGACCTTTTCCATTTTTCGCGTTTGGGCCGCAAACACATTGTTTATACAACTTTCAACTCTTTCGAGCTTGTAAATTCTGTACTTAATGATCTATACAGCCTCCATAAGCCTGAGAGAACCGAGTTTGTTATAAACCCGCTGCCGGTGATGACCGCGGATGAGAACCTGCTTACTCAGGTATTTGTCAATTTGTTTTCAAATGCCGTTAAGTTCTCAAAACCGGGTATGGAAAACCGGATTGAGGTAAGTTGTAAAACCGATTCCGGTTATCACGAATTTTGTGTAAATGATCTGGGCATTGGATTTGATCAGAAATACGCGGAGAAAATATTTAAGGTTTTTCAGCGTTTGCATTCGTCGGACGAATTCGAGGGGACAGGTGTAGGGCTTTCCCTTGTGCAAAGAATAATTCATCGGCATCGGGGGACAATTTGGGCCGAAAGCGAGGTAGGAAAGGGGACCCGTATTTTTTTCCGAATTCCAGTTGAGATTGATTCTGAATAAGGCTCTTGGAATGCAAATTCTAAGAGATTGTCGGGATATTTGGTAGCTTTATTGTTAATATCAAACGAGATTTTACGGCCTATGTCGAATCCTGTTCTAAAGGTTCTGATTCTTGAGGATAATCCCTATGATGCGGAGTTGAATTTGAAAACCCTGCATAAGGAGTCGTGGGAAATCGATTCGAGAATTGCTAGTGATGAGGATAGCTTCAAGGGATTTCTTATCGACTTTGATCCGGACATTATCTTATCGGACTATAACCTTCCACAGTTTAATGGGATGGATGCCTTGCGCATTTCCCGAATCGAGAAGCCGCTTACACCTTTCATAATTGTTACGGGTTCCCTGGATGAGGAAACAGCCGTTGACTGCATAAAACAAGGTGCTTGGGACTATGTTTTAAAGGAACGCCTGATACGCCTGAATCCTGCAGTTAAATTTGCTATGGAGCTGCGTGTCGAACGACAGCAGCGTGAACTCACGGAGGCTTCATTCAGGGAAAGCGAGGAACATTACCGGGCCCTCGCCCAGAATTCCCCTGATATAATAATGAGGTTCGACAGAAATCTTCGCCATTTGTATGTTAATGACGCCGTTTCCCATCAGCTAAAACTACACCAGGAACTGTTTATTGGCAAGTCGCACCATGAGATGGGAATCTTCGATCCTGAAATGTGCGATTTCTGGGAGACCAGTATTTCAAAGGTTTTTGAATCACATAAGCCTTACGAGGTTGAGTTTTCAATCCCTTTGGGAAAATCAGTTCTCTATTTCGAATGGAGGCTCTTCCCGGAGTTTAATCCTTCCGGTGAGGTGAGTACAGTTCTGGCTGTTGCCAGGGATATAAGCTTTAAAAAGCAGGCTCAGGACGAGTTGGCGAAAAGCCAGGAGCGTCTTCAATTAGCCCTGGAAGCAACTAGCGATGGCATCTGGGATTTCGACCTGAGAACCAATGAGATCTATTTCTCTCCTCGATACGCCTTGATGCTTGGATACAATCCGGAGGATTTCAAAAATGATGTCGAAGTATTCAACGAGTTGATGCACCCGGACGATAAAGAAAGGGTCCTTGAATATATGAACGAATCCCGAAAAAATCATCAGGAGACCATAGATGTTATCACCCGCTTGAGAAAACAAGATGGTACATATGCCTGGATCAATGCGCGGGGAAAGGTTTTTTCCCATGACTCAAATAGCGAACCCGTGCGAATTGTTGGCACAAACGTAGATATTACCGAGCAAAAACGACAAGACGAGATCCAAAAAACAATCTTCGATATTGGAAACGCTGTTGTAACTACCCGCAATCTCGATGAATTATTTGAGAAGATTCAGGAAATTCTGGGAAGAATTATCGATACCAAGAATTGCTACATCGCACTTTACGATAAAAAATCAGACCGGATTACACTTCCTTTTCACAGGGATGAGAAAGATAAATTCAAAGACTTTCCAGCAGGTAAAACCATAACGGCATACGTAATCAAATCAGGCAAGGCGCAACTTCTCAATCTTGAAATAATAGATAGATTGTCAGCCACTGGCGAGATTGAAGCTATAGGATCACCTTCGGTCAGTTGGCTCGGAGTTCCTCTTAAAATAGATAACAATATTATTGGGGTTTTTGCCGTCCAAAGCTATGACGAGTCAATAAAATTCACTGAAGAGCATGTGAAAATACTGGAGTTTGTTTCCGACCAGATTGCACTGGCAATTTCAAGAAAAAAAGATGAGGACTATATCCGGGTAAGCGAACAGAAACTCAGGGAGATTATTGAATCTTCTCCCGATGGACTTATAGTTACCGACAGCGGCGGGCTTATCATGGATCAAAATACCAGTATAGTCGATATGCTCCAGGCTAGGAATAACTCCCTCATGAAACGGAATTTCCTTGATTTCGTTTATCCCGAAGACACAGCCAAGGTAGAAGAACTGTTTCGCGAAACCATCGAATCACGGTATCAGAAAAATCATGAGATACGAATGGTTCGCGATGATAACAGCGAATTCTTTGCTGAAATATCGCTTGGATTAATTCAGAATTACAAAAAGTCATCAGAAACCTTTGTCATCATCGTTAAGGATATCACCAATAGAATAAACTACGAGTCAAATCTTCGAATAGCCAAAGAAAGAGCAGAGGAATCAGATAAGCTTAAAACTTCGTTCCTGTCGAATATGTCGCATGAAATCAGAACCCCGCTGAATGCTATCGTAGGCTTTGCCGAATTGCTTGCCCAAAGCAATCTGGACGAAATCGATAAAAAGGAGTTTATTTCACATATCAACTTTGGCTCGGATACATTGTTGAACCTTATTGACGACATCATTGACATATCCAAAATCGAGGCGGGACAGATTCGTATCAACAATTCCCTGTTCAAACTATCCTCGCTGTTCTCAGAACTTCAAACTTTGTTTATTAAGAACCTGAAAAGACAGAACAGGGAGCAGTTATACCTGTCGATCGATAATAACGGATTCAATCCGAATATCAACATTATCGCAGATTCATTCCGTCTTAAACAGATCTTTATCAACTTATTAAACAATTCAATAAAATTCACAGAAGTAGGAGGGGTGAGTTTTGGTATTAAGGAAATCAACGGTGACTTTATCACTTTCTTTGTTAAAGATACAGGCATTGGTATAAAGGAGGACAAGAAGTTTCTGATCTTTGATCGATTCCGCCAGGGCCACGAATCCAAAACCAAGTTTTATGGAGGAACGGGACTTGGTTTGGCCATCTCGAAAAATTTGGTTGAACTAATGGGAGGCGAAATCTCGGTCTCCTCGGAATCGGGTAATGGTTCCGAATTTGTTTTTTCAATTAATTATGTGGAATCGGATACCGATGTTCCCCAGCCCCAAATTTTTGTGCTGCAGGAAACACCCGATTGGAGAGGGAAAACTATTCTGATTGCTGAAGATGAGGCCTCAAATTTCATTTTGCTGCAGGATATTCTCAGCCAGACAAATGTAACAATAATCTGGGCCAAGAATGGGAGTGAGGCGGTAAGACTTTTCAAGGAACATATTGAGATCGATCTCATCCTTATGGATATCCGATTGCCCATAATCAACGGCTATGAGGCAACCGCAAAAATAAGGGAGATCAGAAAGGACATCCCTATTATTGCCCAAACAGCATATGCCATGTCGGGTGAACGAGAAAAAAGTATCAGTGCCGGCTGCGACGATTATATATCAAAACCAATTAAGACAAAGCACTTAATGACCATGCTTTCCAAATACCTGAATAACTAACCGGCCTCATTGGGGCCGATTTGTTTTGTTTGTTCAGTTTTTGTAGTGTTAAACCTGTCAAACACTTATATTTGTTGTTTAATCCAAAGCGTAAATGATCCGTCGGCTTTTTTCCCTCTTTCTTTTTTCTCTCCTGCTGACAAACTGTAGCACAAAGAAAGTCTTGACCGATCAACTTACAGTTTTTCGTTACAACGAGTCAAAAGGTATCGCAAGCCTCGACCCGGCCTATGCACGTAACCAAACCCTGATTTGGCCGGTTAACCAACTTTTTAACGGATTGGTTCAGATGGACGACAGCCTTAATGTTCGGGCCTGCATTGCCCGTTCATGGGTTGTTGCCAACAACGGCTTGACTTACACCTTCTATTTGCGAAACGATGTTGTATTCCACGACAGCGAGGTTTTCCCCGGATCTGTCGGTCGGAATGTCACTGCTTATGATTTCGAATACAGCTTCTCGCGAATACTCGATCCTAAGACTGCCTCCCCAGGAACTTGGATATTCGATAAGCTGGATTTCGGAACCGATCATCCCAGGGGATTTAAAGCCGAGAACGACTCCACCTTTAAAATCTGGCTTAAAGAACCTTTTATTCCCTTCCTGGGGATACTCACCATGCCCTATTGCTGCGTTGTTCCTCAGGAAGCCGTTAATCGTTATGGAAGCGACTTTGGACGCAATCCGGTTGGAACGGGCCCTTTTGTGTTTAAGCTGTGGAGAGAGGATGAGAAATTAATTTTGTTGAAAAACGACAGTTATTTTGAACGTGATGAGACAGGATGTTCCCTGCCATATTTGGACGCGGTAAGCATAAGTTTTATCAAGGACAAGCAGTCCGAGTTTCTGGAGTTTATGAAGGGAAATCTTGACTTTCTCAATGCCATCCACCCATCCTACAAAGATGTGCTGCTTACCCGATCCGGCGAGCTTAAACCCGAGTTTAACGGAAGGTTCAAACTCTTAACCGAGGCCTATCTGAATACCGAATATCTGGGATTTCTTTGCGACACCTCTCTGCAGGTAGCTAAGGAGAGCCCCGTGTCATCCGTGTTTGTCAGAAAGGCAATAAACTATGGTTTCGACAGGGTTAAGATGATGAAATACCTTAGGAATAATCTGGGTACACCCGCTTTATCCGGATTTGTGCCTGAAGGACTTCCCTCCTTCGATCCTGGCGAGGTCAGGGGTTATTATTACAACCCTGATACTGCAAGGGTTTTTCTTGCAAAAGCAGGGTATCCGGGAGGAGTAGGTCTTCCCCCCATTCTGTTAACCACTACTTCCGATTACCTTGATTTATGCGAATACATACAGTTTGAACTTTCTGTTGTTGGTATTAAGATAGATATCGAAGTTGCAACCGGAGCAAGCTTTCGTAATAAAGTAGCAAACTCAAACCTGGTTTTTTTCAGGGGATCATGGATCGCCGATTACCCCGATGCCGAAAACTACCTCTCATTGTTTTACTCACCCAATTTAAGTCCGACGGGACCAAACACAACCCATTTCTCAAATCAATGCTATGACAGCCTATATAGACAATCTTTGCAGACTATTAACCCAGCCGAACGATATGCACTGTATCAGAAAATGGATAGGAAACTAATTGAAAATGCCGTTGTCGTCCCAATGTTTTATGACAAGGTGATTCGTTTTATTCCTGAAAATCTTTACGGTTTGGGCTCGAATCCTTTGAATTTGTTGACATTAAAACGGGTTAAATTTAGGAATTGAGAAAAAAAACGAATTATTTTGTAAAAAAATGCCTTTTTTGGTGTTAGATTTTTCAGGTTTTCAGAACTAAGCAGTAGACGCTTTTTTATAACCTTAACCAATGAATTATGTACACGAAAATTTGGCAGAAAAGTTGCAGATCTGTTTGCGCAATTGATTTCCTAAGCACTTCTAACGTAAATGTGATGGCTATATCTGGTTTTAAAATTGGAAACCAGATAGTTACCGATGACATGGTATACAATGTCAAAGACGCTGTGATTGTTAAAATCCGGTTTTTTCTGGAAGATGGATTATCCGAATACGCCTCAATCAAAATTTCCTACGCTGATTTTTTACGGTTCTTGCCTGAACGAAGCGAATTTGACAATTTGGGGATTGCTATTATTCCTACCGATTTTCCCGAGTTTGAGAATGTTCCCTCCCTGGCGCTTTGCCGCTCCTGCGATCTGAAAATTGGTCGCTCGGTTGCCGTTGTAGGTTATCAGGTGGAGCACAAGAATATGGCCCTGAAGACCGGGATCATTTCTTCCAGCTACACCAACAGCAAAGGCTTAAGTTTTATACAATACGACGGAACCGTTAAGCCGGGTAATTCAGGCGCTCCCCTAATGGATGCTGAATCGGGCCGTGTTTTGGGAATTGTTATGAATAAGGAGATGGGATTTGTTAAGTCCTACAAGGATTTAATTGAAATCATTGACTCTAATCTTAAAATATTCAAGGAGCAGGAAGGAAAGTCGAATTTCTTTGATGTTGACCTTGCACAGGTATTGTTTGCAAACCAAAGCCAGATTAAACATATTGCCAGGGAGTTTTTCCTCAATGCCACGGTAAGGGTAGGTTTTGCTCTGGAAATCGAGCATATGATCGAGTACCTTGATACAAAGCTCGAGCCCGACCACGATACAGGCGTGTATTACGATTAATCTTCCAGGCTGGAGTTCTCCTGACTCAGAATCCGTTTAATGTCTTCATCAGCGTCATGAAGCTTTGACTTGCAGACTTGTATCAGTTGGGATACTCTTTTGACTTTTCCGGTGAGTTCATCCACGTCGAGGTCGCCGGATTCAATGAGTTCAAGTATTTCTTCAATCTCTGAAATCGCATCGGAATATTTTATCTGTTGCTTGGCCATATTGGGATATATTTTAGGAGCTTTTTGTTTTTGTAACAATACTCAGGGATGAACCTTTGTGAAATCGGGTAGCGAGTTCATCTCCCTCTTTGAGATCTGATCCGCTTTTAACGAGTTTTCCTCCCGAAGAACTAATCGAATAACCTCTCATCAAGACTTTTTCGGGTCGCAGGTAATCGAGGTTTTTTTCGAATGCCAACAATTGTTCTTGTTTTGATTTAAGTGTGTTTGCCAGACTCCTCTGCATTCGTGCAAAAAGTTGGTTTACACTTGCGGATTGCGTCTTGAGGTGGCTTGCACAATCGAAGTGCATTCTGTGAGCATAACCTGCAAGGCTGTCATTTTTGCGGTTGGTATACTGCACAGCTATAAGCCCGAGACGTTTACGCGTTGCGATGAGTTGGCTGTTTTCCTCATTCAGCGTTTGGTTTACCAAATATACGGTGTTTTGGGAAAGTTGGAAGAGACGATCCTTCTCGTCTGTAATTCTTTTTCCGGCCAGACTGACGATGTCATCCTTCAAGGTTTCTAGCATACTGTCGAATTCGAACAGGCAATCGACAAGAAACTCAGCAGCAGCCGTAGGCGTTTTTACAGAGGTGTGTGCTACCAGATCGGTGATGGTTTCGTCTCTTTCGTGTCCAATGCCACTGATTACAGGCAAGGGAAACTGGGTGATATGATACACAAGATCGTAATTATTGAAACATTCAAGCTCCGACTGGGCGCCACCTCCCCTGATGATCACAACAACATCAAATTCATCTTCCCTGTCGTATATTTTTTCTAGAGAAAGGATTATCGACTCGGCAGCTTTGTCACCCTGTACCTGAGCCGGGAAAAGCCTGGTGTGGAAATAATATCCATTTGAATTGTTGTTAAGCGTATCCATGAAGTCGCCATAACCAGCTGCCGTTTCAGAGGATATCACAGCAATTCGCTGAGGGACCTGTGGAAGTGTCAACATCCGGTTCATATCGATGACTCCTTCCGACTTGAGCCGCCTTAAAATCTCCTGTTTCTTTCGCGCCAGATCACCCAGGGTGTAACTGGGATCAATATCTTTTACAATCAGGGAAATGCCGTAAACCTCATGAAATTCTGGCTGTACTCTTATCAGGACCTTTAATCCCGAGGCTAAACGGTAGCCGGTGGTGGTCTCAAAATAGGGGGAGAGCATCCGAAAAGTAAAGGCCCAAATAGTTGCCTTGATTTTTGCCAGTATCTGATCGTTGGTTTCTGATTTCTCTATCAGCTCCAAATAACAATGCCCGGAATTGTTGAGTCGCATTTCGCTGATTTCCGCTACCACCCAAACCGGGTCTGAAAAAGCGGAATTTATCGCCGATTTGATCCTTAAGTTTAGTTGACTTAAGCTAAGGCTGTCGGGTTTCATAATCACAATATGATTACTTTGGTGAAAAACTCTTTTCCGTCTTTCGAGGCAACAATAAAAAACAATCCATTTCCCTGTTCTTCAATTTCATCGACTCTGGCAAATCCGGAATTAAAAGTCTTAGTCCCCGTAAATACTATCTTGCCCGCGGAGTTGGATATGGTAATACTTGCCTCTCCTTCGGGAATGCTGTCGGAGAAAAGTTCGAAATGGCCATGATTAGGATTGGGAATAGCGACCAACCCGCTATTGGAAAACTTTGACGACTTTGCATTGAGTAAGAACATAGCGGTAAGGAAGTTCGGCATTCCATAACCTGCGGAGTCATTTGGGTTGTAATAATGTGAAGCCGATCTTCTGATGGCTTGGATTACCTCGTAATTTGTTTTTTCAGGGGCTGTCTCCCATAAACACGCAACCATGCCTGCTATCAGTGGTGCAGCAAAGGATGTACCTGATCCCTGACTGACAAGTCCTGAGGCATTTATAACAGTTGTGCGCGATCCTACTGCAAGTATATCGGGTTTTATTCTATTGTCGGGGGAAGGCCCGCGGGAACTGAAGGCAGCAACAACTCCCAGAGTATCCGTCGCCCCTATTGAAAGCACATTTGGTCCATCCGAGGGGGCAGTAAGGTAATTCCAGGTTTTATTCCCCTCGTTTCCTGCACTGATTACCACAATCATCCCTTTGCTAAAAGCCTTCTCGGCCGCACGGGTTACAAGTGTGGTTTTACCGTCCATTTCCGAATAGGTGTAATTCATTGTAGGGTCGTCAAAAACCGAATAGCCTAAAGAACTGTTTATTATGTCTGCCCCTGCACTGTCGGCGAACTCAGCTGCCAACACCCACAATGCTTCTTCGAGGGGAGTTTCGGATTCAACAATTTCACTTTTTAAAAGGTAGTAGGATGCCTTTGGTGCTGTTCCGATTATCTCTCCCGGAAGATTGGCTGCCATCGTGCTTAGCACCGACATTCCATGACTCGAGGTGCTGAAAAAATCAAGGGTAGCGCGACTGAAGTCACGGTAGGCCAACAAGCGCCCCTCATCCCGGAGGCTGTCGAAGGCAGGATAAATATCAGCACGGTAGAAGCCGCCATCGATCACCGCAATTTGAAATCCATTGCCAAGGTAACCAAGATCGTGGAGGGAGTTTCCCTTCATAATCGCGGTTTGCGCCAGAGATCGCCCATATTCCAACCCGCTAATTTGCTTGTCTTCATTCAGGATTTCAACTCTTTCAGGAAAATGTGGATTGTAGTTTGTCTTTTTTCGGGGGATTTTAAAACGAAACTCGGAAACAAAAGAAATCCTGTCAAGGGTGTCGAGCAGCAGGCTGTCATAACTTTCAACAATAACTGCATTAAACCATTTGGAGGATCCAAGAACAGTAAGGCCCAAACTCTTCAGACTGTCGATATAAACTTTGCTTACAGGCAAATCTTCCTGTGAGAGCTTGATTTTTTGATTCGCGCGGCGCTCAATGGATCTCTGGCTCAGAAATGCAGAGGGATTGGCCAGCGTGTATTCTGCACCTGCTTTATCGGCCAGCGTTATCCAGTATTTCCCATTATCAAGGTTTTGAGGAAAAAGGGAAAAAGGAATAAGCATAAAAAATGATATGGTCAGGAACTTTTTCATTCATTTGTTAGGATATGGGTAAACAACAATCGAAGAAAAAAAATGTTAAAAGGACTCAGGGGTTTCCAACTCGTCAATATCTCCTATAATATCGTTCACCCTTTTCGAAAACTCGTCAATTCGCTTTTCAACTTCAGCGTTTGGAAGCATCCTACCATTAATGTATTCAACGGAAAACTCTTCCTCCCCGGTTTCGCTGTAATAGGTCCAGATCCCATTCATTGCCCCCATTTTATATTCGCCGGTAATTGAGAGGCTTCCGTCGGGATTGTAGCTAACGAAAGCCCCGTTCAGGGAATCGGCAACATACCATCCGGAAATCCTTTTCTGGTCATTTTCGAAATACTGCTCCCATTTGCCGCTTTTTTGGTCGTTTTGCCATTCGTGCATTTCCGATGGACTTCCACCGGCATAGAACTTGTAACTCAAGCCTTGTTTTTTCCCCATTTGGTAGGTTTCGCTTACGGCTTTTCTCTTGTCATAAGTAGAAAAATAATTCCAGACAGAGTCTTTCTTTTGGTCTATGTATTTCCCTTCAGAAGCGAGGTTTCCGGTCTCATAAAACATCTTAACATAGGAGACCCGTCCCGTTTCATCGAAGTTCATCATTGCCTGAACAATTCCCCCCGGGTAATATTTTGTTAATTCACCAACCGGGTGACCTTGATTAAAAGTCCCGCGCGATTTGACCCTCCCGCTTTCGTAGTAGGTTTCCCATACTCCTGTCTTCCTGCCCTCGCTGTCGTTTTGGTTTATTGGTTTGTCTTGGGCAAACATCCCTGAAAATAAAAAGGGTAAAGCAAAAAGGATGAGGGTTTTTCTGAAATTCATTGTAATATTATTTATTGTGAGCATTATTCGGGATTTGTTTTCAAAAATACAAAATTCGCCTTAGCATTCAGCTATGTATTTCGCTTAAAAAATGTTCACCAGTTACTTCGATCTGTAAATTGGCTTAGAACATAAACCGTGCAAAAAAAATGCCGCAAATACGCAAAAAATATTTTCCGAATCTGCGGCGGTTGTGACGATTTTTGCAATCAGTAGGTTAAGCCAAACTGCCAGAGTGGTATAGTATTCAAATATCCCAGTTCAATGTCATCTTTTACTATAAAAGCTTTATCAATGCCTTGTATTTGCTTCAATCCTTTGTTATTCCCACCTACTTCAAACGTGTAATCCCCAATCAGAAAATCAGCGATTGGGGATACTATTACGTCATACTTAACTCTAAGTTGATTCAGAAAAAATATGCAGTAATTGAGTGCGTATTTCGATAAAAATCGCACTATAAAAGTGCAAATAGAATTTAATTCTTAATTCAGTTCCGATACAAATAGGGTAAAGATATACTGTGTAAATCGATAATAAAATGTCGAGCTCAATAATTATTGAACGCAAAAACCGCAGTAAAACAGATGTTTACTGCGGTTTCCTTAATTTTGATGTCGTTTTTAATCGACTTTATTTGACTTCTTCAAAATCAACATCAGTTACTTCCTGATCGCCTTTGGATTTTTCTTTTCCGGCTGAGGCTCCTTCTGCCTGAGGCTCTGTCTGAGCGCCCTGACCTTGGGTAGCCTTGTACATTTCTTCAGATGCTGCCGACCATACTTTGTTCAACTCTTCAGTTGCTTTGTCAATGGCATCAATATCTTCCGATTTATGAGCTTCTCTAAGCTTTTTGGAAGCTTCCTCGATTGCCTCTTTCTTGTCGGCAGGGATTTTATCGCCAAATTCCTTCAGTTGCTTTTCAGTCTGGAAGATCAGTCCGTCGGCAGCGTTCATTTTGTCGACTTTTTCACGTGCTTTCTTATCAGATTCTTCATTTTCCTTGGCTTCTCTTTTCATCTTTTCGATTTCAGAGTCGCTAAGCCCTGAAGAAGCTTCGATTCGAATGCTGTGTTCCTTGCCTGTGCCCTTGTCTTTGGCGTGAACATTAAGGATCCCGTTTGCATCGATATCGAACGACACTTCGATTTGAGGAATTCCTCTTGATGCAGGTGGGATTCCATCGAGATGGAACCTGCCAATGGTTTTGTTGTCACGTGCCATTGGTCTTTCACCTTGAAGGATGTGAATCTCAACAGAGGGCTGGTTGTCGGAAGCGGTAGTAAAGGTTTCCGATTTTTTTGTGGGTATGGTTGTGTTTGACTCGATCAGTCTTGTGAAAACTCCTCCCATTGTTTCGATACCAAGTGAAAGGGGTGTTACGTCGAGCAGCAATACATCTTTAACCTCCCCTGTAAGCACACCGCCTTGGATAGCTGCGCCTACGGCCACAACTTCATCGGGATTAACGCCTTTGGAAGGCGCTTTTCCGAAAAATTTCTCTACGATAGCCTGAATAGCAGGAATTCTGGTTGATCCCCCAACAAGTATTACTTCATCGATATCCGATGCGGTCATCCCTGCATCCTTAAGTGCTTTTCTGCAAGGCTCGATTGTAGCCTGAATAAGGCTATCTGCAAGGCTCTCGAATTTCGAGCGGGTTAAGGTTTTAACAAGGTGTTTTGGAATTCCATCAACAGGCATAATATAGGGCAGGTTGATTTCAGTACTGGATGAACTGGAAAGCTCAATTTTGGCTTTCTCTGCTGCTTCTTTCAAACGCTGCAAAGCCATAGGATCTCTCTTCAGATCAATTCCTTCGTCTTTTTTGAATTCTTCCGCAAGCCAATCGATGATCGTCTGGTCGAAATCATCCCCTCCAAGATGTGTGTCACCATTGGTGGATTTCACTTCAAACACACCGTCGCCGAGTTCGAGTACCGAGATATCAAAAGTACCCCCGCCAAGGTCGAACACAGCCACTTTCATGTCCCTGTTGCGTTTATCAAGACCGTAAGCCAAAGAGGCTGCCGTTGGCTCGTTGATGATCCTTCTGACATTCAAACCTGCTATTTCGCCGGCTTCTTTGGTGGCCTGACGCTGAGAGTCGCTGAAATATGCGGGAACCGTTATAACGGCATCTGTAACTTCCTGACCCAAATAATCCTCTGCAGTCTTCTTCATTTTCTGAAGAACCATTGCTGAAATTTCCTGAGGAGAGTACTTCCGGTCGTCAATAAGAACCCTGGGAGTATTATTTTCCCCTTTAACTACCTTAAAAGGTACTCTTTTTATCTCTTTCTGAACCTTGTCAAATGTTTCACCCATAAATCTCTTTATGGAGAATACGGTTTTTTCAGGGTTTGTAATCGCCTGACGTTTCGCAGGGTCCCCGATTTTTCTTTCTCCGTTTTCAACAAATGCCACAACGGAGGGAGTGGTTCTCTTTCCTTCGGAATTTGGAATTACTACCGGCTCGTTGCCTTCCATAACTGA
>CAMAZH010000061.1 GCA_945863035.1 Chitinophaga pinensis | reverse complement strand
GATTTGAAGATTTGAAGATTATTTTTCAATTTCAAATTTTGAAATCTTTCAATTCTCAAATTTTTTGTAGTCCCAGGCAGAGTTGAACTGCCGACCTCTACATTATCAGTGTAGCGCTCTAACCAACTGAGCTATAGGACTGGCTTTCTTTTCTCGCCTTATTTTTTATAGGCTCTACTTTTTTATTTTCAGCTTGTCTCCAAACTGTATAATATCACAAACAACATAATGCAGATAAGAAAGTCTTCACTCCCTTGTACTTTAATACCACTTTTCTACTAAAATTCGTAGCTCATTGTCTTTTGCAAGATTTCTGAGCCTACAAGATAACATCGCTCCAGAAAGGAGGTGTTCCAGCCGCACCTTCCGGTACGGCTACCTTGTTACGACTTAGCCCCAGTTACTAGTTTTACCCTAGGACGCTCCTTGCGGTTGCGTACTTCAGGTCCCCCCAGCTTCCATGGCTTGACGGGCGGTGTGTACAAGGCCCGGGAACGTATTCACCGCGCCATGGCTGATGCGCGATTACTAGCGAATCCAGCTTCACGAAGTCGAGTTGCAGACTTCGATCCGAACTGAGACCGGTTTTGGAGATTAGCATCCTGTCACCAGGTAGCTGCCCTCTGTACCGGCCATTGTAACACGTGTGTCGCCCTGGACATAAGGGCCGTGCTGATTTGACGTCATCCCCACCTTCCTCACGGTTTACACCGGCAGTTTCGTTAGAGTCCCCGGCATTATCCGCTGGCAACTAACGATAGGGGTTGCGCTCGTTATGGGACTTAACCCGACACCTCACGGCACGAGCTGACGACAACCATGCAGCACCTTGTAGATCGTCCGAAGAAGGACCAGTTTCCCAGTCTGTCGCTCTACATTTAAGCCCAGGTAAGGTTCCTCGCGTATCATCGAATTAAACCACATGTTCCTCCGCTTGTGCGGGCCCCCGTCAATTCCTTTGAGTTTCAACCTTGCGATCGTACTCCCCAGGTGGATCACTTAATGCTTTCGCTCAGCCGCTGACAATTTATCGCCAACAGCGAGTGATCATAGTTTACGGCGTGGACTACCAGGGTATCTAATCCTGTTTGCTCCCCACGCTTTCGTGCCTCAGCGTCAATCACAGTTTAGTAAGCTGCCTTCGCAATCGGTGTTCTGTGTAATATCTAAGCATTTCACCGCTACATTACACATTCCGCCTACCTCAGCTGCATTCAAGAATACCAGTATCAATGACAGTTCTACAGTTAAGCTGCAGGATTTCACCACTGACTTAATATTCCGCCTACGCACCCTTTAAACCCAATGAATCCGGATAACGCTTGCATCCTCCGTATTACCGCGGCTGCTGGCACGGAGTTAGCCGATGCTTATTCTGACAGTACCGTCAACCACTTACACGTAAATGGGTTTCTTCCTGTACAAAAGCAGTTTACAACGCATAGCGCCGTCATCCTGCACGCGGCATGGCTGGGTCAGGCTTGCGCCCATTGCCCAATATTCCTCACTGCTGCCTCCCGTAGGAGTCTGGTCCGTGTCTCAGTACCAGTGTGGGGGATCATCCTCTCAGACCCCCTAGACATCGTAGCCTTGGTGAGCCGTTACCTCACCAACTAGCTAATGTCACGCATGCCCATCTTTAACCGCCGGAGCTTTAACAAAAAGGAGATGCCTCCTTAAAGTGTTATGGGGTATTAATCCGAATTTCTCCGGGCTATGCCCCAGTTAAAGGTAGGTTGCAAACGCGATACTCACCCGTGCGCCGGTCGTCAGCATTTATTGCTAAACCTGTTACCCCTCGACTTGCATGTGTTAGGCCTGCCGCTAGCGTTCATCCTGAGCCAGGATCAAACTCTTCATTGTAATTATAAAAAGTTGAGTTGCTCAAGATCCATTACATTATTACCTAAAAAAGAATTTTCAGTTGCATTTGACCTTTTTACCTTTTCAATATTTTCAAAGAACTATTTGTTCAATTTTTTGTGGACTGCAAAGTTAATAAACTTCTTTATTAACACAATCTATTTTTTCAATTTTTTACTTCTTAAAGAACTTGCTTTTGAAAGCGGATGCAAAGGTAAACCTTCTTTTTTAATCTCCAAATCTTTTTGCAAAAATTTTCAGATTTTTTTTCCATCCTTTCAAAGAAAAACTTTCGTCCAAAGCGGGTGCAAAGATAAAGGATTTCTTTTCACATATGCAAATAAATTTTCATTTATTTTTTTACCCTGTTTTGACTCCGTTTTCGTAAGAACATTTCCCTGTTTGGGGCTGCAAATATAGAAGTGCTTTTCTGACTTACCAAATGTTTTGACAAGAAATTTTCAATAAAAATCAATCACCTCTGTCTCTCAACGATTTATAAACTGCTCCACATACTGAAAAATGTCTATGGAGGAAACCTCCTTTACGATACAAGGACCAAAACATGCTCGGATTCGGCAATCTGTAACCTTATATTGCCTATACTTTATTTAAAAAACCACTTCAGGAGACCAATTATTCTTCTATCCATAGGGTGAATGGAACAAAACTAATAGCTTGCCTTTGGGGGAAGCTACCTTTCAACCTATAGATTCCTATACGATGCATAGGGGTAATTCTTTTGTCTGGCAGGGTTTTGGGGCATCCCCTCCTCCACCTGCCCCAAACATATGCCCCATTCCCATACTATCTTGCCTCGTCTCCCCGCCCCGTAATCCTATTCCCCCTAACATATTTTAACATCCCCCGATATATAGATATCGCAAAAAACCGTAACTTGGCACAAACTAATTGTAAAGAAGATCCTCGTGCACGAAAACCTGGTTATTATTCCTACATATAATGAAAAGGAAAACGTTGAAAAGATTATCCGTAAGGTCTTTTCGCTCGAAACACTGTTTGATGTCCTTATTATAGAGGATAATTCGCCCGACGGTACGGGTGATATCGTTAAAAGACTGCAAACCGAATTCCCTGACCAACTCCATATATATGAGAGGGCAGGAAAACTCGGTTTAGGTACTGCTTATATAGAAGGCTTTAAATGGGCACTCGCAAGACCCTACCAATACATCTTCGAAATGGACGCTGATTTCTCACATAATCCCGAGGACCTTATTAACATCCGTAACGCATGTGTTAACGGTGGGGCTGATATGGCCATCGGTTCACGCTATATCTCGGGGGTAAATGTGGTAAACTGGCCTATGGGTCGCGTTCTGATATCATACTTTGCATCGGTTTACGTGCGGTTTATCAGCAGAATGGCCGTTCGGGATGCAACTGCGGGTTTTGTTTGCTATTCTCGCAAGGTCCTTGAAACCATTAACCTTGACAAAATCCGTTTTAAAGGTTATGCTTTCCAGATTGAAATGAAGTTTACCACCTGGAAATATGGCTTCCTTATCGTTGAAGTGCCTATTATCTTCACCGACCGAAAGGAAGGTTCATCCAAAATGAATGGGGGAATTGTTTATGAAGCCATGTGGGGTGTGGTAAAAATGAAGCTTACCAGCTTTTTCAGATCTTATAAAAGACCCGACTGAACATGTCAAAAATTCTGATCAACCATGTAATGATCGTCAATGAAGGCCGTTCCTTTATAGGAAATGTGTTGATTGACGGCGATTTTATCTCCAGAGTTTCAGAATCCGAAATCCCTGCAGATAAGGATACCCTAATAATTCACGGAGAACATAAGTATCTCCTGCCGGGCGTTATCGACGATCAGGTCCATTTCCGGGAACCCGGCTTGACTCATAAAGGTGAAATCGCTACCGAATCGGCTGCAGCAGTTGCCGGAGGGGTAACTTCATACCTCGAAATGCCAAATACCCATCCGCAAACTGTCACCATCCCTTCCCTAACTGAAAAATTCGAATTAGCTGCTTCCCGCTCACATGCCAATTACTCCTTCTACTTGGGGGCCACAAACGACAATATCAGCGAAATACATAAAGTGGACCCTGCCACCACCTGCGGAGTTAAGATTTTTATGGGCGCCTCTACCGGAAACATGCTCGTTGACAACCGTTCCAGCCTGGAAAAAATATTTGCTGAATCTCCGGTGCTAATTGCAACCCATTGTGAGGACGAGACTATCATCCGAAACAATATTACCATGTGTAAGCAAAAATATGGCGAGGATATCCCAATGGGGTGCCACCCTCTTATTCGCAGCGAAGAGGCTTGCTATGTTTCATCTTCCCTCGCAGTGGAGCTCGCACACAAATACAATTCCAAACTGCACGTGCTCCATATCTCAACCGCACGTGAGTTATCACTTTTTGAAAAGGGCCCGGTCACAGGTAAGAAGATTACCGCTGAGGGCTGCATTCATCACCTTTGGTTTAACGACACCTATTATGAAAGCAGGGATACCCTAATCAAATGGAATCCTGCAATTAAAACGGAAAGAGACCGACTAGCGCTTATTGATGCAGTAATTGAAGATAAAATCGATGTTATTGCCACCGACCACGCTCCTCATACCCTCATTGAAAAGTCGAACCGATATTTTCAGGCTCCATCAGGCGGACCCATGGTACAGCACAGTCTGTTGGCTATGCTTGAGTTCGTTAAACGTGGGGTCTTTACTATAGAAAAGGTAGTTCATAAAATGTGTCACGCCCCGGCTGACCTGTTCAAGATCGACCGTCGAGGATACATCCGTGAGGGTTACTATGCCGATCTTGTATTGGTAAACCCGCAAAAGTCATTCGAAGTTACAATCTCCAACCTATTATATAAGTGTCATTGGTCACCCCTTGAAGGTGAAATCCTGCACCATAAAATCGAAACCACATTTGTAAATGGCAAAATAGTATACCAGCATGGGGAAGTGGTGAAAGAATTACATTCTATGCCACTGAGGTTTCTGAGGTAGTAAGAAAACTTGGAATGGCCGGTTAAGTGAATGCAGTTTTAGCAAGTTGTCAACTATGGTTTTACCAAATCTCCGGCTGCCTATAATACCAATTGTATGCTCAAGCTGTGTAAGCCATTCCATCTTATTGCGGATTTTACCTAAGCTACAATTCTGAACCGCCTTGGCTGAAGCTATGAAAAACTATTTATTCCGGGCCATTGTTTCCTTTTGAAAGTTTTTTTACCCAAATTCCAAAAAACTGAAAGCAATTTAATATTTCTGCTTACTTTTGTCCCCCGAAAACAACAAAATCCAAGCATGTTAACAGTAGAGAAAATCGGTGGCACGTCGATGTCGAGATTCGAGGAGGTTCTGAGGAATATTATAATCGGGCAAAGAGAGAAAGGGGATTATTACAATCGTATTCTTGTGGTTTCTGCCTATAACAATGTAACCAACTGGTTGCTGGAGCATAAGAAAAGTGGCACTCCCGGTATATATGCGAAGTTCGAGAAGCGGGAGGACTATATTGAAGCCCTGGATGATTTGCTGTTAAAGCTCGTTGCTATTAACGCTGAGCTGGCACCAATCGGACTGAATCTTACGCAGGCGGATGATTTTATCACTGAGCGTATCTGCCAGGCCAAGAACTACCTAAAAAGTCTTGCCGCTGTTCTGGCAACGGGTTATGTTAACAAAACCAACATCCTGCTGGCTGCACGCGAAATTCTCTCAAGTATCGGGGAGGCCCATTCGGCATTTAATTCGGTAAATATTCTTGAGAACAATGGGGTAAAAAGCCTCTTTATCGATCTCTGCGGATTCAACGATCCAGAGTTTCTCACCATAGATGAGCGCATTCAGATTGCCTTCAAGGGAATCGATTTCTCAAAGGTTTTACCCGTTGCAACCGGATATACAAAAGGTACCGAAGGTATTATGAGGGAGTTCGACCGGGGTTACTCGGAAGTTACCTTCAGCAAAATCGCTGTTGCTGTAAAAGCGGATGAAGCCGTTATCCATAAAGAATTCCATCTTTCGTCGGCCGATCCCAATATCGTGGGCGTTGACAAATCGGTTCCCGTAGGTCATACCAATTATAATGTAGCCGATCAGCTCGCCGATGTTGGCATGGAAGCCATTCACCCAAAAGCATCCAAACCGCTTGAAGTTGCAGGAATCAATATCCGTCTAAAAAACACATTTGAACCGGAACACCCGGGAACCCTAATCTCAAAGGATTTTATTTCGGAGGATGGGAAAGTGCAAATCATCACAGGTACCGACAAGGTGGTTGCAGTAGAGGTTCATGATCCGCTGATGGTTGGGCAGGTTGGCTTTGACTTGGGCATTATGGAGATTTTTGTTAAACACAAGGTCAGTTATATCCTCAAGGCCACCAATGCCAACAGCATCACTCAGGTGATATGGGAAAAAGACCTTAAAGATGATCTCCTGAAAGAGTTAAAAAGCAAATACACAAAAATCACGGTTCTCCCCTGTTCTATTGTTTGCGGACTCGGAACCTCTATCAGCAAACCGGGGGTAATAGCCAAAGCAACAGCTGCTCTGGCAGAGAGAAATATAAATATTGCGGCTATGTCGCAATCACTCAGCCAAATCAACATTCAGTTTGTAATTAACAGGGAGAATTACAAAGAAGCTATTATAGCTCTGAATGATGCTTTGTGTTATATCAAATAATATCCCTCACAACCATCTGCACCGTTTCTTTGCTTCTTTGCTCCAATACCTTGTCTTTATTTAAAAGGACTCTGGAAATGGTGCTCTCATCAAAGTACCGAATGGTTATCAATTCGAGGGAGTTCTCCCACCTGACCAGAAAATGATCCTCAAGATCCTTCACAACTCTTGGTATCCGCGTTTTGTCGTTATTAACACAAACCATAAAACTCACTGCCGAATTTTGCATCAGGTTAATGCGGAATCCATGTCGGGCAAAAAATCCCAGGATTAGTTCGAGGTTCTCCTCGGCAATGAACGAAAAATCCTTTGGGGAAATGGAGATCAAGACCTGATCCATTTTAAAAATAAACGAGGGTATCAACTTGTCATAAACTTCATCACCTACCAAGGTGCCTTCTTCCGAGGGATGCACAAAGGATTTCACCTGCAGCTTAATGTTTTTTTGCTTCAGGGGTTGTATTGTTTTAGGGTGGATTACGCTTGCTCCGTAATAGGCAAGCTCAATAGCATCCCGGTACGAAAGCTGCCGCAGCAGAATAGTCTCATCAAACCACTTCGGATCTGCATTCAGTACTCCGGGAACGTCCTTCCAGATTATTACCCTTTCCGCATCAAGGATGTAGGCAAGGATGGCAGCCGTATAATCCGACCCTTCCCTACCAAGGGTTGTTGTGAGGTTATTTATAGTGGATGCAAGAAATCCCTGGGTGAGAAGAATCTGATCTCCCCCGAAGAAAAAATCCTTTTTCACAAGTTCTTCCGACAGTTCCCAGTCGATCTTTGCTTCGCGATAGGTATTATCCGACTTCAGTGAACGGCGCACATCGATCCATCGGGCTCGGAGGCCAGCTTCTTTTAGATACTCTGCAACAATTGTTGTTGATAAAACCTCTCCATAGGAAACGATCTGATCGTAATCGTAATCGTAATTTAAACTAGGGGGATCGGAAACTCTTGATGCCAGCATTGAAAACAAATGCCCGGTTTTCTTGTAAACATCATGCGATTTTGAGGGGAAAAGCCCCTCCATAATACCCAGATGAAAATCCTCAACAAGCTTTATCGCCTCTTCCAATCCCTCTTTCTGGTGAAAGTAGCGAAATACGACCTCTTCAAGGGCATTGGTCATTTTGCCCATAGCCGAAACCACAACAACCAGGTTTTCGCTGTAGCTGCTCACAATTTCTGTAAGGTTCTTTACCGCTTCGGGACTTTTTACCGAAGCCCCTCCAAACTTAAACACTAGCATATTGAATAATATTTTTAAAGATTAGCTTACTTTTTTGTACCACAGAGCTTCATTCGTACATCTTTCTCTCTGTGAAACCTGTAGTTAAATTTTTCTTCTTTTCCACTGAAACTTAAAAACATAAATTTAATGATTAAACTAAAACCTAAGCCCTTTTTCGCTACTTTTGCACCGATTTATTCAGAATGCTCGAAGGATTATACAAGAACAGTAAAGAAGCAGACGAGATATCCGGTCTTTTACAGGAACCGGCCGGGATTTTTTTGCAATTAAAAGGACTTTCGGGATCTTCCCAGGCTGCCTTTATTCACTCCTGTCTGTCAAAAGCCAAAGGAGCACACCTTATAATACTCCCCGAAAAGGAACAAGCCGCATACTTCTACAACGATCTTACCAATCTCGATGGTACCGAGCGTTGTTTGTTTTTTCCATCCTCCTACATTCGTTCCATACAGTATAAAAAAACGGATGAAGCCAATATCATTACCCGCACTCAGGTTTTAAAACGGCTGAGTGAAAAGCGCGTCGCCAGTTTTATCGTAACTTACCCCGAAGCCCTGATGGAACGGGTAATCAGCCGAAGGGGTTTGGACGACAATACTTTCGAGATGCGCGAGGGCGAAAAAGTTAACCGCGAATTCCTAAAGGATCTCCTTGAAACTTACAAATTCGAACTTGTCGATTTTGTTTACGAACCGGGACAATATGCGCTTCGGGGGAGTATCATCGACATTTTCTCCTATTCCTCCACCCTTCCCCACCGGATCGATTTCTTCGGCGAAGAGATAGAATCAATACGGAGTTTTGACATTGAGACCCAGTTATCCCTCGAGAAAATAAAAAAAATAAGCCTGATTCCAAACATGCAATGGGAACAGGAACGACTGGTCAAGCGGGTATCGATACTGGAATACCTTCCCAAAAGCACTTCCATCTGGACCAACGACCTGATGATGATTTATGGGAAAATCGACGAGGTCTACGACAAGACCTCTTTTGACGACGAGAAAGATAAAACACTTGTAAAGTCGGAGGTCATTGTAAACTCACAGATTCTGAACCGTGATATCCATCCCCTGAACAAAATTGAGTTTGGAGGGTTCACGGTTCCCAATCCCACGAAAAAATTCGAGTTCAACACCTCCCCTCAGCCGGTGTTCAACAAGAACTTCGACCTGCTTGTGGCTGACCTCAAGGAGCGGAAAGAAAACGAATATGATGTGATGATCCTCTCAGAGAGCGAAAAGCAGATTGAACGGCTAAACGAAATTTTCGCTGCAATCGACGCTTCGATCAGTTTCACTCCGGTTTTAAAAACATTTCACCAGGGCTTTATCGATCACGACCTGAAAGTTTGCCTCTACACCGACCATGAGATTTTCGAAAGGTACCATAAGTTTCAGCTTAACGACCGCTACAGCAAGAAAGAGTCGATCAGCATAAAAGAACTATCGGGGCTGAACCCGGGCGATTATATTGTTCATGTGGATCATGGCATAGGGATTTTCGGGGGATTGGAAACGATCGAGATCAGCGGCAAGAAGCAGGAATCGGTACGCCTTGTGTACCGCGATCAGGATGTTATTTACGTGAGTATCCACAACCTGCACCGCATCTCCAAATATAAAGGCAAAGAGGGCGATGCCCCAAAGATTTACAAACTTGGCAATGGTGCCTGGCAAAAACTCAAGCAGGCAACCAAGAAGAAAATCAAGGATATTGCAGAGGACCTTATCAAGCTTTACGCCGAAAGAAAACAACAGATCGGGTTTCGTTTCAGTCCCGACACTTACTTGCAAAGGGAGCTGGAAGCCTCCTTTATATATGAGGATACTCCCGATCAGTTGAAGACAACCCGCGATGTGAAGGAAGGCATGGAAGCGGAATTCCCTATGGATCGGCTGGTTTGCGGCGACGTGGGATTCGGGAAAACAGAGATCGCTGTTCGTGCAGCTTTCAAGGCGGTAACCGATTCAAAACAAGTTGCTATTTTGGTACCCACAACAATTCTTGCGTTTCAACATTACAACACTTTTAAGGAACGGCTTAAGGAATTCCCCTGTACTGTCGATTATGTTAGTCGCTTCAGAAAACCTGCCGATCAGAAGATTATTTTGCAGAAACTTGCCAAGGGCGAAATCGATATCCTTATAGGAACCCACAAATTGGTAGGAAAGGAAATAAAATTCAAGGATCTGGGTTTGCTGATTATCGACGAAGAGCAAAAGTTCGGTGTAGGAGTGAAGGAAAAACTGCGACAAATGAAGCTTAATGTCGATACGCTCACATTAACCGCAACACCGATTCCCCGAACCTTGCAGTTTTCACTAATGGGAGCAAGGGATCTCTCCATCATAAACACTCCCCCTCCTAACCGACACCCCATAATAACCGAACTGCATACCTTCAACGAGGATATAATCAGGGAGGCCATAGAATATGAAGTAAGCCGTGGCGGTCAGGTCTTTTTCATCAATAACCGCATTCAGAACATCCATGAACTTGCAGTGTTAATCGGGAAAATTTGTAAATCGGTAAGGGTTGTTGTTGCTCATGGTCAGATGGAAGGAAACCAGCTTGAAAAAACCATGCTTGAATTTGTTCAGGGCGATTATGATGTATTGGTTGCAACATCCATTATTGAATCGGGACTGGATATTCCCAACGCCAACACCATTATTATTAACAATGCACATCATTTCGGGCTCAGCGACCTTCATCAGCTCCGCGGGCGGGTTGGCCGGTCGAACAAAAAAGCATTTTGTTACCTGCTTGCCCCACCGGTAACTCTAATGACCAATGAAGCGCGAAGGAAAATGAGGGCTATCGAGGAGTTTTCGGATCTAGGCAGTGGCTTTAATATTGCCATGCAGGATCTTGACATCCGCGGATCGGGAAACCTTCTTGGAGCCGAGCAGAGCGGGTTTATCGCTGATATTGGCTATGAGACATACCAGAGAATTCTCAACGAGGCCATTCTTGAGCTGCGCGAGAACGAATTTAAAGACCTTTACCCGGTGAGCGAAGAAGAACAGGTTAACAAACAATATATTAGCGATTGCCAAATCGATACCGATCTGGAAATCCTTTTCCCCGACTCCTATATTAATAATGTATCGGAACGTATTCGGCTATACCGGGAGTTGGATAACATTCCTGATGAAAGCGGACTTACCGCATTCGAAAACAGCTTGCTCGACCGCTTTGGAACCATCCCCCCTCAAACCATCGAATTGCTTAACGTTGTTCGTCTAAGGTGGAGAGCGCTGAATCTCGGTATGGAAAAAATAATCATTAAAAACGCTACAATGATTATTTATTTCATACAGGATCCGAAATCGAAGTATTACCAGTCGGGTGTATTTGGAAGCATTTTGAATTTTGTTCAGCAAATGGGGCGGAGCGTAGTACTAAAAGAGGAGAACCAGCGTTTGAGTCTCAGAGTGCCACAGATAAAAAACGTTAAATCGGCTATTGGGGTTTTGGATAAGATAATCGTTTGAAATTTTAGCATTAAGGTATGAACTTGGTAATTGATCAGGGTAACACGGTTTGCAAGCTTGCTGTCTTCAGCAAAGGCGAAATTATTGAAAGGCTTACCGAACCGGAACTTACAACAGATCTCCTTTCCATGCTGTTTACCCGACACCCGGAGATTACCGGAGGAATTCTGTCATCAGTTTCGGAATATAAACCGGAGGTAAAGGAATGGCTTAACACAAAACTTAAGACCTTTATAATACTGAGCCCCGAAACACTTTTACCCATCAAGAACAATTACCAAACCAAGTCAAGTCTTGGCTACGACCGTATTGCAGATGCGGTTGGGGCATTCTCCCTGTTTCCCGGGAAAAATGTATTGATAATCGATGCTGGCACGGCAATTACAATCGATCTTTTATCCGCCAAAGGCGAGTTTTACGGTGGCAACATCTCTCCCGGTCTGGATTTACGGTTCAGAGCACTGCATGAATTCACAAAAAAACTTCCTCTGACAGAAAAGAAAGAGGATTTCCCAATTTTGGGCAGATCCACCGAAGAGGCTATTCTGGCTGGGGTTTTAAACGGCGCAGTCTTTGAATTGGACGGATATATCGAGAAATTAAAAAAACAATATCCCGATCTTGTTATCATTTTAACAGGTGGTGATATTAAATACTTTGATAAAAAATTAAAAAACTCCATCTTTGTGCATTTAAATTTAAACATCACCGGATTAAACCGAATTCTGGAATACAATGTCGAAAACTATTAGATTCTTCCTCTCAGCCCTATTGCTGTGTGCAATTCCTGTGGCTGCGCAGGTAAATACAGGTTCACCCTATTCCAGGTTTGGTTTAGGCGAATTACTCCAACCCGGTTTTGCGCAGAACCTCTCCATGGGGGGTACTGGAATCGGCACCCGGTCGTCATCCCAGATAAACTATCTGAACCCAGCCTCCTACACGGAAATAGACACTATGTCGTTTCTCTTTGATTTCGGACTGAGCGGTTCGCAAACAAGGTATACCACCAACACGCTGGAATCGCAATTGTCTAACTATAATATTCACCATATAGCGATTGGCTTCGGTATCACCAAAAACTGGAAATCCAGTATTGGTGTATTGCCGTATAGTTCGGTTGGTTATGATATTGTGGAAAACAAATTTCTCAGCGGGGCCGGATTAGTCGACTATAATTACAAAGGCAGAGGTGGTTTAAACCGTATTTATTTTGGCAACTCCGTACGTTTCCTGAACCATTTTTCGGTTGGGCTTAACCTGAGTTACCTGTTTGGATACCTTAATTACTCGAAATCTGTTGAATTCCCCGCCGATGCTGCAGCAGCCACCACCACCATTGAAAACCGTCTGGATATCGGAGATATGACCTATAATTTGGGTTTTCAGTATCATGACAGTTTTAATGAAAAATATTTCCTTACCCTGGGAGTAATCTTCGACAATGATTCGAAATTAAAAACTACACAGAAGTTGGTACAGACAACCTTCTATCCAGGCGTTGGGGTTAATATCGGGGATACCATAATAATAGACCCTTCATTTGTGGTGAATTCGGAAGACAAAGCAGTAGAAACCATGCTACCGAGGAACATGGGCATTGGATTCAGCTTCGGCATTAAAAACAAACTCACGCTTGCTGGGGATTACAGTACTCAGGAATGGAGTAAATCATTCATCCCCGGAAAAACGGATACCCTGGTAAATTCCAGCTCCATAAATTTCGGGATTGAATATACACCGAATGAACAAGCCCTCCAAGGATACTATAACAGAATGCATTACAGGCTTGGAGGATACTATTCCAACAATTATCTTCGCATCAGGGAACAACAGTTGCAAGATTATGGCATAAGTTTTGGAGTAGGATTACCATTCAAGGGTACCAAATCAAGTTTTAACCTTGGTGTAATTGTTGGACAAAGAGGAACATTAACAAACAACTTGATAAAAGAGAACTACACAATGGTGAATTTTGGACTTACACTTCACGATTTCTGGTTCTACAAACGAAAATTTGATTAAACATTGAAGCTATGAAAACCACAGGACTGAAAGTTTTACTGATTATGCTGGTAGCCATGTCTGCAGCAACGCAGACATTCTCCCAAAAGGGAGTTGAAGACGGATCACAATATGGAAAAGGAGAGGACAGCATTAGTTGCATCAGGAATCTTTCTTTATATTATGAATTCTACAAACATGATAATTACAGGGATGCCATTGGATCCTGGAGAGAAGTGTTCAATAACTGCCCAGCATCCAGAGAATCGCTCTATGCAAATGGAGTGAACATGTATAAATCATTTATTGATGCTGAAAAAGACCCTAAAAGAATTGGAGCCTTTTCCGACACTATAATGATGATTTATGATCAACGTATTAAGTATTTCGGTGGAGAAGGAAATGTTCTTGGACGCAAAGGTGTTGATTTGCTTCGCTATAGAAGAGATGACGGGGACAATTTCATTCAGGATGGTTACAATTGCCTGAAGAGGTCGGTGGAACTCGAAGCTGCCAATTCATCCCCTGTAGTACTCACCACATTCATGTCGGCAAGTATAAGTCTGTTTCTTAGAGGTCTGCTTACCAATGAGCAGGTAGTAATGGACTACCTTTCTGCTACCGAGATTCTCGATAATCAGCTGGCTGCGCGTCCTTCACCAAAAACCCAGCAGGCTAAAGACGCTATCGAACTGAACATAAGGGAAAGTAAAGTACTGTCGTGCGAACTTATTGTAAAGATTTATGAGCCCAAACTTGCAGCGAATCAAAAGAATTCCGATTTCCTTAAAAAGGTTACAGGATTCCTGTCCGATTCGCAGTGCGAGAACGAAAAACTGTTTGCCGATGCCTCCGAAATGCTATATTCTATTGAACCTTCACCTCAGGCTGCATATAAACTCGCAAGGGTTTTTCTGCAACCTCAAAGTCAGGACTATGAGAAAAGTGTGAAGTACTATAAAGAAGCTGCCGAATATGCTTCTGATGAGCAGGCAACCTATTTTTATGAGTTGGCAATTGTGTTGAACAGCCACATGAATCAGCCGGAAGCTGCCGCCGTTTATGCAAACGAGGCCATACGCATTAAACCTGACTGGGGAGACCCTTATATTTTGCTTGGCGCAATTTATATTTCCGGAAACAATTCATTTGATGACCCCTTTGTGAAAAAAACCATCTATTGGCTTGCCGTTGATATGTTTCAGAAAGCTAAAAGTGTTGATCCCAGCGTGACCGAAAAAGCCAATTCTCTCATAACCGCTCATGCTGCCTACTTCCCAAGTGTTGAAGATGTGTTTTTTCACAGTCTCAAGGAAGGACAGTCTTACACTATTGGTGGATGGATTAACCGTTCAACAACAGTCAGAGGGCGTAAGTAAATCGATAGATTTTCAGGCTGCGGGACAAAGAAGTCATTTTAAACACCTTGTGTCCTTTGCCTGAAAACCTACAGTTTAAAAAACATCCCATGAACCACAGTGCAAACATCTTAAAACTCCTGCTCCTATCGGGAGTTTTTTGCATTGCGGGCTGTGAAAACGATATAGAGAAAATCAACACCCTTACCAACACGAACAATTTTCCTGAGGTTAGCGGAAAAAAAGTTGAAATCATTTATAGCGATTCCGGCAGAGTTAAAATGCAACTGAATGCCGATGAAATTCTTCAATTCGGCAAAGCAGAGCGTCCCTATATTGAATTCCCCAAAGGTATCCATGTGATTTTTTTCGACGATTCCATGAAAACCGAGTCGGAGCTTCTTGCCGATTACGCAAAATATTTTCAGGAAGAAAAACTTTGGGAAGCACACGGAAATGTTGTTGCAAACAATACTGCCAGCGGTGAAAAGCTGAACACCGAAGAACTCTTCTGGGATGAGAACCAAAACCGTATTTATTCCAACAGCTTCTCGAGAATTGAAAGAAAAAATATGATTTATTATGGACAGCAAGGCTTTGAAACCAACCAGAAATTCAATCCCCTGAGACTCAAAGGTTCAAATGCCACCATAAACATCCAAGATGAAGCAGATCCCGGCCAAAACCCTTGAAATCGTTTGGCTTACAGCGGCTGTTCTGGCCGTTCTGGCCGGTTTGCACAAAACATATTTTCATGGCCTTGCAAGCAGTTACCAGTTTTTTATTATCTTTTTGCTTTCTTTGCTAATGTATTTGAACCGCAGAAACCTCAGAAAATCAAAATGATTCCGCAAGTGAGCCTCATAATCCTTATTCTTGCATCTCTTCTCCTCGCAATTTTTTTCGGGGGATTGGGCTCGTCATTTCTTTCGGTCGATCGGCTAAATCACGTGAAAGACAACAAGACCAGCGGGATTTCTGAACTCATTCTCTCAATTTTCGTCTCAAAACCCGGGATATTTGTCACTTCTATGTTTTGGGGATATCTTCTTTCCCTTATTGCCTTCACTCTGGCATTTGTCGGCATAACCGATAACTTCCTCAGCCACTACTTGCATATTGCTTCGGGGCCTATCCTCCGCCTGATACAGCTTGTTTCGGCATTGATCATTCTAAGCCTCACCCTTGTTCTCTTGCGGCAGACCGTCTTTCGCGTGTACCCTGTGGCGGTCCTGAAAGTGCTTGCCCTTCCCGCACTGCTCTTTTACCTTGCCTTTTTCCTTTTTTCCTTCACCATCCTTACTCTTTCCCGGCTCATCAGCCGCACATTTTTACGAATCAATGACATCCCTGGTCGGGAAGACTTTTTCCACCGCTTCACAATCCCCGAATTCTACTCCCCCTTTAGCATAAACAATGCTGTTAGCGAGGGATCTGATGACGAAGAACCCGAAGTGAAAATATTTCACAATGCCCTTGAGTTCTCGAAACTAAAGGTTAGGGACTGTATGGTGCCCCGTAACGAAATCGAAGGACTTGAAGTCAGCAGCAACCTGCTCGAACTTCGCGATAAATTCATAGAATCGGGCTATTCGAAGATCCTGGTTTATGAGGAGACAATCGACAATATTATCGGTTATATAAGTTCGAAAGAGCTGTTCAAAAATCCGGAAAGTATAAAGTCAAGCCTTGTTAACCTCTCTATTGTGCCCGAGTCAATGCAAATAAACAAGCTCCTGCACAACCTTATTAAAGAAAGAAGAAGCATTGCCCTGGTTGTTGATGAATATGGAGGCACCTCAGGAATTGTGACTCTGGAGGATATCATGGAAGAGATCTTTGGCGAAATCGAAGATGAGCACGACACGCAGGAATTTGTGGAACGGCAGGTAAACGAAAGAGAGTTTATTCTTTCCGGACGCCTCGAAATCGATTACCTCAACGAGAAATACAAATTGAATATTCCTGAAACCGAAGATTACGACACGCTGGCAGGATATATCATTTTCCACTACGAGAATATCCCCAAGCTTAACACCAACGTTACACTCGGTAATCTACGCATGCGGATGCTTAAGGTTAGTCAGATCCGCATAGAGCTTGTTCATGTTACCCGAAAAGATCCCGAGGACTAGAGAGGTATTCTCCCTCTATTCATGCAGTGGCATGACTTGGTTCCGGCCAGCGCATTCAGCCTTCCCGAGCAGCTAAGCTAAACTTAAGGCAATGATAAGCGTAAAACTTTTGGCATATTCTGTTTTTCTCCAAACATCTCCAACTCTATTTGCGAAAATAACAATTGAAATTACTATATTCGTAGCCTAAAATTTTTAAGCAATTAAACAAAAGAAATAGTTAATGGCAACTTTACAGAAAATCAGGAACAAAGGTGGAGTATTGGTTGCAGGAGTCATTGGTTTGGCACTGCTGGCGTTTATCCTTGGTGACCTATTCAGCAGCGGACCCTCGGCCTTCTCGAAAAAAAGACTTGAAGTAGCGGAAATTGATGGGAATGCGATCAATATTATGGATTACAACCAAAAAATCGAAGAACTTTCTGATTTTTACAAAATCTCCTACAACTTGCCCAGCTTGGATAACCAGACTCTAGAGTCAATCAAGGAAGAAACCTGGAGAACAACCGTACGGGAAGTTATTCTCGGAAAGGCTTACCTTCAGCTGGGAATCACCGTTAGCAATGATGAGCTGATTACCATGCTTCAGGGTGATTCCATTAACTCGGGCGGGGTTAACGTTATCATGGATGAGCCCCATCCTATCATTAAAAGCTGGTTTACCAACCCTGAAACGGGTGAGTTCAACCGTTTTCAGATGATCAACTATTTCAACGCCATCAGCAATCCTGCATACAAAGAGGAACAGAAAAGATGGCTTTTCCTCGAAAATCAGATTGTTGAAGAGCGTCTCAGCCAGAAATATTTCACATTGGTTCGTAAAGGAATTCAACCCAGTAAGCTGGACTCAAAATTCTATGCTCAGGAATCCGGCTCAAGTGTTGATTTCAGCTTTGTATATCAGGCTTTCACCAGTATCGCCGACGATCAGGTCTCGGTTTCTGCTTCGGAAATCGAAGACTATTACGATCAGCACAAGAACGAATACAAACAAATCGATGGACGCAGCATAGAATATGTTGTTTTTGAACTGCTCCCTTCTCCAAAAGACGACGAGTACGCCCGCAACTTCATCACCGAGAGCAAAACCGCTTTCCAGAGAGCAGAGTCGGCCATAAGCTTTGTAAATGCAAATTCCGACAGACCCTACCTGGATAAGAACTACTCGAAAAGTGAACTCTCCCAAGTAATTGCAGATTCCGTTTTTTCAGCTACTCCCGGATTTGTTGCCGGTCCGTATTTTGAAAACGGCTCTTACAAACTGGCCCGTCTTGTTGATTTTACAAACATGCCGGATTCGGTCAGGGTTCGTCACATTCTAATCTCACTCTCAGTTCAGAGGGATGAGGTAAGAGCCAAAGAAATCGCCGACAGCTTGAAAACTTTGATCAGCAAAGGAGCAGATTTCAACCTCCTCGCCAGAGACTTTTCAGCCGATGAAAACAACAAGAATATCGGTGGCGATTTGGGTTGGTTTACCGAAGGTCGCATGGAAAAATCCTTCAGCGATCCTTGTTTTACAGGAAACACCGGTGATTTAACCGTGGCAAAGACCAATTATGGCTACCATGTTATAAAAATCGAGTCGCAAAGCCCAAAGGTTAAAAAGGCAAAAGTTGCTATCCTTGAGAGAGAAGTAACCTCAAGCGACGAAACAAACCAGGAAATCTATTCGAAAGCCGTTGCTTTTGCAGCTCAGTCTACCGACTTGGCCAAATTCCGCCTGTCGTACGAAGCCGAGAAAATCACGCCAAGGTTTGCAAGCAATTTCGGACCCAATGAGAGCAACCTTCCGGGTCTTGAATCCTCCCGCGAAATTATCCGTTGGGCATATGAAAATGAAAAAGGATCGGTAAGCCAGATTTTCGACCTCTCCGACCGCTATATTGTCGCAGCTCTTACAGATGTAAAAGAAAAAGGATTTGCCCCGATGGAAGATGTTAAGGCTGAAATTGAAACCGCTTTGAAGAAACAAAAGAAAATGGAAAAACTGGCAACGGATATGAAAAGCAAGATCGCTTCAGCATCCACCATCGAAGATGCAGCCAGTTCCCTTGGAGCACAGAGTGCTGAGGCTATTAAGGTGCGCTTTGCCAATCCCTATGTTAACAATGTAGGACTTGAGCCCATCGTTGTGTCAAAAGCCTTCACTATGAGCGCAGGACAGCTTTCTGCCCCAATCACAGGAAGCAATGGAGTATTTGTTATACAGGTAAATAATCTTGATATCCCAACTGAAACCGATATCGCCTCAGCTGAATTCCGTCTAAAATACGGTCTTAACAGCCGCGCATCCTACGAAGGCTTTGAAGCGCTTCAGGAAAAAGCTGAAATCCAGGATCAGAGAATCAAGTTCTTTTAGCCCTGTCATCCCAAAAGTATTCCGGTAAGGTTAAAAAAAGGATCAATAACTATTGGTCCTTTTTTCATTTCACTTACCCTTCCGAGTGTCTCAGGATTAATTCCTAACTTTGGTTTCGAGATTGACGATTATGAGATACCTGTTTCTTACCTTACTCTGGATTCTGATGGTTGTTATTGTTAACCCGTCAGGTGAATTCCCCCTTAACGATGACTGGGCTTACTGCAAGGATGTTTCAATATTTACCGCTACGGGTCATCTGGAATTTGTAAACTGGCCAGCCATGACCCTGATTGCTCAGGTACTTCTGGGCTCCTTCTTCTGTAAACTGTTCGGCTTCTCATTCACCCTCCTTCGCATTGTTACCCTGATAACCGGCCTTGCAGGCGTTTTGGTCTCTTACAAAATGCTTAAACAAATTACACCCAACGGAAAATTTGCCTTTTTAGCCAGTATGTTGATTGCCGTTAACCCTCTGTTCTTTTCCCTATCAAACACATTCATGACGGATGTGTACTTTTTCACCTTTTCGATCATCTCAATCTATTTCTTCAAACAAAGTCTTGATACCGGCAAGATATCACAAATCGCGCTTGCTACGGCATTTGTTATCATTACCAGCCTGATCCGGCAAATCGGCATTGTTTTTCCTCTGGCGTTTTCTATTGCTTACCTGTACAAGTCTTCCTCCTTCAGCAAGGCCGGACTGCTTAAAGCAGCAACTCCCCTGCTGCTAACCGGGCTTTCGTTGTTCCTTTATTCCCATTGGTTATCGGCATCGCAGCCTGAACTTACAAGTTTCATTTCTACAAAGACCGCAATTTCCATTATCGGGCCAAAGATATTCGAACGTGCTTTTTTTACTGCTGGAAGTGGAGGAATGAGTTTGGGACTATTTCTTTTTCCACTGTTAATCTTAACAGTGCCTTCGTTCGTGAGGGATGTCATGAAAAAGGAAAACAGGCTGAGTCTTATCTTTACAGGCATAATGTTGGTTCCCTTGGTACGCGCCTGGACAAATATCCCCCGGGGGAATGTATTTTACAACCTGGGACTGGGTCCAAAGCTATTGAAGGATACCTATATCCTAAATATAAACATGCTCCCTGAACTAAATGGTACAGGATTGCTTTTTCTGCGGGCCTTTTGTTTTGCCGGAGCCGTGCTGCTCTTCTATGCCTTGTTCAGTTTTATTTTTAGCCTGAAGCGGGCGTCAAGAGAGCATATCTCCTCCAATCCTCAAGCCCTAAGACTTTTCGCCCTGTCTTCTATTGTTTTGTTGTTCGGAACTTTTGTAATCCCTGTGTTTTTCTTCGACCGCTACCTCATCCAATTGATGATCCCATTGATTATTATTATTTTCCCCCGAGTGTCTGGAATTGACTTTAAAAACGTCTTTGGGTTCATCTCAATTGCAACCATTGTCGTTTTTGGGCTTTTCAGCATTGGAGCAACCCACGATTATCTTGCCTGGAACCGGGCCAGATGGCAGGGTGCGGATTTCCTGCTTAACGAATTGAAAATCATGCCAGGGGAAATCGACGGGGGATTTGAGTTCAATGCCTGGTACGAGACAGGCGAACAGAATGATGGGAAAACGAAAAGCTGGTGGTTCGTTGATAAAGACGATTATCTCATTTCCTTTGGACCGGTTCCGGGATATGAGCTTATGCAAAAGTTCCCTTACAGGCAATATCTACCCTATGAAACCCGACATATCCATGTCCAAAGGAAACTGCTTGTAAACGCAGAAAAGGGTAATTAAGACAGTAACTGTTTAACCGCCGCGGAGATCAGCCTACCCTCTGCTTTTCCGGCCAGTTCCTTGGTGGCTAGTCCCATTACCCTACCCATATCTTTCATTCCTGCTGCTCCGGTTTCGGATATTATCTTTTTGATAACCTCCATTATCTCCTGTTCAGTCATCTGTGCCGGAAGATATTTTTCAATTATTGCGGCTTCAAAAAGTTCCTTGTCGGCCAGGTCCTGACGGTTCTGTTGAATATATATGGCTGCGGAGTCCTTACGCTGCTTAACCAG
>CAMAZH010000060.1 GCA_945863035.1 Chitinophaga pinensis | reverse complement strand
AAGTATTATCAGCGATTCCTAAAAGCACAAAATGATAATGAAATCACACAAATCATTACCAATGAAGACCTTAAGTCAGGAAAACGAATTACTATGGAGGGCAGTAATACATGGCACTTTACGGCCGAAAATGTTAGTGACTTCGCTTTTGGAACCAGCAACAAATATCTTTGGGATGCCACATCGATGAAGAATCGCTCCGGGAATAATGTTCTTGTGCAGTCAGCCTATAATCCAGACTTCCAAAGTTTTGACCAAGTTACCGAAATTGCTCGATGGAGTATTGAAGAGCTTGAAAACAATGTTGTCGGAGTTGATTACCCCTACCCTTCCATGACTGTTTTCAACGGAACTGGTGGAATGGAATACCCCATGATTATTAACGATCATGACGGCAATATGGCTGAAGCAATTTTTTTAACCAGCCACGAAATAGCCCATAGCTACTTCCCTTTCTTGGTGGGGACCAACCAACGCAGACACGGATGGCTTGATGAGGGACTGGTTACCATGTTGGGCATGGATGTGCATTTGAAACGCGACAGCAGTTTAAACCTCCGTGAATCGTATAATGAATTCTACCCTGCAATTGCCGGATCACAAATGGATATCCCCCAAATGGTTAACTCCATCGACATCTCCAACAATATATTCCAGCTTCATGAATACCTGCGACCAAGCCTTGCCTTCTGGACGCTGAGGGATATCATGGGCATTGAGATGTTTCAAAAATGCATTACTGAATTTATAAAAAGATGGGAAGGAAAACACCCGACACCTTGGGATTTCTTCTATACCTGCAACAATGTTACAGGTGAAGATTACTCCTGGTTTTTCGAACCTTGGTTTAATCGTTATGGTTATACCGATTTGTCAATTCATTCAGCTAAATTTGCAAATGATCATCTTGATATAGCTCTCGAAAATACCGGGGGAATGCCCTTTCCTTCCATATTAATCATTAGCTATTCCGATGGGAGCTCCGAGGAGCACATTCTGGGGGGGAAACAATGGAGCTTATCAAAAATTTACCCTGTTAGAATTGCAACAAATAAACAACCTGTAAAGATCTATTTGAACACATCAGGATATCCGGATTGCAATGTAAAAAATAACCTGTTTGAATTTTAAATTCCGATGCAACAAGCAATAAATGAGTAATACAGATAAAACACGATGCCCCTGGTGCGGAACCGATCCGACCTATGTAAGATATCATGATGAGGAATGGGGGGTTCCTGTTCATGATGACCTGAAGCATTTCGAATTTCTGGTTCTTGAGTCGGCTCAGGCAGGCTTGAGCTGGCTTACCGTATTACGAAAAAGAGAGAATTACCGCAAAGCAATGGACGGGTTTGATCCGTCTAAAATAGCGCTTTACGACGATAAAAAGCTGAATGAGCTGCTTCAAAACGTTGGTATAATAAGAAACCGGCTAAAAATTAAGGCAACCATCAATAATGCCCAGAAGTTTCTTGAAATAGCGGAGGAATACGGATCGTTTGACAAATACATCTGGTCGTTTACAAATAATAAAAGTATTGTCAACCAATTTAAAGCCCTTTCTGAACTACCTGCAAAAACAAGTCTTTCCGACAAAATCTCTCTTGACCTTAAAAAACGGGGGTTCAAATTCGTTGGATCCACCATCATTTATGCTCATTTGCAGGCTATTGGGGTAGTGAATGATCATTTGACAGATTGTTTTCGATTCCAAAATGTAAGCCATTAACTAATAACTCAATGCTGTAATAGCTTCGCTTTGAAAAAATGATCCAGAACCGTGAACTCAGTCTCCCATACTTTGCTCCTCCACAGGAGTAATGCATTTATAGAAACCTCCGGACCAAACTCATTGACGAAGAGATAATTATTCTGGATTCCCGCATTTTCTTGTCGGAACGGATAAACAAGATCAGACGTGAGGCTTTCCATTTCGCCGGATGGCAATCCCTCTAACGAAAGTATATGACTCCTGTACTCCGACATTTTCCGGTCGAGCATGGGAAGACCTTCATCAGTCATTAAAATACTATATATTTTATCCCATAAGACCCTATTGCCTGAGCTTTTTCCGCGGGATTCCAACCGATCCAATCCATTGCTTTCTGCAAGCCATATCTTCTCAAGCATTCCGTTGATGATGAGTTCATTCTCCTGCGCTAACAAATGAAGCTTTAATAAATAATTCCTTTCAGTGGAGTATGAATTCAACGAATCCGAAAGTACCCTTTCATTAATCAGCCTGTCGCATTCTTTGCGGAATATCTGCGAACTCTCAAAAAAAGAAGTCCCGTTTATGGCACAAGCCTCATTAACATTTCTGATGTGCGCGGATCTGAAGATATTAAAACTGAAAGAGCCCAAAAGGATTACTACAATTAACACCGAAATCATGGAGACTCTTTCATTGTCCCTCCAATTGAAAAGCATAAAGAGAAGCAATACCAACGAAAGCAATCCAATACCGCCCAATAATCCTACTGTAGCACCAGGCCAATGCATCAGCTTAGCCAATCCACCAAATGTAACTGCAATAATTCCAGTGAAACCAAAAAGGAGAAATATGCCGCCAATCCGGGAACCTTTATCCCTCAGCTGCTTTGCCAGAGTGACAAGGAAAGCAGGAATAAAAACAACTGAAAACAAAAGTATCCCTAGGGTGTATATTATCCCGGCTCCGGGCAAGTGGAGCCTCTTGAAAAATATTCCAGTTATAACGATGGCCAGAATTACTATACCTGCAGTTATTATTGACTTTTTCATTATATTTCTTTTTAAAAATTAATCGATTCACCTTGCGATAGAAATTTCAAAGACTGATATTCTGCCATTCTAACATTTAATATCAAACTGTTTAAAACAGCAACATCGGTAATGGCAGGAAAATCCCGGAATAAGTATTTCTTCTGTAGAGTTAAATCATTTTCTTGCATTGAATACGACGGCTTTAAAATTCCGCTGATCTTTTGCTTCACTTTATCATTCTCATCCGAAATCATTGAAGTGAGCCATTCCTCATACTGCTTCATCTCACTGAGAATCATATCCGTTTTCTCGCCCTTTATTAACAGATGAGCCCCGGCATAATGGCTGTCCATTCCACGAAAAAATAAATCACCTTCAGTGTAGGCAGGATCGAGTTTCAGAATAAAACCATCTCTGAATACCTCTATTTTACTAACCAATTTATTGCTTCTCTCTGAAATTTCAGAGGCACGACCAAAAGCAGCGGAATCGTTCATAAATTTCAAAATGAAGCCGGAATTCAGTTTCCCTAAGGTAATTGAGGATAGATCAGTGCTGTTGGAAATATGTACCCAAGAGTTTAGCTTTTCTTTTGAAAGCCTCACACTTATAAAACCAAAAGCTAGAAATACAATAAACAACAGAAATATTATGCTCCCTGCAAAGGTGCTGCGCGCAGGTCCCTTTGAAACAGAAATCCATGAAAGGGGAATAAACCCGAGTATCAGAAAGATAATCCCCGCAGCAATCACAAAAATTGCATACTGTGTGTTTAACAATCCCAGGAAAGCACCTACAGGAACCAGAAGAGCCGAAAGGAAACCGAAAATATGCAAAACCTTCTGACCTTTAACCTCCTGCTGACGATAGTGATCAAAAAAGAAAAGAGGTGCAAAGCCCAGTCCAAGAACAAGCATTCCGCCAGCCATTAATGTTTTCCATGATTCATACCCTGAAATTCTGACAACAATAGCTGCGAAAAACGAGAGCAGGACAATTATCCCCGCCAAACGCGTCATTAATTTCATAATTCTTTGATTATAGGTTAGTTTTAAAATGGTTTGCTTTTCCAATCCCACTAGCTTATCATCTCCCAATTGCTGGCGGATACTTTCAAAAGCGGCAGTGAAACTTCTGCCCTCATTTAAAAGCCCCTCAACATCGCAACAGATGTGATCGACAAACTCATTTTCAAGCGAGTGGATCGTAAGATGATGAGACCTTACCCATTTTATGATGAGGTCGATCTGTGAATCACTAAGTGTTTTCATACCGAAAAATCCGGTTTAAGATTTAGGATAGCTTTCATGGTCTGTATGTATTCCACAAAATCGTCCAGTCGCAAAACAGCACTACGTCTGCCTTCTTCAGAAAGAGAATAATACCGGCGAACCCTTTTGCCAATAATTATTTCTTCTGACACTATAAGCCCGTCAGCCTCCAGCTTGTGAAGGCTCGGGTACAATGCCCCCCAGGTAAGTTTGATTCGTCCTTTCGACAACTCCTCAACCTTGCGCGTTAGCTCATACCCATAAAGCCTTCCATGATCAGAGAGCAACTTAAGGACTATGGTTCTGATACTGCCTTTTAATAAGTCCTGTGATATCATAGTGTGATTTTTTTTACAAATATACATTTTTGTTTTATATATCGCATTCTTATATATAAGATTTTTATATATTTTTCAATATAGAACCTTTATCATCTGCTTAGACTTAGATTTATTAGCCCTTAAAAAACTAAAACTTAAAAATTATTTAATACTAAATATTTTACATAAATGCTTATTAAAACATAACTTTGAAAATGCTTACACTATTTGTAATTACTCAGGTTAAAATCAATCGGAGGCAATGAAATATCTTTATTCCCTGCTTATTTGTCTTGCTGTTTTCTTTGCCCTTCCGCAATTATCTTTTGGACAGGCAGGCGGTGGGGAACGTCCGAAAATAGGATTGGTGCTCAGCGGCGGGGGAGCAAAGGGTCTCGCACATATAGGCGTACTTAAGGTTTTGGAAGAGGCCGGAATACGACCTGACTACATTGCAGGAACCAGTATGGGTGGCATAGTTGGCGGTCTTTATGCTATAGGGTATTCTGCCGACTCGCTCGAGAAAATCGCAAGAGGAACCAAATGGGGGTATTATCTGAGTGACGACATCCCCCGCAGAGCCATAACATTGGAAGAAAAAGAAGATTACGACCGTTTTATTTTATCGATTCCCATCTCAGAAAAAGGAATTGAAATTCCCGGGGGAGTAATTAACGGGCAAAACATCGAAAACTTTTTGAACCAGCTTTGCTCACCGGTATACAGTATCAGGGATTTCTCGGATTTTCAGATACCCTTTTTATGCAGTGCCACTGATATTGAGACCGGAAAAGAGGTTGTCTTCAGAAATGGCTACCTCCCCCATGCACTTAGGGCCACCATGTCTATTCCTAGTATTTTCGACCCAATTGAGTTGGATGGGAAACTCCTGGTAGACGGAGGACTCATTAATAATTTCCCTGCAGATCGCTTGAAAGAAATGGGTGCCGACATAATTATTGGTGTCGATGTCGGTTTTCAGTCGTATACAAAAGACCAATTGAACTCAATGTTTCGAATCATTGAGCAAGCTCTTTTTTTCTATGGCGAGAGTAATCAAACCCGAAACAGACAGCTGTGCAATATTGTAATTACACCTTCACTTGACAACTTTAATGCCGGAAGTTTCAACTCCACTGATACCATTATTGCTCTGGGGAAAATCGCCGCACGGGAACAATTCCTGCGGATAAAAGCTTTAGCCGACTCTCTGAAAACCCTTGATCCCTCGTATGGTGTTCGACAAGAAATCACCTCTCCCGACAGTCTTTTTCTGGTTGAAATCAGGGTTGAGGGTCTTGATAAGGTATCGGGTGAACTTCTGATCGGAAAACTTCAGCTCTCCGTTATGGAAAATGTCACGCCAAAAGACATAGGGTATGCGGTGGATCGATTATACTCATCTCTTTACTTTGAAAAAATCAGCTACACAATTGAAGAAACCAATCGGAATGGAGTTCGGCTAATACTCAAAGTCAAAGAAATTTCCAACGGCACCCTGAGGTTTGGACTTCATTACGACAGCAACAGCAAATCCTCTATCCTGTTAAACGCGACCTTTCGCAACCTCCTTTTTGACGGATCAAAATTTGCTTTAAATGGGGTTGTCGGCGACAATCCATTTTTCAAGGCGGATTTTTTCAAGAACAACGGTTGGAAGCCAGGATTTGGAGCGGCTTTCCAATCAAGCCGTTCAACAGCGTTTCGTTACAGAAACAATGAAAGGATAAGCAGTTTGAATTTTTACGAAACCAAGCTTCAACTCTATACACAATCAATTTTCCGTAACTATTACTCTCTTGGTGCAGGAATGGAATTTGAGAATTCGCTCATTAGGCCGGTTATAGATCCGACAGAAATAATTCCAGAAAGCAGATACAAACTCTTGAATTACTATGCCTTTTTACAGATGGACAGCTACGACAATCCATTTTATCCAACAAGAGGAATTAAAGTGCACTCATCCTTTAAACTTATTACTTCTGAAGACATGGATCCCATTACTTTTTTCCATGCGAGAATCAGCAAAGCAGAAAAACTAAGTAATCGCCTCACTTTGATAAATCACATCTATGCTGGGGTTGTCGATGGCGATTCCATTCCCTCGCAACACCTCTTTTTTTCGGGAGGTTATATGGACTCAAACCGTAACGGAATAATGCCTTTCGCAGGTTTTGACTATATGGAAGTAGCAAGCAAAAACCTTCTTAGTCTTAAAATGGATTTGCAGTTGAGGCTATTTAGCAAGATTTATGTAATTGGAACGGTTAATGCAGGAAACTTCAAGAGCGCCTTCTATGATCTGTTTACAACCAACAACATTCTCAGCGGATACGGACTTACAGTTGGTTACCATAGCGTTGTAGGTCCAATCGAGTTAAGTCTTTCACGCTCTTCAAATTATGGAGGTTACGAGGGGTTTTTTCGGATAGGCTATTGGTTCTAACTAATAATCCAACACCTCCTTCAAGCGATTATATCCCGACCGACTTACCGGAACCCTCTCCCCGCTTTTAAGTATCAACATAAACGTTGACTTTTCATAAGGTTCTATTCTGGCAATCTGGTCAAGTCGTACAATATATGAGCGATGAACCCTCAGGAAATCTTTCGGATCGAGATGTTGCTCATAATAACCAAGTGTTTTATGCTTAAGATAGTGGGCACCATTCACATAAATCATTACATAATCGTCTTGCGACTCAATATAATATAGCTGATGAACAGGTAAAACAACAATAGTGTTTCTTGTTTTCACCACAATCCGGCTAAGGATATCTTCAGAATCGTCCAGATGCTCTCGAAGCTTTTCATACTTCTCTTGAAATTGGTTAGGGTTGGCATCTGAATTTATTCGTTTGATGGCTTTTTCAAGGGCTTCACGAAAGCGTTCCAACGAAAAGGGCTTAAGCAGGTAATCAACCGCATTTAGCTCAAATGCCTTAATGGCATATTGATCAAAGGCTGTGGAAAAAATGATCTCAGGCTTTTTGTCGAGGATTTCAATCAACTCAAAGCCCGTTAGTTTCGGCATTTGTATATCTAGAAAAATCAGCTGGGGATTTAATTCCTGAATGGCTTTAAGTCCTGTAAAACCATCACTGCACTCAGCCACAACCACAATTCCTCCTGTTTCGCGGATATAGTCCTTAAGAAGCTCCCGTGCTAGTGTCTCATCGTCGATTATAATGGCGCGAATCATAATTTCTTTATCAAGTGATTGCAAAATAAAAAATTGAAACGAATTACTTTATGGGGATCCTCAAAACCACTTTGAAAATCTGGTTGGTTTCCGAAGTCTCTATCAATCCGTCTTTTCCATAAATAAGTTTCAGACGGCTGCGTATATTCCTCAAACCTATCCCATTACCCTTTTTTGGGGGGAGACCCGGATCAAAATCATTAATCATAGTAAGGATAAGGAAACCTGCATTACACTCTCCTTTCAAGCTTATAGTAATGGGTTCAAGGCTTTCATAAACCCCATGTTTTATTGCGTTTTCGAATAAAGGCTGGAGAATCATATTCGGAAGTCGCAGTTTTCCGCAATCCTTTGGCACATCCATTTCAAAAATCAATCTGCCTTCAAACCGAATTTTTTCAATTTCGAGATACCGGGTTATATTCTGGATCTCTTCCTCGACACTGGTTTCCTCCACTTCCTTATGCTTTAATGAATACCGTAAAAAATCGGAAAGCTCGATAATCATCTTTCTTGCCTTTGTCGGGTCCCTAATGGTAAGAGAAGAGATAGAATTTAACGAATTGAAAAGAAAATGAGGATTAATTTGTGCTTTCAGTGCATTGAGCTCCGCCTCCCGTACCAGAGTTTTCAAGCTAGCCTCGTTATTTATCTTTTGTTTGAGGTTTTCACTATAAACCATAAGGTAATAAAGCAAGATCATCAACACCAAAATGAGCGCGCCAAGAACCGACCTATAAGGCATACTCTGCTCGAGAAACTGCAGGGATAGGGCATCTCCCCCGATAACAAGCTTGATGAGAAAATATCCTGAACCGATCCAAATAACCAACATTACCCCCCCTAAAAGCAAGTGATTCAGGATGGACGACATCACCCTCTTTTCAGAGAATGACATGTACCTGACAGGGAACCAAATTGCAATCCCCAGAATAAAAAAGAGAAAATTGTAAATAATACTATCGGCTAAGGCAAAATCAAGACTCGTGTCGAAAATGAAAAACTCAATGCTGGCCTGTATCATTCCAAAGATGATACAGATCAGCATATAAGCTAAAAAATAAGCCTTATTACCTGTAATTGGATTTATCATTCAGTATTAAAAATAGCTGATAATTTCTCCCCCGCCAAAAATCGCAACACCTTTAATAACAAGCTTCTTTTCGGAAATAGATGTCTGGACAGGAAGTTTCCCCCTTTTGTCGCTGAAGCCTCCAAAGATGGCTGTCACTTCAATTTTAATATCCCAGTCGTTGGGAACAATGAGCTTTGATCCACCAAAAATCGTCACCTGATCCAGGATATTAACTCCGGGAGCAAGCTGGGCACTGGTTAGGTCATACGTTCCTCCGCCAAAAACAGAGGTAATCTTTCCTCCCCTGAAACTCATAGAGTTAAATTTCCGGTCATGTCCGCCAAAAACATTCAAATCATCTACATAATCATCGCTAAAGCCACGTTCCAATTTCTCCCTCCCGAAAATGCTGTTGCTTCTGAAAATCATCAGAATCCCAAGAAGGACCAGGAAGACAGGCCAAAAAAGGCCCCGATATTCGAAAGGCAGATCAACAAATCTGGGAATAAGAAAAAATGCGCCGACTCCAATAAGTATAAACCCGCTAAAACTATTCTCTTTACGGGTAAGCATAACTGCTCCGACAAGAATAAGAATTGCCTGCCATGTGAAAAGCACGTCCCTTATTTCAAAAGGGATAATATTAAACTGATTGGCAATTAGCGCTGCACCGATAAGAAGTAGGACGACACCGAAAATGGCCCTGCTTTTTCCTTGTTGTTTTTCAATAATTTGATTCATGTTTAAGCCTCCTTTTTTCAAATTTAAAGTTAATGAATCAAAAGTATCTCGTCCAACAGAATAATAAAACAAAAAATCGGTAAGCGGTATTTCTGAATCGGTAAATGGAATTACAAGGAGATTAAAGGAATAACCTTTAGGAATTGAGACCTCTCAATTGACAGTCTTAAGGTTCGGAGCGCCAACAAATGACCTATCTGCATCAGGGGAAAACGGAATTACAAATCAAACGTCAAGCCGCCATAATAGTATCCCCCGTTAAACCCAAACTGGGTAACAGCCGTGTTATAAATGAAGCGACCCTGATTTTGGAGGGTGGGATTGTTTTTATCGGGATACACATTAAACAGGTTGTTTGCTCCTGCGGATATAGAAATCTTCTCCGTAATTTTATAACTTACTTTAAGGTCACTGACCCATTTGGACGAATATATCTGGTCCTCAGCTGTATTGTATACCCCGAGGTAACTTACCTCACCATAATGAGTTGCCCGGAACACACAGCTGATTTTATTTCTGAGGTAATTCAGGGTCAGGTTGAATTTCAGCGAGGGCTGGGCCGACTCCAGCAAAGCACGCGATTGCCGATCGAACAACTGATCGGACAATCCGTTTTCAAGAATAGCAGGGCTGGAGTTCAAATCCCCCACTATTTCGGTTTTTGAAAAATTCAATCCAAAGCTTGCCCCCATCAAGCCTTTCGAATAATTAATCCGGTGCGACAAAACAAAATCAATCCCCCTTGTACGGGTGTCAACTGCATTTGTGAAAAACTGAGCCCCACCCGTGGTCGCAAGATCACTTAGAAGACTATCAACCAGGTCGTTACCGGAGTATTTATAGAAATAGCCTGACAGAACAATCCTATCCCGGACAACAATCTGATAGAAATCCAGTGTTAAATTTGTATTCTTCAATGGTTTTGAGGTAATTCCAAAGGAATAGCTATTTGATTTTTCCTCTTTGAGAGCAGGAATGCCAAATGCTGATGTAACAGGATTATTGTTACTTGCTGTAAGAATTTCATACAAATATCCCCCGAAATAATAAGAACCCGTGTAATTGTAATTCGACTGATGAAGCGCAGGAGCGCGGAATCCTGTGCTTAAAGAGCCCCGGATATTCAACCAATCGGCTAGGGTATATCGGGAAGAAATTTTTCCTGAGAGATTGCTGCCGAAATCCGAATAGTTTTCAAACCTACCGGCCGCTTCAATCAGGAATCCCTTAAAAAGCGCAGTGCTTAGCTCTCCGTAAAGCGCGATATTATTTCTTGTGGCGTCGGCTTCATCGGATGGCTGGTATCCGGGATAGCCCTGTGCTCCGGGATAGTGCAACTGGTCTTCATTTATCCAGGAGTTTTCCTCCCCCGCCTTAATCATATAGTTTTCGATCCGGAATTCAGTCCCGAAAGAAATTCTGAAAGATTCCAAATTCATTTTACCACCAAAGTCGCGGCTAAGATCAAAATTTATAGCACTTTGTCTATAACTTATACCTCCCGAATTAAACTCCGCAGGACTAACAGCCATTGAAGCATTTGTGGAATTGTTCACATAAAAATCAATCGCATTTCGGCCGAAGGTATAGCTAAGATCGGAATCCCAGCTTAAAAGACTGCCGCGGATACCCGTGCTGATGAATTGATCGTTCAGGCCGGCCTCTATTTCAGGAAGGAATCCGTTCGGGTACATTGACAGATTGCTGCGGGAAGCATCGTTTGGAAGTCGGTAGTCGCCGGCTGACTTGCTGTTTCGAATGTTAACGCCTCCAAAAGCATATAACTCGAATAAGGAGGTAATGGGTATACTTGCATTAAGATAAAGATTTCCATCCGACATTGCCGAATTTCCCAACTGCATTTTGAAATCCTCACGAGAAAGCCCTTTGGAAGCAATTTCCTGATTATCCAGGACTATTTTTTCTTCGATGGGGAAGGTATCCTGATCAGCTGTTCTGAAAATCAAGCCCTGGTATTCACCGGCTCTATTTGTTGATTGCCGCTTTCTGAATTCCGAGGTCAGATTTGCATAACCGCTTTTTCCAAGCTTGAACCCGTAATTAGCGGTGAAATTGGTTTGCAATCCGTCACCTTCATAGTTTTGGCCAACATGAGACTTGACATTAAGCTTACCTGTAGCTTCCTTCAGGACAATATTAACTACCCCCGCAATCGCGTCGGATCCATACTGGGCAGACGCTCCATCGCGTAAAATTTCCACCCGGCTAATAGCTGAGGAAGGTATGGTATTCAAATCGTTTATAACCGACCCACGGCCTACCACCCCAAGGGTATTGACAACGGCTGAAGGATGATGACGTTTGCCATTCACAAGAACTAATGTTTGGTCAGGATTCAATCCCCTGAGCGCAGCCGGGTCCATATGATCGGTTGCGTCGGAATAGGTAAGCCGGGAGGAATAAAACGAGGGTGCCAGGCTGTTTAATTGCTGACTAAGATCCGTTTGGCCGGTTTGCTCCAAAATGGCGGCGGGGAACTGATCTACGGGAACCGCTGAACTTAGGCTTGAGCGGCCACCATAATGTGAACCGACAATAACCACACCTTCGCTAAATGCTATAAGGTCTTGTTCGAGCAATATTTCCAAAAAACCAGTATTGGAATACTCCTCAGGCGAAATTATCAGGGTTTTATATCCCAGATAACTAACAATCATGTTTTCATTGGAATCGGAAACCACTAATTCAAAAGTACCGGATTTATCAGTCACACAACCTTTACCTGTATTTTCAAAGAAAACGTTAGCCCCGACAAGCGGATGTTGATTATTTATATCAGAAACCTTTCCCCTAAGTATTGTCGCTTGAGCATTTGATTTCTCTATCAATACAGTAAAGAGTAAAAGCGTCAACAGAAGTAAAATATTGGTTTTCAAAACACTAGATTTTTAAAATGGATATTTTAAAATGAAGATTTCGACAACAATCACAACTTATGCTATACAGCATAAATCCCGGTCAAATATAAGGAATAAATGGAAACGGAAAACTTCTGTTACTCATGAGAAAACATGTCATCAATTTTAGCAGCGAGAATAAAGTCATTTTCCGAAAGGCCAAGAATAGCGTGGGTCCAGATTTCAATACGGACCTTATTAAAAAAGACATGCATTACCGGGTGATGGCCCTCGGATTCAGCTATTTCAGCAACTTTGTTTACAAAAATGATGGTTTGGAGATATCCTTTAAAGTGGAAATCCCGGCATATCTTCATGTCATCAACAATAAGCCAGGGTTGCTTAAGTTGAAGGTTTAAAGAATTTATTTCCTTTGGATTGAGCTTACTTACTCCCCCTTCACATGGTGTGCATTTCCTTTCAACTAAATGCATGACTTTTTTTTGAGAGAAACAAGCGAATGCGAAAAAAGTTCAGTTGCCTAGTAACGGTTTAGCCAGCGATAGCGGCGGGCGTTATCACCGAATTTAATTGCGACCATAAATTCATGAGAGCCATAACTATGCTTCATTATGCTGCTAAGAGTGTAATCGAATGCATATCCGAAAAAGAATTTATCTACCCTTACTCCCCCCATAAAGATTAAGGCTCCACCTGTGCGATAAGAGAGACCAGCCCAATATTCGTCATTAAAAATAAATTTGGTATTAAAGTCTGCTTGCCACACAAAACTCCCGGTTGTTTTAATAAGAATTGAGGGTTCGATTGAAAAGTAATCATTAACGGGAATATCATAACCGCCAATAAGGTGGTAATAACGTTTCATCTTATATTCGGCATAACCTTTTTCACCGAGTTTAAGTGCCGATTGGAATAGTTGGGACATTGAAAAGCCTGCGAAAATTTTAGGGTCGGTATAATAGACCCCGATATTTGCATCAGGAATAAAAATGGATTTCTGTGCATTTTCCCAAAATTCATCCTCATATTCAAACCTGAGTTTATCCTGATCTACTGAAAACTGGTAAGCCACACCTGAAATCCCAAAGGAAAGCTGGCTTGTGCGCATTCTAATATGGTATGCATAAGACAGTTGTATTCCTGTTCGATCGATTGGTCCGTTTTTGTCATTGAAAACATAGGCCCCCAAACCAACCTTACCACTTCGTGATCCCAAAGGTGAATGTCGACGTATCGAAGACTTCTTAGAAATGTAACTATTCTTTAAAATACGGGTTTGACCGCTAAGCGCATGGGTTTTAGGCGCGTTTTTGAGGCCCAGCCATTGTTCTCTGGCAGTAATATTAACGGCGGTATACCCTTCACTTCCAGCAACAGCCGGATTTAACAGGAAGCCGTTCATAGTATATTGACTGTATAACGGAACCTGCTGTGCTTCAGACAACTGCGCGGTAAATGCAAACAGAAATAAAATATATAAATATTTCACCATTAGTTATATTCTGGCTTGTCTTCTCCACTTTTCTGATTCTTAGTTCATTAGATGAATGAAAAAAAACCCTATCCTTCAAAAACGCCGGAAAGATAGGGATTACAAGATCAAACTACAAAATTAATTATTCACAATTAAAATTATTTGATAAGAGTAACAGTTCCTGAAATAGGTTCAAGCCCCGGACTATTCAGATTAATCACAAAATAATAGGAATCCATCGGCATTTCTTTACCTCCCGAGGTACCGTCCCAGGGGTTTGAATATCCGCTTTCAGAGCGGAACACCAACAATCCCCAACGGTCATATATTTCAACTACTGCCTGTGGGAATGTTTGTAATTCCGGAATATTCCAAACGTCGTTTTTCCCATCCCCATTTGGCGTAAAGCCAGTAGGCATATTTCTGAAATAGTCGACGGTGGAGCATGAATATATAACGATCTCATCCGAAGCAAAACAGCCAAATTCATCGGTAACATTTACTGATATTCTTTGGAACCCTTCAAACACTGTAATTTCCCTCGATATTTGTCCGGTTGACCAATTAAATTGCACCCCATCACTCCCTGCGTCAAGTGTGACAGTCTCGATTCCACAAAGAGACGTATCTCTGCCTAAACTAACCCGAGGTAAAGGATTAACTTTGAGGAACAATTGGTCAGAAGCTTTACAACCGTATTTGTCCGTTACAGTAAGAGCAATCGGTCCTTCTTCCCGCGCAATAAAATTAGGAGTAAAAGATCCATCGTGCCACAAAAACGAGTAAAATGAGCCAGGCGGCAATATTTCAGTAACCTCACCTTCACATATTTCAATATTTTCGCCCAACTCCAGCAATGGGGCAGATACCAATACTTTCCCCCCCACTGGATTTGCCGAGCAACCATATTTGGAAAATTCCTGAACGCGCAAGTCATATTCAGCCGGTACATTTCCCCAATTTACAATTATAGAATCTCCATAATTGCGCACAATTGTACCTCCCTGAACATTCCAGATAAATGTGGAACCCTCTGTTCCCTGAACATAGTAAGCAACCCCGGTATCACCGGCACAAACAATACTCATGTACTGCTGTGCTGACAGGATACCGAAAGATGCTGTAAACATCAACCAGGTAAGCGCTATGTAACGTTTAAGGTTCATCTTTTAAACACTTTCAATCAATTTTTGGATCACCACCATAATGATCAATATTTTAAAAACCAAACAGTATTCTTCAGAACAATTAATGCACTGATTGCAGATAATTAAGAATATGAATAAACATCTGTTGGAAAACACTTCCTTAAACATCCATATCAAACCAGGATCATATCCTGACAATATACGATATCTAACTATCCATATCCAGGCAAGATATTAATATCTTGCATATTATTAACCACTGTTCAGAGCCAGACTTGCTCCAATAATTTTAAGAAATTCATAGCTTCCTTTAAGGCTAATGGCTTAAAGGAAGCTTATAAAGTTCTATCTTCTTGTCAAACTGCTGCTGCTGATAATCGGACCAGTTATAACAGTCGGATGTACGGTAATTGTAAATGTGCTGTGCGCAAGTATTGCACCTGCACCGGTAAAATCATCATGCATGGAAGTAAGTGTTATTACAAACTGAGCATCGTTAACCAAATCGGTACTAATGAGGCCATCAGGAAGAACGATATCCAAAGTTGATCCATTTGTTACTGCGCTTATGCCTGTTGCTGTAAGAGCTGTTCCCGAAAGATCCGTAAGGTTTGTTGCTGTGATGTCATAAACCACCTCAAATCCATTAGCAGATGGATCGGGTGCACCTGTAAGATTTACAGTGATATTTCCGGCAACTGCTTCACCTGAGCAAATTTCAAAGTTTGCGTCGGCAGCATCGATATCAGCCGTGGCAACATTCCAAAGACGTGCAGGGATTATCTGAAGCTGACTGGGACAGCTGCTGGAGGTCCTTTTCTGAACGAAAATATACCCATCATAGGATCCGATAGGAGTACCTGTGAGATTCTCGTCCCAACTAACAGTTATCGATGATAAGTTACTTGTCCATTCAACTATTGATGAATCACCAGATGAACTTACAACTCCGGTAGTTATAGTTCCACCTATTACAGCCCAACGATACTCTTGTCCGGCAATATGACCTGCCGTAACATTGTAAGTAATCGAAGAACCTGTTCTAACTTCTTCCATTGCCTGAGTAATAGGGTTTGAAGGATTTGGGGTTTCAAACTGCCCCATAACCGTTGAGGAGAAGAAAAATAATACTAATGCAATCATTAATACACTCACTGAAGAATTCTGCTTGGTTTTCATAACTTTTGGTTTTTATTGGTATTTAAAAATTTAATTATCTTCTATTTAATTTGCTTCCGGATTGTATTTCACCCATTTCCGGAGTTGCGTTTTTAATTATTTCCAGACTATTTGATATTGAACAACCTGAACCTGATGTGACGACTACTGAAATGATACTGCTGGTTGTACCTGTCAATAATACTTCTACGTCCGGATTGGTTTGTAAACCTGTAAATACTCCGTTCGTCACGCTCCATGCATATGACTTTCCAGGAAGCAAATCGGTTGAGTAGTTTTCAGCAACAGGTGTGCACACCTCAGAATCACCTGTGATTATGGGTGAGGTGGCAGGCAAAATTGTAATAATAAAACTGCAACTCACACTGTTTCCTGAAGGATCTGAAGCTGTATAGCTTACTGTGGTTGCACCAACTGGAAAGAAATCGCCGGAACTGTGTGTGGAAGTGATCACAACACTGCAATTGTCATTCGCAGAAGGAAGTGTCCATGTAACAATATTTCCACAGTACTCATCATTTGCCGTGATTGTTATATCTGCCGGACATCCTGTTATTATGGGGTTTTCATTGTCGGTTACCGTTACAGTCTGTGTTGCTGTGGCGGTGAGTCCGGCATTGTCGGTTACCGTCCAGGTCACCGTGGAGTTACCCAGCGGGAAAATTGCTGGTGCGTTGTTCGATACTGTAGACACGCCGCAGTTGTCGGCCGTGGTGGCAGATCCAAGAGCCACGCCGCTGGCGGTGCAGATGCCCGCATCGCTGTTAACACTTACGTTGGCCGGTGCGGTGATCGTCGGAACCTGGTTGTCGGTTACCGTTACGGTCTGTGTTGCTGTGGCGGTGAGTCCGGCGTTGTCGGTTACCGTCCATGTTACAGTGGTAACACCCAGCGGGAAGATCGCAGGTGCGCTGTTCGCTACTGTGGCAACGCCGCAGTTGTCGGCCGTGGTAGCTGATCCCAGAGCTACGCCGCTGGCTGTGCAGATACCTGCATCGCTGTTAACACTTACGTTGGCAGGGACAGCGATCGTCGGAACCTGGTTGTCGGTTACCGTTACGGTCTGTGTTGCTGTGGCGGTGAGTCCGGCATTGTCGGTTACCGTCCAGGTTACCGTGGTATTACCCAGCGGGAAAATTGCTGGTGCGTTGTTCGATACTGTAGACACGCCGCAGTTGTCGGCCGTGGTGGCTGAGCCAAGGGCCACGCCGCTGGCGGTGCAGATACCCGCATCGCTGTTAACACTTACGTTGGCAGGGGCCGTGATCGTCGGGGGAGTAACATCCTGAATAATAATTGTGACACTTGAAGCACTGGTATTATTGCAATCTCCCTCGAACCTTATATAATAAGTTGAGGTTATGAGAGGTGTAGAAATTGTAATAGCATTTCCGGTTCCAATATTATTTGTTAAGGCCAAATCAGAGTACCATTCGGCAGCTGCACCATCGCCAAGACTTCCTCCGGCATAACTAAGCACGATAGAACCGTCCCCTGAACACAAGTTATTTCTATCACTTGTTGCTGAAGTTGGAGCCAGACTTGGTATGCCTGTCAATACAGTACCAGAAGCAGCTGTAGTAATATTGCAAGGCCCTTCTGCTCTTACATAATAAGTAGTATTCGCAGATGGATCCACGGTTAATGAAAGCCCATCAGGACCTGCAGAAGTAGAGAAGCCAGCATCGGAATACCAGTTCCAGGATGAACCTGATCCCAAGCTACCTCCCTGCACGGTAAGCAACTTTGGCGTACCCTGACAAATGTTATTATTGGTAATATTTATGCCTGACGGGGGAACTGAAAGAGTATTTGTTGTAATCACTTGAATACTGTCGGCACGGCTACAGGAAGCCAACAAAGCATCCTGAACAGATACCTTGTACCATGCGGGAGAAAGGTTTGTAAGATTTGGAATGACATCCGGAATTGCAACTGAATTTCTTGTCCAAGTATAAAGATATGCAGTTAAGGATCCCCCACCAGCAGTTACTGTGATGGAACCATTCTGGAGTCCGGTACAAGTTTCATCTGCTTTTGAGAATCCGATTGTCAAAGCAGGGACTAACGAAAGACTTACAGATCTGGTCACCGTAGTTGCATCTCCGGCATCGGTAACGATTACCTGATAGAGCCCTGCTCCTTGATTGCTAATAACTGATGTTGTTAAAGCTAGGGGGACTCCATTTTTTGTCCATGTATATGTATATCCGGAACCCGTTCCTCCCATAGCAGTTACACTAACTGTCCCACCGGAAGATTCTCCGCAAGGAGGATTGGTTCCAAGAATGTCGGCATCGAGAGGATTCCCGTCAATGCACAGGGAGAATGTTCCAGAAACGTTATCATCATCCACTGAAATCCAATAATCGTTTCCGGGAGTTAGCGTATCAGCAGTTAAAGTAAGTGTTCCTGTTGTACCAGCAAGTCTTGCACAGCCAATCTCTACTCCATTTACATTCCAAAGGGCAATCTGCTGGCGTCGCATAGTCCCATATACGTTACCCGTAAGGACACTAATAATTGCATTACGAGTATCGGCATTAAAAGTAAACCAGACATTTTTATTGTTTACCCCTGTCCAGCAAGAAGCTTGGAATTGGTCGGCAGTTGCGTAGGTATTATTATAAATAGCATCTGCAGAACACCAATCACTGATATTGGCAAGTGAAATAGCACCCGATCGGAAATCGTAATCCACGGCATCCGTAATGCATAATGTGAATGAGCCTGAGGTATTATCGTCATCAACAGATATGTAATACCAGTTTCCTGCAGTCAGAGAGTCAATCTGCAAGGTCATCGTCCCGGTTGTAGCAATACCACGAGCACAGGCAACCTGAATTCCAGCTTCATTCCAAACGGCAGCCTGCGGCAGGCGCAACCCACCATAAACAGAACCTGTTTTTATCTGAAGATTCAGCTCTGATGTCTGCGCCTGGAACTTGAACCAAACGTTTTTATTGGTTGCACCGGTCCAGCAGGTTCCCTGGGTTCCATCAGGTGTTGCCAGTAAATTGCTGAATACTGCATCGCCATAACATCCCTGATTATGGTTAATTACTTGAGCTCCAGCCTTGTAATCGTAGTTTGATTCATCGCTGATGCACAGTGTGAAACTACCACTGGTGTTGTTGTCATCAACTGACAAATAATACCAATTTCCAGTAATAAGAGAATCAATACTCATGCTCGTTTTACCTGCATTCACTAAACCGGATACACACTTTACCAGCGAACCGGATTCGTTCCAAAGAGCCATCTGAGCGTTACGCATTGTTCCTTCGGTGGTTCCTGTACTTACTTCCAGTGTTACTCCAGGAGCAGTAGCCTGAAATTTAAACCAAACGTTTTTGTTGTCCACGCCTGCCCAACAAGAACCGGCAGACTCATCAGCAGTGGCGTAAGCGTTGGTATAGGCTGAATTTGAAGAACACCAGTCTGTGTGGGTTATTGTGACGGCCCCGATTTTATAGTCATAATCCGGCTGATCAGACAAGCAAAGGCTAAAGCTTCCACTAACATAATTATCGTCAACCGAAATCCAATACCAGTCACCAACGGTAAGACTGTTATAACTCATAACGTTTGTTCCCTGATCGTATACAGGTCCAACACACTTAACCATACTTTTTGACGAATTCCACAAAGCCATCTGTCCACGGCGCAAGCTTCCGTATACATTTCCGGATTTCAAACTCGCAGTAACATAAGGTGTGGTTGCCTGAAACTTAAACCATACATTCTTATTTTCCGCCCCCTGCCAGCAAGTGCCCTGAGATTCATCTTCAGTTGCATAAAGGTTAGTGTAAATGGCATTAGCTGAACATCCTGCATTGTGGGTTAACTCTTTTGCACCCTCCCAATAATCATAATCAAGCTGGTCTTCGAGACAAAGGCTGAACGACCCGGATACATAATTATCGTCAACTGAAATATAATACCAATCACCAATAATAAGAGTATTGATGCTAAGTACTGAAATCCCTTCATTCACCAAGGGAGGAAGACACTTAACTTCTGAGCCATCCTCGCGCCATACAGCAACTTGAGCCCTCTGCATGCTGCCATAAACGGTTCCGTCTTTTATTCTAAGAGTGAGGTAATTCGTAGTCGCCTGAAATTTAAACCAAACGTTTTTGTTTACAGTGCCAGACCAACAAGATGCCATATTTCGGTCTGCAGTGGCAAAATAGTTCGAATACAAAGCGTTCGCAGAGCAGCCTGCATTATGAGCAATCTCTTTGGCTCCTTCATGATAATCGTAGCCGGGCTTATCGTCGACACATAGACTAAAGCTGCCAGGAACATAATTATCATCAACCGACAAATAATACCAGTTACCAATGGTAAGAGAATCAGTATTCAATATAGCTGTACCCTGATTAATAATGGGACCAAGGCATTGAACTTCATTCCCGGCATCATTCCATAAACTCATTTGCGGGCGTTGAATAGTTCCGAAAATATTTCCAGTTGTAAGCTGAACCGTAATAAATCGTGTTGTAGCCTGAAACTTGAACCAAACATTTTTATTATCAATGCCACTCCAGCAACTCCCCTGAGATTCATCATTGGTTCCGTAAATATTTGTAAATGCTGCGTTTGCGCTGCACCATTCGCTTATATCATTCAGAAGTAATGCTCCAGCCTTGTAGTCGTAGGTAAGTTCATCATCGAGACAAAGGCTAAAACTCCCGGGAACATAATTATCATCAACCGAAATATAATACCAATCTCCAACAACCAGGTTATCAACACTAACTACACTGGTACCCTGTCCCACAATTGGTCCAAGACAACGGACCTCAGTCAGATTTTCCTCCCATAAAGCAATCTGAGCGCGCTGCATCGATCCATAAATGTTTCCATTCTTAAGTGTAAGGGTGAGGTATGGCGTGGTTGCCTGGAACCTGAACCAAACATTCTTATTTACAGTGCCAGACCAACAGCTAGCCATTGACTGATCCGGAGTTGCATAATAATTAGTATATACAGCATCCGCGGAGCAGCCGGCATTATGGGATAATGTTAATGCCCCCTCCATGTAATCGTAGCTGGGTTGGTCGCTAAGGCAGAGACTAAAACTTCCGGAAGAATAATTATCATCGACTGAAATGTAATACCAACTTCCAATTGATAGAGAATCAGAGCTAAGGTTCAGTGTACCCTGATCAATAATAGGGTCTATGCAATTTACGGCAACTCCCGCCTCATTCCAAATAGCCATCTGAGGTCTGCGGATATTCCCATAAATGGAGCCTGTTTTCAAACTTGCAGTTATGAACCTTGTGGTTGCCTGGAATTTGAACCATACATTCTTGTTCAAAGTTCCAAGCCAACAGGGAGCCATGATCTCATCCTCTGTGGCATAATAGTTCGAATAGGCTGCATTTGCGGAGCAGGAACCATCCAAAAGACTGATTTCCATAGCACCAGCCTTATAATCGTAATCAGGTCTTTCGTCAACGCAGATGGAAAATGAACCGCTTACCAGATCATCATCAACCGAAATCCAATACCAATGGCCAATAGTAAGTGTATCCTGTTGCATAATAATAGTTCC
>CAMAZH010000059.1 GCA_945863035.1 Chitinophaga pinensis | reverse complement strand
GCTTTTTTAATAGCCGCGGATACAATCCGGTAATAAGTCCCCATGACATATCCATGAAAATTTTCCCGGTCGGTATCGTCAATGGTATATCCTGGACCCTTTCTTGCTTTCATCCATTCATCCGCCGCAATATGATTAGGATCCGCAGCATCAACAGCAAGATAGCGTTCAAGCAGATTACCGTAGGTTGTATTGTCGTAATTTGGCAGCTCATTATCGGAGAAAATACCGATACACCAGGGATCGTCTTTCACTGAAAGGATATTGGCAGCAAAAGTACCAGCAAAAGTTTCGAACTCAGGGTCAAATACAGCAATCACACCAGCATCATACAGGTTTTTCAAGCGTACTGACTTGTTTTTATAGGTCTGGAGAAACAGGAATCTTTCACAATACGGCATATCAGGACCGGGAAGAGCGTTTATACCAAGGTAATCCGACCAGTTTCCAAGGGAGTTAAATCCAGCAGAAATAAGGCTGTCAGGCATTAAATTATTCAGGTAGGTTTTACCTGCGGAATTTGGAGAGACACAAAAAAAAGGGTGTCCGAGAGGATCCGCCAGGTACCAGAATCCATCGATCTGAACGGTTCTGAAATGCCCTGTCGCCTCAAGCTGCATTCCCAGCCATCCTCCATAAACATCAAGTTCAGACTTTGAATCAACGGTCCGCAGAATTCTTGCAGCTGTGGTCACACCCGGGGTTTTACCGACTCCTCCAACTGTATCTTTTACTGAAAAGACAAGATTCCCTGATTCCCTGGTTTCAACTGGTATTTCCTGTGACCCGGAAGATTTCAGGCTGAGTGAATCGGTTAAACCGGCGGATAAGGGGCCGGCAGCCATGAATAAAAAGAATACAAGGGAGAACGTTTTTTTCATCTAATGTTGTTTTTCAGGATCATGATAAAGCGCTGAGTAATAGTTTTTGCAGGTGATTGATCGTATTCAGGTATTAATCTCTGCCTGCAATTTCAATATCATTTTTTACTTCTTCTGTTAATTTTACCCAATCAACATACCCGACCCGGTTGGTCCATAAAGGATTTTTATACTGCTGCATAGCTGAAGCCGTGTAAAGTTTCCAATACTCCAGCGCAGCGGTTAGCTCTATAATAGCCTTGTCATGGTTGGACTTTTCTTTTACCTCACGGTATAAGGCCAAATGGGTCGCACCGCAAATTTTATGTGCATAGTATTTTCCCAGATATGCCATTGATTGAATATCATTTATCGTGAGCATCAGCTCTTTATTGCCATTTGTGTCGATGGCTTTTACCAATACCAGTGCACTATCGGCATGACCATGAAGGATATCGGAGACCATAATCGGGCTGATCAGGCCGGATGGTTTTTTTTCCCGGCAGGAGTTAACATAATCGGGTATTGATTGATAGCCTGTTTCCTTATGAGGAGGCAGGGTAATAAAGCGGTTTACATCGTGAAATCCTGATTCTGTCTGTGCCGGCTCCGGCCTGCTTCTGCAACCCTCAATATACCATTTGTAGTCAACATCGCCCCAGTGAAAACCTGTTGTAACGGGATATATCATAGAAGCTTCCTGCCATGCCCCAAATAATACTCCCGCATCGGTTTCCTCGAACCGATCCTGAATTATCCCGGTAAATCGCTCATTTGAGATTTCAGGGTCATAACCCAGCCTCCCCCATAGCATCCAACTATACCAGTGTTTGACAATTTCAAGCTGTCGGGGGATTTCCGGGTCCAGACTCAGGAATTCACGCCCCCAAACATATTGATCAGATCCGTAGTAGTAGCCTTTTGAAACCTCATAAGGAATGTTTTTTATGAATTCGCGAACAAAATCGGGCGCTCCCCAGCGGAAATAGTAATTATCATCGTTGCGCAACGTCCAGAGAGTTCTGTTTCCATCGAGTTCACCGACAAACTTCCTGTGAAATGACTGTTTTGTTGAACTAAGAACATGGGCCTGTGCATACTTGAAACTATATACGAAATCGATATTGCCATTTTCCGATAGCCTGCCGAACTTCTTTGCTATATATTCTGTGCCGGCTTCGTGCTGCCGATGAACAAAAGTGATTTTCCGGTCAGGCTGAATCTTTGAAACATCAATTAAGCCCTGGCCATAGGTATCGAAAATCCAATCCTCCTTTGCCTCAAACCCTTCTTTGCCTTTGCCCATATTCTCACCGGTTGTCACCCCTATTCCTGCCAGATCGGGATAGGTGAGGAACAGCTGTTTTACGCATTTGCGATAATAATCTTTGGTTGTTTCGTTGTCCATATCATCGGTTATGCCATATTTGCCATCAATGCCGTAGGTGTAAATATTCCAGGTAATGATATAAAAATCAATGTTTCGGGCTTTTGCGTAGGACATTACTTTTCTCCAAAATGCAATTTTCTCATCGATTGATATTTCCAGAAGAGTCTCAGTGTTTTGAACAATTTCCGGAGCGTCATAGCCGGTAGCCCTTGTGCTGTAATATTCATCAAACTTTGTAACTGAGCGCTTAACATCATTTAGCGCAATCTCCGGGTATTCGGGCACTTTTATCAGGGAGGGAAACGGGTGAAGGCTCCATACAGAGATCAGGTTGTATCGGTTTCGGGCAAGATTGTCAATCAGCTCTTCCCAAAAATCGAGGTTCCACATTTCCGCTATGTTTTGCTGACCAGCATCACTCATATCGGTGTAGCTGGGAGTGCGGACATCCAGAGGTATATTGAATTTGATTCCTCTTTTTGCCATGTAGGGATTCTGGTCGGCTGCCTGGATTCCTTCCATTCCTGACAGGCTGATTTGCTCCGACAATTCAAGTATTCCGTACATCAGTCCGGCTATATCCCCACCTGCAACCCAGATTTTATTCCCGGCATCCCTCCGGATACTAAAACCCTCGGGTTTAGGCATAAAACCATTGTTTTCAAGGGATGCATTCATTCTGCTGAGAACATTTGCTGATGACACCGGGAATAAAACAATATCCGATTTTACAGTGCCATTGAGTTTAAATGAAAACCCTTGCTGTGAAAGGGCGCTTTTGAGCTCCTCCATGGCGAAAAGCACTCCAGGGTCTTCGCTGTCGGTATAAATGGACAGAATCTTTTTTTCTTTTGGAATTTTTTTTGATTTACTTTCGCACAGGCTCAAATCAGTGATTTGATCTTCGCTGTAAACCGTTTCCCTGTAAAGCACGAAGCGATCCAGAAAATGATGGTCAGAGCGGGCCGAAACCTGTACGGTGAAGATCCCCGGTCTATCAAATCGCGCATAGATCAGGTGGGCATCATTATCACTTGTCCGGGCCGACCACGTCCAGTCTGTTGTTCCGCTGCTGTATATCTTAAACCATCCGCCTGAACCCGCGCCATTTGGGCAGTCACTGCTGCAAATACCTTTTGGATGAACAGTATGCCCGTCTTTTTCCCCGTAAAAGTCAGATGCATCCGGTATTCTGAGCCAGCTATCATTGTGTTCCGTATTTGATTCTCCTTCCCCGACTTTACAATGCCAGGTAAACCGATAGGTCCCTGGAGTATTGATTCTAATTTTATATTCCAGCAACTGGTTTCCGGGTGTTTTAAAGAAGTCTGTCCCGTTCCAGTTCAGGTATTTGATTACCTGTCCGCTTACAATTGTATCTCCTTGAGCCCATCCGCTTAAATTGAAAGCAGATTCCATTTCAACGATTACCCGGGAATTTTTTTCAATAAAATAAGCTTGTGCGTCAACGATTCTATAAAAAAAGAGGAATGCTATTACCAGGTAAACAGGCCCTGCAGAAAACAGTTTTTTACTCATGCTCATTTTTTATTTGACTTAATTGCTTTTCACAAACAGGGTAATTTTCAGTGAGCTAACAATGAAGGTTGTCCGGTTACATAACCCAGGGATTCAAGAAAATGGTCTGTCTGAGCTATTGTTTCCTTAAAAAACCTGTTCTCGTTTTTGCTGTCCTCCCGATAGTTAAAGAATCCGTGTTTCTGATCCTTGTATAAAAACAAATCACAGCGGCCGCCGGATTTTTCCATTTTTCGCTTATACAGCCTGGCCGTTTTCACAGGAATAAGATCATCCTTAGTTCCCAGGAAAACAATAGTTGGCGGGGTGTTATTCTTAATATTGTGCAGGGGAGAAATTTCAGGATATCGCTCCCCGATCCGATCGTAACCATAGCCTGTTGGGCCGTTGTCGAAAACCGGGTTAAAGAGTACCAGCGCATTGGGTTTCGCGCTAATTTTCAGGTCGTCCATGGAATCGTTGAGTCCGGGCACAGTTGCCGCTGCCGCTGCCAGGTGTCCACCGGCTGAACCTCCGGACGCCACGATCTTTGAAGTGTCAATTCGTAAATATTCCGAATTCTGACGCAGGTATCTGATTACCGATTTCGCATCGGACACCGCCTCAAACGGGGTGGTATGGTGTCGGTTTCTTACCCGATAATCGGCTAATACAGCGATCATCCCGCGGGATGACATCCCGCGGGATGAAAAATATTCTGCATGAGGTTTGAACTGTTTGATATCACCCGAATTCCATCCCCCGCCAAAGAAAAAAACGATAACCGGATAGGTCTCTTTTTCATTGAATCGTTCAGGATTTTTAATGAAAATCTTTAATGATACCGTGTCGATCTGCTTATACACGTACTCCATAAACCCGGGTACTGTAAGGGACTCGACACCTTCCTTAATTCCCGAGATTTTTCTAAGGAGTCCGAAAAAGTCTTTTTTCCGCTGAGAATTGATACCCCAGTCGACAGGTATACTTTGATAGCCTTCCGAAAAAGACGAATCCATTTCGGCCAGTGTTTCCCCTCTCTTCCTGAAATCAAAAAAGCCCCAGGATGCTCCTGCTCTGAATGCGTTAAGCATATTATTTACCGGTTTATCGAAATCAAAATGGTCATCTTCGTTGAAAAGAACGGGCATGGAATGATAGCCATCAACTTTACGGGTTTCCTCAACCATTTTAGTAATGTCCTCAGGGTTGGAAACTCCATTTCCATGAAGCAACAGAAAGTCAGAGACCTTAACCACATTGGGGTGAGGGATGTGCCCGCCGCCATAACTGGTGCCTACGTAAAAGCTGTAACCCGAAACAGGATGTTGTTTGCTTTTTGCCAGTTCTATCAACTCATGCACCCGTTCCGGTTTCAGAATTTCGTGGTCGTATGATTTAATGTTACATTCGTTATTAATCTCGATGATTACATTTCGGAATCCTTTTGAGAACAGCCAGTCAACGGTATTTATCAAAGCATTTTTAATCGCTTCCTCATTTTCAAGATGTTCATCCTGTCCAAAATAAAATACACCCAGAATTACAGCCATACCCAGCTCATCAGCTCTGGTTACAATTCGTTCCAACCGCTCAAAATAAGCCTCCATAGGTTGTCCATCCTTGTGAAAACCGGGATTAATCCAGCCTTTATTTCCATAGCCTGTAGGGCTTCCGCCCTGGATATTAAGGGTGAATGCCAGCAATCCGTTTTTCCTCCATTCGGGCATTGCGGCAATAAACTCGCTGGTATTCCGGTTTGCATCCCATTCATGTGTATCCGGGTATTTCCACAGAGATTGGGTTTCAGGATTCAGATCATCGAAAATTCCCTGGACCATTCTTGAATTAGGAAGAAGCCCTTCGATCGAAATCCCGTCAATGCTCCTTCCATTTAGGGTTATTTTATTATTAATATAAAAATCATCACCCTTGATTGTAACAATCGTTTTAGCTTGTGAAGCCAGTTGAAAGCAGGAAAAAAAAGAAAAGAGAAATGTCAGAATTGCTGGTTTTACGGATATAATTTTCATAGTTCTTATGCCTAACTTATAAATAAATTTATTGATTTTCGCGCGTGATAATGAACTAAAAAACCGGCAACATTTTTTGATCTCCAAATCATTTACCTGAACTGTTTTCAAATGGTTTGGAGGTTTTTGCTATCTCAATATCATTTATGACTTCAGTTGTGAGGTTAGCCCACGAGAATTTTACCAGGGGTCTTACGTTACAACTGCTCACATATCTCGGATTCAAATGTGTCAACGATATCTCATCCATGTATTTGCTGGTAATGTCCGCCACTTTTACCCAGTAATAAAGGGCTTTTTCGAGGTACACAATGCTTTCCTGCTGTTTTTTGGCATTGCCCGAAACCCGGTACTGCTGCAAGGAAGTTCCGCCTTTCAGTTTTTCGCTGAAATACAATCCTAGATAAGCCCATGTCCTGATGTCATCAATTTCGTGGATCAGAGTCGGATTTTCCGTTGAGATTTCCTGAAGAATATCAAGTGCTTTATTGCTGTTTTTTTCAAGTTCATCGGCCAGTTCCAGGGGTGTTATTTTATGCAGGCCATAATAATTTCCCGAAACAAAATCGCTTATTGAAACCAGGTTTGAATCAAGTGTTGTTGTTTCTATAATCTCGTTTACTGAAATGAATGGTGAAATACAATCGTAACTATTCATTTTTCCGGCTGGGGCATTCCCGATAAATCCCTCGGAATACAAGGTAAAATCCCACGATGAAGAGTAAAACGATGCTAGTTTCAAGGGCATTTTATCAGCAAGTTTATGGGCTTCAATCAGCTTATTTCCAAAGGCGATTCCATATTTCCGGTTAAATGAATTGGCAAAAACCTCATCCTTTATTGTGGAATTGTACATTAGTTTTCCCCATACCTCATAAAACAGCCATTGTTTTTCGAATGCATATTCCCAGGTTAAATGCTTTCCTGGTTTTGTAATATATTCTATCCCGGGGATGTAGGTTTCAGATCCAATCAGATAACCGCCTACGAATTCCTGAGAGTTTCGCTTGATGACTTCCCTGATAAAATCGGGTTCACCCCAGCGCAGGACAAAGAAATCTTCGTTTCGCATGGTGTAAACCATTTTATAATTTTTTGGCGCTGGCTCCCAAAGTTCTTTCGATTTCGATCCGCCATGAATATACATCAGGTCGGGAGTTGCATGTGCATGCGACCAATTAAACTTAACATCCATTAAAACATTCCCCAGCTTGTCTGCATTAAGCTCAACAGCCTTTCGGGTCAGTGCAGGAGCCGGGTGGGTATGTGCCCTGATGATAAAATCCACTTTCCTGTTTGCATTGTGAATAACTTCGAAATAGGTGTCAACAATCCAATCCTGCCAAACCTGTTCGTCAACTCCTTCCATGCGTTCGTTCTGACTGGCACCAATTCCGGTAAGATCGGGGTATTCCTCAATTAATTGAGCTAAACTCTCGCGGGTATACTGCTGAATGATTGGCGAATAATCGCCCTTACCAATATATTTCTTTCCTTCATACGTATCAAGGCAATAATCAGCCAGACCGTATTTTTTTGCAAATTCATCGGAAACCATGATGTTCCAGTTGAAAATATAGGTCTTGATTCCTCTATCGGCAGCCATTTTAAAAAGGCGGGTCCAGAAGTCGTGCCATTGTTTTAATTCGGTATCGTTATATGGACAGGCCTCCGGGAAATTTTTCGCCCTGATCATGAACGAAAAAGGGTGCAGATTCCACAGGGTTAATGCATTAAACTGGTTCTCAGCCATCATGTTTAAAAAGGCTTCCCAGTATTTTAAATCACGAATGGTCTTCTCGTGAATTTGCAAACTGGCATCGGTTCGGTACGAATCCCATGGTAAATTGAATTTGATCCCCCTGAACCCCAAGGCCGGAGTTACGGTTTTTTCCTCGACTGAATGAAGTGTTTTGCCCATTTGTATTTGTGCGGCAAAATCCATTATTCCATACATTGCTCCGGTCTGGTCTGAGGCAACTATACCTATTTTATTGCCGGGCAATTTCTTTATTGAAAAGCCTTCCGGTTTGATGGCGGAAAATTCTTCAATTAAATTAATCCTCTTGCACAATTCAATTGTTGCAGCAACAATTACATCAGCCTTTCCAGGATCTTTCTCAAAGATGAAGAGTCCGTTCTCATTTAATTTATTAAAACCAAAAGATTGCTGAGGGCTTTCTGCCTGAAAATAAATTTTCCTCTTGTTATTATCTACTTGACTATCATTTGCATTCAGGATAAAACACGGCAGTAAAAGAAAATCCCAGAATAAGATCAAAGTGGACAGTTTGTTTTTCATTTGGGCCAGGTTAATGAGAAATCTGAAATTTATTCCCTTCATATCAAATTCCTCCTTTTGGTTTCTTTCCCTGGCTGAGAGCCTGCTCTACAAGGATTTTCCGGGCTTTGTTAGTAGCTTCTTCAGCCGACCGGTCGTTCATGATCAGCCCCGGAGGCACATTTTCCAGCGATTTCCGGAATTCCTGAATCTTAGCAGACATTTCTGCTATTTTTGCATATTCGGTTTTTGAGAGATCGTTTTTTTCACCGATATCCTCCTTAAGGTTGAAAAGCAAAGTATCATGTGCCGGGACATCCTCTACCCAGAAATTACCTTTTTTCATGGCTTGCGGAAGGATCATCTTAAAGTCGCCGGACCTGAATGCCTGGATATTCCCACCGCCTATATAATAAAAATCGTCCGTCTGCCTTTTCCCATTTCCAAGAAGGACATTTGAAAGGTCCATTCCATCAAGCATCCTGTTGCCCGGGTTTTCCAGTCCGGCAAGCGATATGAGTGTAGGATACCAGTCCATCAGGCTTGTCACTCCCGGATAGACTCCCGGATTTATTTTGCCTTTCCAAAATGCAATGGTTGGCACCCTTTGCCCTCCTTCCCAGGAAGTAAACTTTCCCTGGAACAATTGGCCGGGACTTCCACCATGCGGTCCTTCGGTAAGCCAGGGACCGTTATCGCTCGAAAAAACAACCAGCGTATTTTCAAGCAGTCCCAGCGATTCCAGTTTTTTCATTATCTCACCAACACTCCAATCCAGTTCCTCTATAACATCGCCATACAATCCGTTTGCCGATTTTCCGCTGAACCCGGCAGATGCGAACAAGGGCACATGGGGCATATTATGAGCCAAATAAAGGAAGAATGGTCTCTCCTTGTTTTTCTCAATAAAAGCAAGTGCTTCACCGGTGTAGGTCTTTGTAAGCAATGTTTGGTCAACCGTCCAGCTCTCCACACTGTTCCCCCGCATATACACTACCGATCGCATGTCGTTCGAATAGGGAATTCCAAAGTATTCGTCAAATCCGTTCTGAAGCGGGAGAAAAGCATGGTGGTGCCCCAGGTGCCATTTCCCTACTATTCCGGTATAATAACCGGCCTTATGCAAAGCTTCGGCTATTGTAACTTCAGAAGTATCGATACCTGAAAAGCTTTCAGGGAAAAACACACCGTTTATCCCCATTCTCAGCGGGTACCTGCCGGTAAGAAGCGCTGCGCGGGAAGGAGAGCAGATGGATGCGGCAGCATAGGAATCTGTAAAACGGATGCCGAGGCGGGCTAAATTGTCGAGATTCGGAGTCCGGTTACAACTTGAGCCATAGCATCCCAAATCGCCATAGCCCAAATCATCGGCCAGTATGAAAATCACATTCGGGATTTCCGGATCACTTTCCGTTGAGACTGTTGTGTTTTTCTGACAGGAGAATGCTGTTGAAATGCAGGCGGTTATTGCTGCTAATTTAAAACTTGTGTATTTCATTTCATTAATAAATTAAATCAGTTTACCAATATACAGCTTTTTGCCATGAAACTGCACCGGAAGCCCGGATGTGTTGAGTTAATCTGTTTTTTAGTTCTTTAAATTGATTACTGTTTTTTTCGAGTGTTTTTAATTCATAAGGATCGTCAACCATCAGTATTAATTTCGCCCTGGCTATTCTGCTCATGTTCAATAAGACTTGCATTTTCAATGAGAATCGTACTCATTTGGTACACGCCCCTGTTTTGCCAGGAAAAATAGGGTATTGCAACAAAATTTACCGTTGTTTCGTCTATCAAACCCTCCCCTGTTACAACCTGAACTCCGCCTAACAATTTAGGCATGAACTCAGATGAGGTCTGACTATTCCGGGGAAGCACCATTTTCAAAACATCAAACCAATCCTATTTCAATCAATATATTCAAACCAGTCAAAATCAGCATGATTTTGACTTCCTTTGCCATTTGCAGAGGCATATATTCCAATGAACGTTCCGGTAAATCGCCCTGCACCAGCCATTCCCAAAAAGGAGCCATCCAATTTATCTTTCAACACGTACCATTCTTTCCCATTCAAGGAATAACTAAAGGTGTAAAAAACTCCTTCGGATGAAATTTTCATATAAACCGAACCTGCACCAACACCCGATTTGGCGATCAGCTCATCTTCCGGTTTTGCACTATTTCGCTGAAAAAGGCGCAAAACTGTTTGTCCGGCCTCTTTTCCCAATATAAACCTGAAATAGTTATCCTTGTCCCGTTCAACAACCAACCCGGCTTCTTCATTGTCAGTTGCAGGGACAAATTCCATTTTAATTGTTGTTGAACAATTGGGACTTTCTTGCCTTCGACCCATAAACGATGGGTTTACGATCCCCGATATTATTTCGGGACGTAATTGCAGCCGTAAGAATCCTTTCCGGTCGCTTAACGACCACCATGGTGAATGGGGTGTGCGAATGAAAGTCCAGCGGGGATCCAACAATTTACCATTAAACTCATCTTTTGCCAATATTGAATTCCATTTTTTCTCTTTCAGGTTTGGTTTTTGAAGAGATAATTCTCCGCGTCCTATAGTTCCGTTTGGATTAACAACAGGCCACGCAGAAGTCCAACCGATTGGCGACAAAAACGTTTCCCTTCCCAAAATGTGAATCTCACCTCCATAAGGTCTTCTGCCAAGGTAAACCATCCACCATTCCCCGGTTTGGGTTTGCACCAGGTCCGCATGTCCGGTAGAGGTAATAGGGTGGTTTGCAGGTAAATCTCGATGAGTAAGAATCGGATTGGCAGGATTTATTTCGTATGGTCCAAAAACATGATCACTCCGCCAGACCGATACAGCATGGTTTTGAAATGTTCCGCCATGGCCAGCTATAAGGTAGTATTTTCCATCCGTTTTATACAAATGGGGAGCCTCAAAAAAGTCTACCCCTTCGTTTAATCCCCCGTCAATATTACCTTTTTGATAAAAATCGCTACCATCGAGAATATCCACTTTATTGCCAATTAACTGCATATTCTTCACATCAAATTCCTGGATCCAGATGTTGCGGTGATTGCTCCATTTTTTGGGTTGGGGCGAATAATTGCCCTGATAGTAGACTTTCCCGTCTTCATCAAAGAAGAGAGAAGGATCAATCCCCTTTGCATCCTTTAGCCAAACAGGGTCTGACCATGGACCTTCAGGATTTTTGGCTGTAACGATAAAATTACCTGCCGGTTTACCCTCCTCCACTCCGGTTAGGGTTGAAACCACATAAAAAATCCCCTTATTATACCTGATAGTTGGGGCAAAAACGCCTTTTGTACAGGCCACACTGTCAAGATTCAGTTGAGATGGACGATTCAACACATGGCCGATCATCTTCCAGTTGACCAGATCTTTACTTTGATAAATCGGAATTCCCGGAAAATACTCATTGGAACTCGTAACCAGAAAGTAGTTGTCGCCAACAAGACAAATACTGGGATCAGCATTGTGTCCCGAGATAATAGGATTGTATTTATGTAAGTCTACTACCGCAGATTCAACTTCTTTCAGGTTCAATGAAGTTACCAATAGAATTAGCACAAGGTAAAAGAGCCTTTTTCTTATAGTGAGATTATCCAAATTACGCATCTGTGAAGGTTTTCTTAGGTTATTGGTTCAGCCTGAGTACCGGAAACTCTGAAATTCTTAGGGTGGTACAACCATAAGGAATTAAGGAGATTTCTTCAGGATCGGCTGGAATAAATTGGTTTATGGGACTATACTTTGAGCTTATGGGCAATGGTCCGGCTGAGCCGTTGTAAATCGTCCAGAAGGGTATTCTTACGCCCTTAGTTTTGATTTCAACCGGACAGTTTTCCGGGTTCCATGGAAAGGCCTCCGGAGATATATTCTTTTTAATCACAATGTAGTTCTCATCCATATTATTTAACGATTCCTCAATCAGGGCATAATTCCAAGGTGTTGAAGGTTCAACTTCATAATAAAATGGACCATATTTATCATTATTTACTATCTTCTTCCAGTTTTCACCAATCTTAAGAGCGAAAGTCAAAGGACCCCGTTCAATTGCTACAGAGTTTTCATACCAACGACTTGTTTTGAGTTCCATAGGAAGTATCAATTCCACAACATCATCATTTTTCCATTCTCTGTTTATGCGTACAATTTGTTTGCCTTCGTATTCGTCCCAAACAATACCGTTGATTTTAACGGAAGCTTTTTCGCACCATGCGGGTATACGCAGATGAAAAGGGAATTTTAATGAGTTGACCATTTTAAGTGAAAACCGAATGGATTCATCAAACGGATAATTGGTTTCTTCTTTTACCTGTATTTCATAACCGCCAGAAACCTTAATATTAACAGTTGAAGGTGCATATATCAAGGCAGCAATCCCTTCATCGGCAGAAGCATACCACAGATTCTGGGTAAACTTGGGCCAGCCCTGATGCATATTGGCTGTACAACACGGGTAACCTGTTAAAACTCCAAAAAGCACTTCTGTTCCTTCGTAAGCGGTGCCGAAATTATGCGGAGTACGGGAAATCATCACCTGATTGGCTTGCTGATAGTATTGGCGGCTGTCGTAATTATCGGTTGTCTGGGTTGGCAATGCGTTATAAGCCACTTTTTCAATCAGGTCAGCAAACGTTACGTCGCCTGTAATAGGCAAAATGGTTTCCATCGAAAACATCATTTCAACCGCGCTGCACAGTTCCGAACCTTGAGTCGGGTTATTGTTGTGCATCATTTCGTCAGCTCCAAACAATCCATGCGGCATGCCATAAAATTGACTTAAGTCGGCAATGCCTCGGCGGACAGCATCAATGTGTTTAGTCTGCTTACTTTGCTGGAAATAAACAACAGGTTCTTTTATCCCCTGGGCAATATTCACACAATGATAACTTCGATGTTTCAGGATATCTCTGTTTAAAAACGCTTCTGTCCAGTTTTCGGTTTGGAAGTGAATCAATTCGGCCAGGTTGAGCAGAAATTTCTCCCCGGTAAGATTGTATAACCAGTAAACAATTGCAAGATTATCGCCTCCACGAAATTTCCCCCAGCTGGTCCAATTGTTTAAGGGGTGCTGTGGAAGTTCCTGCAGTTGATACCGAAAATAGTTCAACATGAATTTGATAACACGTTCGTCGTTGGTTGCCGAATAATATTGCTGGAACACTTTAAGCATTACCATTTTGGGCCACCAGTCTTCTGCATTATTCCGTTGTAATCCCGGTTCGTCAGGATTATTGGTGTCCGGTCCGAAATAACCATTTGGCTTTTGACTTTGAATAGTCCATTCAATCCAGGGTTTTGTTTTCCCGATCAAATTTTTGTCGTTTAAAATATATGCCAATGGAAGCAAGCCGTCAAGCCAGTAAGGGCCACGTTCCCAAACATCTCCATCGCCACCCAGCCATCCATTACGTTTGCCAATTACCTCTTCGTAAATCACATCAAGGTTTCCGGTCATTCCGTTTTTCTGAATGATTAGCTGTTCTTTAAGCCAGCCCTCAGGTTTGATTGCTCCCAGGGGAAGCTCGAGGAATGGTTTTTGAATCAATGGCTCCCGATTGTTTTGATAAATGCCTGAAGTTTTTAAAATATTCTGTGCTTCCAGTGGAGCCAAAAGGGGAAGAACAGTAAAAATCAAAATCAGATTTTTTTTCATAATTGTCAGGTTGATAATTTCAAATTTCATCTAAAAGAAAGGAAAAACCTAAATCTCTCACCCCATTTACTGAGCTCTGTTTTTGAATCAACAAATGCGAGAATCATAATGCCGGATAAATTCGGAACAAGTTGAGTGACGACTCTGTTTTTCATAAAGGAAAAGTTAATGAGGATATTTAAATTCGATAACGATATTAAACAAGGGCTCTTCACTTATATTCTTAACAACGTGGACAACAGGCTGAGCAAATCTCACTGTGTTTGGGACCTGTAAACTGCCCTTTGTGGTTCCGTCAGGATTGAATCGGGGATCCGTCAGTCGGGCGGGATTGAGACGAATAACAACACGCTCTGCATGGCTGTGCATTTCACGTGTATCGCCGGGAGCAAGCCTTTCTTCGAATACGCGGAACTGTTCATCCTCAAATACTATTGTGTTTTTTAAGGGTTCTAACCATTCTCCTGGTCCTTTTATGGGCGGGTGATTTGTTTTGAATGCCACTTCGAAGAACTCACCTGCCGACAATGAATAGGATTCACCAGCCTTGAACACGACAACTTCTCCGCGTTTCATCGTTATTTTGCCCCTGCTGGAATGGATTTTCACTTTGTCAAGAGCAACGATAAGCCGTGTGCCAAAACCAACAGTTTCCGGCAACTCAAAAGCTGTAGAATTACGCATAACTCTGACATATTCATTGTCCAGGGCAACCGAGTCAGGGTGGTGCTGCATGTCAGGGTTTAGGCCTACATTATTAAGTTTGATTACGGTATCATTTGCAATGGCAACCGATATAACAAAAAAAGACAGCCATAGTAATGAATATTTTTTTTTCATTTTTTATACTCCTATAATTATTTTTTTATCGGGGAAATTCTACTTATCCGTTCGAAAGCAAGATGCCGGCAGACCTTCCTTGTTATAAAGGTTTGCTCCTCCCGGATTGTCTGCCCAGGCATATCGTACTGCCACAGGATTGGAAATGGTGTCGCTCCAAACGATTACTTTATCATCTTTTATTACTGCATTGGCCCACATAAATCCCCCTGATTCGCCAGCGATTGCAAAATGTTTAAGTTCGCCTCCCCCTTTGACCATCAATCCACTGCCAGTATTTGAGAATGAAAGGATAATTTTGTCTCCTTTGATTTTCATGGATTCAAACCTCGGACCGGAATGCACGACTTTCTTGTTTCCATAGGCGAGCTTTTGGGCGGCAAGAGAAAGTCTGAGCCCCACATCCGATTTATTGAGGGGATGCACATCATTCCACTCTCCGATATCGTTGGCAACTGCCATGCCTGTGTTGGGCAATGAAAGGGCCATGGCTTGAGCTTCCTGTAACTCAGCCAGTCTGCTTTCGCCCGGCATGGCTTTAGCTTCATTAATATTTGCAAGCTGAACAAAAAGAAAAGGGAAATCGCCCTGTTTCCACTCTTCTCGCCAACTAGTGATTAGTGCGGGAAATAACGACTGGTATTCCTTTGCCCTACCGGTATTGGACTCCCCCTGATACCAGATTACGCCTTTGATTCCGTAACCAATCAAAGGGGAAAGCATACCAAAATACATCGAGGAACCCTGGCTCTGAAATCGCGTCACATCTTCCCTCAACAGGGGTTCGGAGGCAACGCCGGATTTGTATTGCCAATCCCCGGCAAGATCGATGGAATCCCCATCAATTTCCAAAACGTAAGGTTTGTCCTTAATAAAACCGCCCTTACCACTTTCATTCACGATCCGCACTGCTATCAGGTTTTTTCCTTCCTTTACAATGCTGCCATCAAGGCTGTATTTTCGGGGGATGTATTTGTTCGTTGTTTTGCCTGTTTCGATTCCATTGAAATAGGTAATATCTTTTAAGATTATATTTCCTAAACGCAAGACCGCATTTTTTCCGGCCAGAGAAGCGGGCACTTCAATTTCTTTACGAAACCAAACGATCCCTGCATCTATGTTTTTTAATCCGGCATCCTGCCAAAAACCTGGTACTGACATGCTTGCCCATGAAGATGAGTTATATTCCGGCAAATACCAGCTTTCGTGCATGCCGGCATCACCCTCATATAATTTCCTGTACCAGTTTTCAGCAAATTGCTTATCACGTGCTGTGATTCGGTTTACTAAAGCAGTGTCTTTGTATTCAAGTGTTTTTGAAAGATAATGCGGATAATTTTGCAATACACCTTCACTAACCCATGCCTCAGCGGGAGTGCCGCCATAGCTGCAATTAATAAGGCCTATGGGAACTTTGTGTTTGGCATAAAGGTTTTTAGCGAAAAAGTATCCAACTGCAGTAAATTTCATGATTGTCTGGGGATTTACAGCCTGCCATCCGGTTTCTGTTTCCACATCATCATAGGGATTGAAACTTATTCTTCGCTTAACCAGGAATTGCCTGATCTGGTTATTCGATGAAGATTCTATTTCCTTTGCATATTTTTCGCTGGCTTTTGACATTTCAAACTCCATATTCGACTGTCCGGAGCAAAGCCACACATCCCCCACCAAAATATCTTTTAGAGTTATACTGTTGCTTGCCGTAAATTTCATTTCATAGGGTCCACCTGCTTTTTCCGGATTAAGATCAACATTCCATTTCATGTTGCCACCGGCAACTGCGGTGTATGTTTTTCCCATGAACTCAACCAGTACTTTTTCACCCGGAGCAGCCCATCCCCACACAGGGATATCCATTTCCCTCTGCAGCACAATTCCATCGCTTATAAAACAAGGGAGTTTTATCTGTGCATGCACAACCTTAGAAGCAGAGCCGAATAAAACTACTATAAAAATCAGAGATTTAAATTTCATTTGACTGTCCTTTAAATTGAATTCCTGTTTTACTCAATATTAATTAACAATAATCTTTTGTGTATCAATTCCTTTCGCTGACCTAAGAAGAATTGAATACATTCCCTTTTGAACCTTTGATCCCTGATTATTGCTGCAATTCCAACTTTTAGTATAGCTACCTTCGGGTAAACTACCGCTAAAAAGAGTTTGGATGAGTTGTCCGTTTAAATTGTAAACCTGCAATACTACTTTTTCGCTGTTGGGAGCAACTGAAAAAACAATATTGACAAGGTAATTCGCAACAGTCGGATATACCTTCTCAATGCCACCCCGCCTTGCTTCCGGCCTTAATGGAGTTACACCTGTAAGTAATTCATCGATACCGGCAGAAGCAATTCCTTTGTTGGTTGCAAGCCATATATTGCCAGCGTTATCGAAGGAAATATCATTGATTGCGTTATCCGGCAAACCCTCAGCAATTGTAAATGTATACAGAGTCTGATTGGCATAAACAACGGCACCGGTTGGTGTTGCCAGCCAAATTCTTTCTTGTTTGTCTTGCCTGATTGCATATACTGTGTCTGATACCTGATGCGTGCTGCGCCTTAATGCAGGTTCATCCCAACCTTCCTTGGTTTCAAAACCAACATGATAGCTTGTTCCCTTATCGGTTCCAAACCATTGATTTCCTAGTCTATCAATAAAAATCGAATAAATATTATCCGACCATAATCCCGTGTAATCCACTACATAGGAAGATGCGCCACTGATGCCGTCAACGCCCATTTTCAGACGTGCAACCCCGGTACCGCGTGTACCAAAGAGGTTCCACCCATCGGGAAATGATGCTATGCTGCTTACTTTTGTAAGATTGGATTCGTTATTTGAATTTACTTTTAGATACCAGTCCTCGCTGTTAAACCCTGAAATTCCTTGTCCATGAGCAAACCAGTTAGCCGAGTTGTTGTCTACCGAAGCAAGCCAAATGCTATCCGAACCAATACCTGAATTGCTTGTTGAAAATGTAGATACTTCAATGCCAAAATCCTCCTGAATTGACACGCAACTTGCACCCTTTTTTGTTGAAATCCAGATTTTCGTAACGGAATTCGAATTCTCGGCAAACAGGCTGTTTATCGAATTATCTGGAAGCTCATGTTCCGTTGTGTAAACATGCCAGTTATCATTGCTTTTCATTACAAGACCGTTGCTTGTTGCCATCCAGACCCGGTTTTCCTTGTCGCATAGAATGGCTTTTACCTGATCGGAGGGAAGTACGCTGTTATCCATATTGTATATCATCCAGGTTTGAGCTTGCAGACTAAAAAGGATAATGGTAAGCATCGACGATACAAGTAATTTTCTCATTTCCTTCTAAAATTCTTTATTGATTTTTGTTGTCAGGTATTCATTCCCCATTTTAACTCTCACGACATATGCTCCGGGCTTAATCCTTTCCAGATCAAGTTTTGTTGTGAATGCCCCGCTTGATTTAAAAGTATCAGTACTGTAAATTGCTCTTCCTGAGAGGTCAATAATGCTAATTGAAATTTTTCCTGAGTAACTATTACTTAGCGAAATCGAGCATGCATTCAGAAAAGGATTTGGAAAAGTCTTTAGCGATCCTATATTGGCAGAAGCATCGGAAACCGATGTGGCATCTACAAGTGTCGAAGCGCTAATAATTCCGGAATATTCTGAAGCGGCCTTGTCGGTTATCGCTCTTATCCTGAAATAGTACTTTGTGTTGGGAAGAAGATCTGCAATGCTGTAGCTTGTTTCATCAGCACCAACTTGTGCCAATAAAGTCCAATCCGTGAGGCCATCGGCAGAGACTTCGATACTGAATTCCGATTCGCAGTTCGAGTTATCGCTCCAGGAAAGGTCGATGCTGTTGACAGAAACGGACCCCGCAGCCAGGTTTCCGGGAGAATCAAGTATGTACAGTTTGTTGCTGAAAATTGTGAAAAGCTCAATTCCCTCGCCGGTATTCAGGTTACGGGAATACTGCTTGTCGACAGGATTATTCCAGTGTTCAAAAACACCCAGACTCTGAATGGGAGTTCCGTCACCTTCCGGGTCGTAAATGATTCCCGCGGGCCAGTATGTCGGGCTGGCAGCCTGCATAAGGTAATCGTCGACCGCGTGATATTGAGGAAATGCAGAATCGGGCATGGTTTCAACCCGATAGTGTGAACGAAGAAAGTCGAGACATACGGATTCGATAGCAACATGGTCCTGCGAAGCAAATACCGAAGAGGTCCAGTCGCCATTAAAAGGAGGTTCAGACCATTTATCGGGGGAGTAATTAGCATCTGCGCCTGCCCAGAGACCATCGACAATAAAAAGCATTGTGTTTCCTCCGAGAAGTTCATGCCCCATCATATCAACCAGTACCTTATATTTCCCATATACTTTTGTAGTATCATCTGCGCCAATTAAGCCATTATGCAAATGATCGGCCGCTCCCCTCATTTGTGTTCCGAAATGATTTTTCGCGCAGCTGGTAATTCCTCCCCTGTAGTGAGCCTTAAGTGCAGCAAGGTTAATTACATAAGAGGCTTCCTCAACGGCAGTAGGTATATAATCGGAACTGTATCCCAGTCCCGAAGTACCTTTATCCGAATAAAAGATCCGTGGAGCAGCTCCCTTCACAGCGGCTTCCTGTCCGGTAGCAAGAAACACAGTACTGCCAATATAATGCACATCGGGAAATTCGTTTCTCCACATATCGATGTTATCCTTGTAAAGATGTTTCGACGGATCGCCTATGGTTATGTTTTCCTGAGGTACTCCGTAACCGTTGATTAGTTGCCTCAACAAAGCCAGTCCGACCTGCGCGGAAGCCTGGGAATTGGCATATCTGGAATTTGCTTTTCTCGCATGGGTCCTGCTATCCATCCTGGCTGCATGACCTCCGACATTGTTGAATTTTATATATATTTTTTCACCTTCCATGTAGGAAACGTTTCCTTTTTCATGAGCGGCATTAAAATAACGGAACAGCGTATCCCAGGATTCCGAAATCGTGGGTTTGCCGGTTAAAGCAAGGACAGTTTTAATCAGCATTGAATCAACCCTTATCATATCCGTGTTCTTGTCCATATACCAGCCGTCGTTGAATACACCTGTACAGTTTTCATTCGTAGCCAGACTATCCCAAACCCATACTACTCTCCCCGGAAAAATACCTTGAGCAACGCCTACCGGCTGGTTTGGGCCGATCATGGGAACAGCATTCGCAGTTGGATTAGTAGAAACCGCAGAGGCTGTGGAATAATTATGAATCAGGGTTGATACGCCAGCTGCCATTGCCACCAGAACAAAGCCGGATGCAGCAAGGTACCGGGTTTGTAGAATTTTTGATTTGGCTTTTCGGAAAGCAAATACGGTTGTCCCCAAGCTGAGCAGATAAATCACAAAACTGCTCATAAAAGGACTTGCTGCCTTAATGCAGGGATACTCTGCACGGCTTGGTTTAGGAATAACCCTGATAAGGAACCAAACAGTTGACAATACGCCCATCGTGAAAAAGGTGTATTTAAAGGGGAATTTAACACTCAAAAGGAATGCTAGTTTTCCATTTAAGAATTTTTGGAAATCTTTTTTTCGAATATTTTTCGATTCTTCTGACATTTGAATAGGTGTCCGTTAATAAATATTTGTTCAAAAAACTTGTTTCATTGTCTTATAATGCAGCCTCATTTCTTTTCATTTCTGTTGGCATGCCGACCACTCCCGTCGCCGGTGTCAGGAATTCCACCCGCTGGGTTTAACTGATTTAAAGCTGCTTGCAAACGAACACGAGCAGCTTTTGCGTCCTGACTAATATTTTCGTTTAAAACAGGAATTTCTTCAAAAGGAGCTTTGCTCATATCATATAATTCGCCCATCTGATTCAATTTCCATCCGGCCTCGCGGACATACCATTTGTTGGCAAGCTGGATGTAAACCCACTCACGAGGATTTCCTTTTTCGCCGCGTATTTGTGCGTTAAAACTTTGGCCGTCAATTATTCTGTTTTCAGGCAATTTAGCACCGGCAATCTCTGCGAAAGTGGGTAAAAAATCAGCCGAACTTATAAGATCGCTGGTGACTTTGCCTTCGGGTGTAATTCCGGGCCAACTTACAATCAGAGGTTCGAGGCTTCCACCTTCGAGCATGGTGCCTTTTTGGCCAATAAGTCTTCGTCCGTCGATGGTAGCACTATCTGCGCGAGCATTTGCCGTTCCATTGTCGCCGAAGAAAACAATAATTGTATTCTCGCGTAATTTAAGCCGATCGAGTTCAGTTAAAAGCTGCCCTACCAATTTATCCATGTACGTCATGTTGTCGACGTAAATATTCTTGCTTAATGGTGAACTGTCGGGTGTTGGCAGTATATTGGCGTGAACATGGGATAATGAATAATAGACAAAAAACGGTTGGTCTCGATGGGTTGTGATAAAGTCGACCAGATGCCTGTGCATCATATCAGGCAAATATTCCCCGTCGCGCAAGGGGACTGTCTCTCCGTTAACTTCGTAATTTTTAGCTTTAGGCTGGGTGTTCCAGTATTGTCCACTGCCCTGAAACATCAGATAGTCGTCGAAGCCAAAGTCATGAGGTGTAAGTGAAAATTGACTCCATTTGCCTATCATTGATGCAGAGTATCCTGAAGGTTTAAGAACGGAGGGAATCAGTATTTCATCGCTAGGCTTTATTCCGGCAACGGCATCCTGATTGGTTGCACCGGTGCGAAACAAATAGCGTCCTGTTAAAATTGTTGCACGGGACGGGCCGCTTAATGGCGGAGTGTAAGCATTCGTAAAACGTAATCCTTTGCTTGCAATCTTGTCAATATTAGGCGTTTTGTAGTTGTCGGCACCATAACAACTAAGCTCGCCAATGCCAAGATCATCGGCAAGAATAAAGATGATGTTTGGCCTTTTTAGAGAGCTGGCAAGGGCTTGATGCGTTGATGGTTTGATATATGAAGTTAATCCCAAGGCACATCCGGTTGCACCAAGAGATAAAAAGAATTTTCCGGTTAAGGGAATTTCTTGAAGACGTTTTAAAATCTGCGCAATCATAGTACCATATTCTTGCAAATTTTTGCTTATTTATTAGAAAACAGAATAATGGAAGAAGCATTAGGAAATCCTAATCTGATGAAGACTTC